>NZ_JAZQNX010000001.1:0-314921 GCF_045627565.1 Lelliottia sp. | reverse complement strand
GAAGGGGAGTTTACTGTCAAGCGTCTGCAGCTTCGGCCTACCGTTCAATTGAATCCAATGAACAGCGCCTACAGCCCAATCATTATTGGCAGCGAAGATACCCTCGATGTGTTTGGCGTCGTTACCTTTATTGTTAAGTCTGCAGGCTGAATATGTTTGCGCTCTGCGATGTGAATTCATTTTACGCATCATGCGAGACGGTATTCAGACCTGACCTGAGGGGGCGGCCAGTGGTCGTTCTCTCGAATAATGATGGCTGTGTAATTGCAAGATCGGCCGAGGCCAAGACTGCAGGAATTACCATGGGTGATCCCTTCTTCAAGCAAAAGGAATTGTTCCGGCGCGCTGGCGTTGTTTGCTTCAGCAGTAACTACGAGCTCTACGCTGACATGTCCAACAGGGTGATGACAACGCTGGAAGAAATGAGCCCCCGCGTCGAAATTTACAGTATTGACGAAGCATTTTGTGACCTGACCGGTGTACGGAACTGTCGGGACCTGACTGATTTTGGCAAAGAGATTCGCGCTACGGTTCTGAAGCGGACTCATCTTACGGTAGGCGTAGGTATTGCTCAGACGAAAACCTTAGCTAAACTCGCAAATCATGCTGCGAAAAAATGGCAGCGGCAGACTGGTGGGGTGGTTGACCTTTCAAACGTTGATCGTCAGCGCAGGCTGCTTGCTGTTGTTCCTGTTGAGGACGTCTGGGGTGTCGGCAGGCGTATCAGTAAAAAGCTCAATGCAATGGGTATTAAGACTGCTTTAGATCTCTCGGAGCAGAGTACGTGGATTATCCGCAAGCACTTTAATGTGGTTCTGGAGCGGACGGTCCGGGAGCTTCGCGGCGAGCCTTGTCTTGATTTGGAAGAGTTTGCACCAGCAAAGCAGGAAATCGTCTGCAGCCGTTCCTTCGGCGAACGTGTCACAGAATACGAACTGATGCGCCAGGCAATATGCTCTTATGCTGCGCGTGGTGCCGAGAAACTTCGCGGCGAGCATCAGTATTGCCGTTTTATCTCGGCGTTCGTTAAAACGTCACCCTTCGCACTTAATGAACCCTATTACGGAAACAGCTCATCAGTGAAGCTGCTAACTCCCACCCAGGACAGCCGGGACATTATAAACGCTGCTACTAAATGCCTGGACGCCATCTGGAAGGATGGACATCGGTATCAGAAGGCGGGGATCATGCTCGGTGATTTCTTCAGTCAGGGCGTTGCCCAGTTAAACCTCTTCGATGAGAGCGCTCCCCGATGCAATAGCACGCAACTAATGGAAGTTCTCGATCAACTAAATGCCAAAGGTGGAAAAGGGACGCTCTACTTTGCTGGGCAGGGTATACAGCAGCACTGGCAGATGAAACGTGAAATGCTTTCTCCCCGATATACCACTCGTGTTTCTGATTTGCTAAGGGTTCGATAGGTCGAATCGATTGTTGAGGACCGCTTTGTGCCAATAGGGGACAAATACCTCTCTATTTTTCCGTGAGTGTATTAAAACTATTAGAAAAAGATTGTATAATAGTCAATTTGGAATTAGGTTAAAGTGAGTGTAATTCATGATAAAGGCAAAAATAATTCCGGCTTCCGGACATTTTACATTATTTTAATTTTAATGCACAACAAGGATCGAAATGACTTTTCCAATTGAATTAAATACAACCATTCAAAGCCATAATGGAACTTTTAACCGCTCGATAACATTGAGAAGTGGCCTTACCGTATTGATTGGACCAAACGGTAGTGGAAAAACTCATTTATTGAGAGCGATAAAATCATCAATTACGACACATTTGTCTGATAAAAAAGTTAGGTTCCTTTCCGCAGGAAGAATGGGAATGCTTGAGATAAACCGCTCTGATTATGATGGTCATAGAGGAATACACATTAACTACGATCAGGCAAATTTTGGATCAAAAGGTGATGTCCAACGAAGACATAATATTGAAACATTAAATGGTGACTTCCAAACTTTATCAGAAAGGGCTGACATTCTAATAAAAGTTCAAGAACGCCTCATAAAACTTTTTAAGCGAGACTTAATCATTGAGTGGGATGCAGGGACATTAAAGGTAGTCTTTGTTCGACTGGATAACAAGAGTGCCCCATATTCATCCGGAAGAGAGGCTTCAGGATTGCTACATCTAGTAGGGATTTTGGCTGCACTGTATGACGATGATGTAGGTGCATTGATGCTTGATGAGCCAGAGGTTTCATTGCATCCACAGCTACAAGCTTTTCTTCTGAATGAAATAATATCGGCAGCTGGACACTATTCAGAAGGTGGATTTAAGAAAATTATTGTAATGGCAACCCATTCAACTGAAATGCTTAATGTTTTAAAAGTAGGGGATTTACAATCACTTATTTTTTGCCACGATCTAGAAACGCCTCCAGTACAAATTGATCCTTCTGTCGGAGAGCTTCAAAATAGAAAAATTCAAGCTTTGGTTGCGAGACTAGGTCAGGAGCATAAACTTTCCCTTTTTTGCAAACGACCATTATTAGTTGAAGGTCCTTCAGATAGATTAATTTGTAGTTTTCTTTCCAAGAAATTAGAATTACATTTAGAGGCTGCTGGCTCTCAAATACTGCCTGTTATAGGTACTGGCCAGATGCCAGTTGTTTCTAAATTCTTTCGGCTCCTTGGTAAAACTCCAGTTATACTCGCCGATGCTGATGCATTTGCAGACAACCTTGAATTAACAAATTATTTTCTATCAGATTGCCTTCAAGCAGATCAAAAGGCCTCTATCTTGGGGGCTCAATCAGCAATATCAATTGCCACAACAGTATATAGTGATTTCTGTAATTTAGTTCTTGATAATTGGGGTGATATTTCTCAAAAAGCGATGGAACATCCATACTGGGTAAACAAAAGTGATGCTGATGACATTCAAGCAAAAAGAAGATCAGCTTTCAGTACCTTATTTAGTATAAACGATTCAGATTTAATGTCTCTTTCAAATAGTACCCAGTGGGTAGCAATAAAGCGTAGAATTGAAACAGTGCTCGACTTACTAGAAGTAGCTGGCTGTTTCATTCTTCGTAAGGGGGCTATTGAATCATACTATCAGTCATCAGATGTATTTACTTCAGAAGGTAAACCAAGTGCAGCGGTAGATGAAATCGCATTTTTAGATACGCTTTCCTCAGCACAGTTAGAGACTCTTGTACCGGAGATTGTTCGGTGCATTATGTTTGCTTCACTTAGTGAAAAAATAAATGAAGCGGATTCATTGAGGGATGTGTTGTTGTCTGTAGCGGCTCCTGCTATGCGTAGGTTAAATGCTGGCACCAATACTCAGGAACTCAAAATACTTTGCAAAACAATTTTAAGGGAACGTTCTGAAATTTTTGATCTATTCGTAGAGGAGGAAAAATTAACCATAAAAATGAACAGCAAAATTTTGAATGTTAATGGTTTTCCTATCGAATTGAATAAAGGGGATGATGTTATAAGAGTCATTGAAAATGCTCTGAGATAAAAGACGTAACGAGGTACAGTTACGGATAATTTACTTGGTGTTCCCTCCAAATTTCTGAAAAGTATAATGTTCACGTCTGCTTCTCGCTCAAAGCAGACGTGTTTGCTCTGTCTTTTGTACATCAGAGGTCAGCCTCGATTAACTCCGGCCCCTGATTTGTTGGGTTGCCCACGGCACGCGTAACAGCGTGCCAGATAAATTTATCTGCTGACACAGAATCGTTGGCAACAATTTCCTCCGCTTCCTTCCCTCCAACATTCTGGCGCATCCATTCCCTTGCTGCTTCTGGTGACAATACCAGCGGCCGTCGGTCATGGATATCGACCAGTCCTTTATCAGCCTCAGACGTCACAATGAGAAATCCCTCCGCATCATCACCGCGTTCGAATGGCGTACTGCCGATCGCCGCCATAAAGATTGGTTGCCCGTCGGCGCGGTAAATGAAGTATGGCTGTTTCTTGTCACCTTTCTTTTTCCATTCAAACCAGCCATCAGCAAAGCAGATCGCCCGACCGTGTTGCCATAACGGTTTGAACATTCGGCTAGTAGCTGCAGTTTCGACCCGTGCGTTTATTAGCGGAGATTTATCCCACCACCCAGGCGCATAACCCCAAAACACAGGATCAAGGTGCAACTGCTCGTCGCGTTCACTAAGCAAAAGGACTTTGGTGCCTGGCGCTACGTTGTACCGACCGATTGGTTCCGGGTCATATGCTATGTTGCGATCAGCTTCGTCGGCAAGGTATGCCAGATATTCATCACGTGTTTGGGCTTGTGCAAAACGTCCACACATAGAAACCTCCAGCCAAAATTCAGACTGAAAGTATAGGATAGTAAGGAAAAGCAGCGCGCTGATTAAGTCTTACAAACGAATCGGTGTGATTGTGCTTGGATAGGAAAATTCGGTAAATAGACAAGTGCAACTTCTGGAAGCGACTATGCAAAAATCATGAGAAATTCTTTCGCCATTATGATTTTCAAGTACTCGCAACTGATTGATCTCATGCAAATTCAATTTACAAAACAATGGCGAAAAAAAGGTGCAACCTTCTGATTTCAATGATTAACACACATGATTTAAAATCCCTTGTTATTACTTTTCCATTAATAATTAATTGTACCTTACATGTGAAAAGTGGTTATCAAAACCAAAAAACAAGTATTGATTATCAATGGCTTACAAAACCCTCAAAGATTGTTGTAGGTGACAGGATTTTTTTGCATTTCATTTTAATATCAGTCTGTTGCATCGAAACTATAAACATACTGCTGCGCCATATGGAATGGTTCGAAGCCGCAGACCTGATCGTGAAAGGCATGGAAGGCGCGATTAACGCCAAAACCGTGACTTACGATTTCGAACGTCTGATGGACGATGCTAAGCTGCTGAAATGTTCAGAGTTTGGCGACGCGATTATCGCGAACATGTAATCCAGTCTCTGGGTTATACAAGAACGGGAGCCTGAGGGTTCCCTTTTTTATTGCCTCTCCAAATTTCTTCCCCAAAACCCTCCCCAAAACGTCATTTTTATTCCATCACCATCCAGGCATCGGCCTCGTCAAACATCTCTTCAAGCATACGGTTCAATTTTTCACGATCGCTTTTGCTGGCATCGCTGTTCAAGCCGTTCGCCTGCATGGGTTTAACCTTTACAACCGCATCAGGGAAAATGCGATGCACGCGCTTGGTTAACTCATTCAGAATGATGTCATTCGCACCGACCAGACCCTGAACGTTACGCTTGTCATAGACGAGTTCAACAAACATACTTACCTCGATAACTGTTTTTATATACAGCATTTTCACTGGTCACGCGGAAAGAGTCAAGAATGCTGCAGATAAATGAGGCTTAAAAATCATTCTGATAAATGCGTCTGATTTCATCTTGTTTCAAAGCGAGTTAAAAATTAGCTCATTTCACAGCTGCGGCACCCAATGAGAAATGCGTTCCGCTTGAAAAGAAGTGTCACACTTAGGCGGTATAAAAATTCACCAAACCCTTTTCGGCCAGCTACGCTTAGAGAGGTAACAACCAGCGGGAGGGCTTATGCTGACTCATTCTGAAGCGAAACGATGGGCGTCCATAATGTTGAAATCAGCGTTGTGTGACGGCATGAAAACGGATGAGATTTCTCGGCAGGTGCATCTTATTTGCGACCACCACGGAAGAGAATGTCTTGAAGAGTTGATCGAAGAAATCTTAATTGAGGCAGGGCGGTTAGGACCCAAACACAGCGCCGGTGAGACTACCCAGCATTGAGATTTTTCGTCTGCCAACCGTCTTCGTGACAAGAATCCGGGAGCATGCTCGCTCCCGGACACATTGTTAATTGCCTTAAAGCGTCATCAGAACGTCTGTTTGACTTTAAAGATCGACACAGATTGCGTCAGTAAGTTTACCTGCTATTCAAACCTGATGCCGTCGTTGCCACTTCCTCAACTAACGCGGCGTTTTGCTGAGTTACGTGAGCCATCTGGGTGATCGCCATGCGAATCTGCTCCACTCCACTGTTTTGCTCTTGCGATGTGAAAGCGGCTATGCGACATCATGTCCTGTAACGCATCGTACTGATGGCCATCGCGTGATACGCCGGAACGTTGGCAAAAAAAAGCCCACTAAAAAGTGGGCAAGAAATACTGGAAGCAATGTGAGCAATGTCGTACTAAATACCTGAGCGTTTTACTCAACTATTCAGTAATGAGAAAGATAATTCTTCTCATCAAAAGATGCAACCCCATCTTTTGTGTGGCAGGTTATTTTTTTGTTGTCGATAAAATGCGCAACTAAACACTGTGATACCTATCACAAATTTCCTTTCTGAGATCCTGTGCTATCCTTTTCTGTGTTGTTGATTTAGTAACAAAAACCAAACAGAGAGGGAAGCTAACTATGGGAATTTTATCCTGGATTATTTTTGGTCTTATTGCGGGGATTCTGGCGAAGTGGATCATGCCGGGCAAAGACGGCGGTGGGTTCTTCGTCACCGTAATTCTGGGTGTCATTGGTGCCGTGGTCGGTGGCTGGATCAGCACCTTGTTCGGTTTTGGTAAGGTCGATGGCTTCAACTTCGGCAGCTTTGCCGTCGCAGTCATTGGTGCCTTGGTCGTTCTGTTTATCTACAGAAAAATCAAAAGCTAAGCACTGAAATCGTCAAAAAAGGCTGCCTTCCGGCGGCCTTTTTCCGTTTGGATCACCACCAGCCGAGTTGGCTGCCCGCGACAGCCACAACGGCGATGATTAACATAATGATGGTCGTCTTTCTCACTTATGCCCCCGGAGCGGCGTAGCCGCCAACAAAAAACCACGTTAAAAACACCACTGCCGTTATAAAAATAACGACCGGGAAAACAATTCCAATCCGCATGACATTACCTTATGGGTTTATTTGCAGCCAGAGTTTACGGGGTTAATCCAGTGCGAGAAAGCGCGTTTTGTTTTTCTCTTTTTTATCGCGGTACATTGCCGCATCTGCGGCGCGTAATGCACCGTCAGCATCAATGTGTGAAGGGTCGACAGATACGACGCCTAAACTGGCACCAGGGTAGACGATATGGACGTTTCCCAATCCATATTCTCCCGCGATACAGGCGCTAACCTGCTTTCTGAGAATAGTAATTTGTGCGTTATCAACGTCACTGTTGCCTTTACTCAGGCACGCCACCAGGAACTCATCACCGCCTAATCGGCCGACAATATCGTCCTCCGTTTGGCCCGTGGTTAACCGCTTACCGACCTCAACTAAAAATTGATCGCCGGTCTCATGGCCATAACGGTCATTGATCAGTTTGAAATCATCCAGATCGATATAGGCGATGATCGCATTGCGCTTGAGATGGCGCCCGAGCGAGAACAGGGTGGTGAGGTTTTCAAAAATCGCGCGGCGATTCGGTAGCCCGGTTAACGCATCGGTATACGAATGGGCGATCAGCGCAGCATTTGCTTCGCGCAACTGCATGACCAGCGACTCTTTTTGAATGTAATGCGCGATAAGACCGGCAAACAGCTGTAGCACCTGCTCCCCGCGATGACTCAACGTTTTCTTTTCCGAGCTGGTAGCGCAAAGCGTACCGTACAGCGAACCATCCGCCAGATGAATGGGAATACTCATGTAGGTGGTTATGCCCAGCGTTTTGGCTGCATCACAATCCGCCCAGTGTTCCGCAACATCATCACTGTAAAAACAGCGGCTCTCAATAGCACGTTTGCACAACGTTTCACCCCAGGGAACGCTCAGCCCTTCGGGGATCTGCATCTGTTTGCTGTTGCGGGCATAAAGAATGTGCTGCAAGCGTGCGTTGATATCGACTTTCGTGAGATAGGTCGATTCCATTTCGGTGACAATCTCAAGCATTTCCAGTAGTTGACGTACCAGGCTTTCGAGTGATTGTTCAGTTGCGAGAGTTTCTGAAACACGGGCAAGAATAATATCCGACATGACGTGGGTAGACTCCCATGCAGAAGACGTCAGTATCTGCATGCTATGCTGAATTTTTCGACTGTGGGGCGTAGTAAAACACGAATACAGAGAATTTAATATATCAGCAGAAGTGCCTGCTATTTTGGGTGAGAAAAAGGCCCCGCGGTTGAAGCGGGGCAAAGACATCTTGATTACGGAATGATGTTCTCTGGTCAAGGAGAACGCGCTCACTGTAGGGCGAAAAAGTGCAGAATTGATGGAGAAATCATGGAGAAAACAGCGCTCAGTCGTTACGCTTAGGCCTCTGTTTATCAAAAGGACACCGTTATGCGATATCTGTTGCTGGCAATGGCGCTGCCATTAGCCGCCTGTTCCACGCCCCCAGAAGCCCCTAAACCGCCGCAAATTGGCATGGCAAATCCAGCGGCCGTTTACTGCGTGAAGAAAGGCGGAGAGCGGGTTCCGATGCAAAGCCCACAGGGCTTACGCACCGAATGTAAACTGCCTGGCGGTGAAGTGCTGGATGAATGGGATCTGTTTCGACGCGATCACCCGACGCCTGCCAGGTGACAGCCAAGGTTTGACTGCGATACAATTCTCTTTAGGAATTATCTTAGCCTTCGGGCTAGCACATCGCGAGAGAAGAATGTTTCAGTTAAAACCGGGTAGTCTGGCTATGATTATTGGCGCCCGCACGTCCGCAGGGCGTTGTAATATCGGCAAATCCGTTGAGCTTTTTGAACTTTGTCAGCCGGGCTTGCGCTTCCTGAATCCCGTCAACGGTGTGATAACGGAACTCCCTGCTACGGCGGACCGTGCACTTTGGCTGGTGACCGGTGATGTTTATGCCTTCGATAAGCAACACGGTTTTGCGTTTATCCGTCCTGAACATCTGATGCCGCTGACGCCTGACGAAGCCCCGCAAATCCTCGACGAACTCATGCTCGATTAAATTACCTGTGCCGCAGCCAGTCGGCTAACACTAATGCGTGGTTTTGCTCAGTATTTTTGGCTGCGTAAATCAGCGTCACGGTCTGGTTTTTCGCCAGCGCGACGAGACGTTGACCTTCGTCCTCGTGCTGGGCTAACTCTTGCTGATAGGCTTGGCTGAAAGAGGTGAAATCAAGCGTCTCGCTGTGAAACGCTTTGCGCAACGAACTGGAAGGTGCAAGCGTTTTGCACCACTCGTCATAGGTTAAGTCAGATTTTTTAATCCCACGCGGCCAGAGTCGGTCGACCAGGATCCGATATCCGTCATCTTCGTTCGCAGCGTCATAGACGCGTTTACACTGAATCATTTTCTCTCTCCTCAACCCAGGCGATAAGCTCCATGAGTTGGTTATCGGAAAATACCTGAATACCGTGCTCGCGTAAGAGTGCAGCGGCGACGCCCATTCCGGCGCGCTTCTGCCCGGTAAAACTGCCGTCGTAAATCAACTCGCTGCCACATGTGGGACTGCCGTCCGTCAGCAACGCCGCGCTGCAACCTGACGCCAGTGCGGCGCGTAACGCCAGCCAGGCGGCCAGTTGATAATGCCCGGTGACGTCAGTGCCATCACTTTCCAGGATAGACGCGTGCCCTGCCATGACATCTTTTCCACTGCCTGCCACAATTTCGGCGGATAAACGCGGAATCGACAGCCCTGCGGCCAGCTCCGGGCAGTGCGTTACCAGCCGGTTTTCCTGCTGCCAACGCTGGAGCGTGTCGGAAATCTGCGCCTTTTCGCTGCCGTTATAGCGAACCTTGTGGCCCATCAGGCATGCGCTCACCAGAATTTTGGTTTTCATGGCGTTTAAGTCGGTCCAATGAAGGGGGGGGGAAATACGCTAACACACTATAACACCACATTTTTCCCCCTCCAATTTAAGGTATTGTGATACGGGCAAAAGATCGGTAGGCTGGGGTTCCTTATGTTATCTGAATATTTTTCTGGCATATGGAACCTCTTATGGAACTCTCTCCGCTAAAAGATACGCTTCGCATTGCACTTGTTGGCGATTATAACCACGATGTTATTGCTCATCAGGCAATTCCCCTGGCCATTGACGATGCCGCCGCTGTGCTGGAAATAACAGCGGATTACGACTGGATCGCCACCACCGAGCTGCTCAGCCCTGAAGATTTAGTCGGCTATGACGCAATCTGGTTGGTTCCTGCAAGCCCTTATAAGAACGTCGATGGCGCCTTTATCGCGGCGCGTTATGCCCGTGAAAACAGTATTCCCTTCCTGGGGACCTGCGGGGGATTCCAGCACGCGTTAATTGAATATGCGCGCAATGTCTTGGGTTGGGATGATGCGGCACATGCTGAAACGGACAGTGAAGGCAGAATGGTGATCGCGCCGCTTACCTGTTCGCTGGTGGAACAAACGGACACCATTGAACTGCGTGCGAATACGCTGATTGCTAAGGCTTATGGCAGACAAGAGATTGAAGAAGGGTATCACTGCAATTACGGCGTATCCCCTGAGTTCGCTAAAGAGCTTGAAAGCGGCGATATGCGCGTGACGGGCTGGGATGAACAGGGTGAAATTCGTGCGGTAGAGCTGGTCACGCATCCATTCTTTGTGGCAACGCTGTTCCAGCACGAACGCGGTGCGCTGGTCGGTCGACCTGTGCCTCTCGTTCAGGCTATGCTTTACGCCGCTCGCGGATAAAAGGCAGACTGTTCAGTCTGCCTTCATTGTGTTTAGTCGGGCGCGATCTCTCCGTCGCGTCCGGCAAGCACCCCACAAATAGCCATCACGACTGCCGCCAGTGCGCAAGCAATAAGCGGAATGCGCCAGTCTCCCGCCGCATCGTGAATTTTACCCATCAACGGTGGCCCGCATGCGGCCAGAAGATACCCGACCGATTGCGCCATTCCGGACAGCGCCGCCGCCTGATGTGCTGACCCGGCGCGAAGGCCGATAAAGGTGAGACCCAGAATCATAGTGGCCCCTGATCCAAATCCAAAAATAAGCGTCCAAAGAACCGCCTGACCCGGAACAAACCAGAACCCCGCCGCGCTAACCGCGCAGAGTAACGCCGCGAATCCAGCGATGCCGCGCTGGTCTTTAAGCCGGTGCAACACCAGCGGAACGGCAAGTCCGGGCGCTGCCGTCGCCAGTTGCAACAAACCATGCATGGAACCTGCCTGCGTTTCGCTGTAGCCATGGCTGAGTAAAATCGCCGGAAGCCAGCCGATGATCACATAATAAATCAGCGAGTTAATCCCCAGAAATAACGTCACCTGCCAGGCCAGGGGCGAACGCCAGATTCCACGATGATGCAGCGCACGCGCGCCGCTTAACGAGGCGGTGTGCTTCTGACGCCACTGCGGTAGCCACAGAATCAGCGCGAGAAGCGGAAAGACGATCAGCGACAGTAGCGCGCCATGCCAGCCCGCGCCGCTCAGTGCCAGCGGCACAATCATAGCCGACCCCAACGCGGCTGACGCGCCCATCGTCAGGGAATACGCGCCCGTGAGCTTTGCAACCTGACCCGGAAAATCGCGCTTAATCAGGCCGGGCAGCAGGACGTTTCCGAGTGCAATCCCGCAGCCGATCACCGCCGTTCCGGCAAACAACAGCGTGGACGAGGGCAGAGAGCGAATACCAATGCCTGCGCAGATCAGCAGCAGGGCGATAAACAGGCTGCGCTCCATACCGATACGACGCGCAACGCCTGCGGCCAGAGGCGAAATGAGGGCAAAAGCCAGCAGCGGCAGAGTAGTGAGCAGGCCCGTCTGGGCAGTGGTCAGGCCATAGTCGTGACGGATGGTGTCCAGCAGCGGAGCCGCACCGGTAAATGTCACGCGCAACGTCGTGGCGATCATCAGCATACCGGCGATCAGCCGCAGGCGATCTTTACCGGTTGAGGGGATGGCAGTAGTCATTGTTTTCTCTTACCTCTTAACGAGCGCACACATTACTCGTTTTCAGCGCTGTTTGAATCAAGCTAAAATGACAGTTTATCGCTCATATCGGACAACATTATGTTAGGTCTTGGACTCGACGGGTACGATCCAGACAGCCAGCATCATGCGGCAGTGGCGTTTCATATTCGCGTCGTGGAAGACGAGCAACGCATTCCGCGGCATCAGCATCGTAAGGGGCAACTGATTCTCGCCCTGCGTGGGGCGGTCACCTGTGAAGTGGACAACGCCATGTGGATGGTACCGCCGCAATACGCGGTCTGGATACCCGGCCAGATCCCGCACAGCAATAAGGCGACGCCAGGGGCACAGCTCTGTTTCCTGTTTATTGAACCCGGCGCGGTGTCGCTGCCGGATCGCTGCTGCACGCTCAAAATCTCTCCGCTGGTGCGCGAGTTAATCCTGACGCTGGCAAGCAAAACAGACGATCAGTTATCTCTCGCCGCGACGTCCAGGCTGACGGATGTGCTTTTTGATGAAATCCCACAGCAGCCGCAGGAGCAGCTGCAGTTGCCTGTCTCACCGCATCCCAAAATTCGCATGATGAGCAACATGATGGCGGAGCAACCCGGCGAATGGCAGACGCTGGCGCAGTGGGCCAGCCACTTTGCGATGAGCGAGCGCAATCTGGCGCGGCTGGTGGTGAAAGAGACAGGGCTGAGCTTTCGCCGCTGGCGGCATCAGCTGCAGCTGATCGTGGCGTTACAATTGCTGATTGGCGGCAAATCGGTCCAGCAGGTGGCGCAGTCACTCGGATATGACTCCACCACCGCATTTATCACGATGTTCAGGAAAGGGCTGGGGCAAACGCCCGGGCGGTATATCGCCAGCCTGTCTACGACTTCCCGATAAACAGCGAAACCAGTCCGGCGGCAATCAGCGGACCCACAGGGACTCCGCGGAACAGCGCCACGCCCAGAACTGTCCCGACCAGTAAACCCGCTACCAGCGACGGCTGGGAACTCATTAACGTCACACCGCGCCCGCCGAGCCATGAGACGAATACGCCCACGGCGATGGCGATCAGCGATTTCCAGTTCACAAAGGAGTGCAAAAGTGTGGAAGCCGGTAATGTGCCGCTGGCGATAGGGGCCATTACGCCGATGGTCAGGATAATTATCCCAATAGTGAGGCCTTGTTTTTCTATCCATGGGAAGAAGGTGTTCAGCGGCGTCACGCGCACGATAATCAACACCAGGATTGAAATCGCGACCGTGGTGTTGTGGCTGATAAAGCCGAGCGCTGCCAGAGCCAGCAGAATCAGCAGGGTAGGGTCAAACATGAGGATTTCCTTGCCAAAAAAAGTAAGCCTGCTTACTTTACCCGCAAAGGCGTGATTAAACAGGCTTTTATCAAAAAAACATTTTATTTATGCAACTGCCAGAAGAGGAGTGATTCAACTTTTCGCCAGCGCACTTCCCGGGGCTTGAATTAAAAAAGAGTAATAACAGTTTCGCTATGGGCATCAGCGCTCGGGAACGCGTTGTCGCGAAGCAAGCGTAAAAAAAGGGGATAACTGTTACAGCGCCCATATTTTTCATCAGAATGACCTGGTAGTGTCATGCCGCTGTCATTAAGGGACAGTAAAAAGGATATACATATCAAGAAAGGGGGGAATCAATATGCACGATCAAATGTTTATTGAGACGCTGATTATATCGTCCTCATTTTTTACCATTGCGATGATTATTGTGGCATCCGTGATGTTTCTTGAGAAACACGACTGACCCAAGGGCCAGCCGTTGCAAGATTATCGACGAAAAGTCACCAGCTCAGGTTGGGCAATTCGCAGATAATCGGCGGTGTTCACAATCACTGATTTTTCGAGCAGACCCGCATTAAATGCAATTTCGTCGAAACGTTCAAACAGCAACGGATCGGCAACCAGCGTCAACTGTGGATGAAAGCTAAAGGGGGGAATCGCACCGAAGACGCAAGCGGTGAGGTCGTCTACTTCTGCTGGACTGGCGAGCGAGGCTTTACTCCCACCAAAATGGCTGGCGAGTTGGCTCAGATCGGCCTGCTGATCGGCAGCAAGAATGGCCAGAACGTGCCTGTTTACACCATGACCTTTTACTTTGCAGACCAGCGCTTTTGCTCCCTGACCGAGATCGGTACCGCGAATTTCACTCACCGCTTCGCATTTCCCCACGGCTTCGTGCTCCACAACCCGGTATTGCGCACCCTGCTCAGTTAACAGTGAGATCAGTTGCTGGTGGGTGGTTGTGCCTTTAATCTTTTCCGACATGGTTGTATTGCCTGTGATATTTGAATACAGGGCTCATACGGTAGCACATCCTATTCATAAAAAAACCCATAACAAATATACCTGTTTTGTCAAAACTAAATATATATCTCGTGACTATTTGTCCGGTAATTAATTTGTCGATGGAGGAGTAATGAACAGGAAATTAAAAGAAATTGATACTACCGTTCGTGATTTGAATCATTCGACAAATGCACATTTCAAATGACTGATAAATATACTGCGGTTTGTTGCCAGTCGTGAAGTTTTACTCCCGGACCTGACTTGTGATGATGCGCATAATTTTTTGTGATTTTGGCCATTGGTTAAATACGCAATTACAGGATGACATAGCGGGCAAAAATTATCTTCTTGATATAAAAGATAAACATATTCACGTCCATAAGATGTGTCGAGAGCTTATAAAAGCCATTGAGCACGACGAGTGTAACAATGCACCGCGAGAAGTTCGGGAAAGAGCGGATGTGGCACTTTATAAAGGCAAACAGAGTGGAAGAAATTGCACCATCCTGATTAATAAAAGTCTCGATGTATTAATGTGAGCTATTAAGAAAACAGCCAGCAATGAATGCTGGCTGTTGCGTCATGCGTTGCTGGTACTCGATTGTTTATGGAACAGTTCGCGGAAGACCGGGTAAATATCATCCTGATCGCGGATATGCTGCATGGCAAAGTTATCAAACATTGTTTGCAGATGTTCATACTCACGCCACAGCGTTTGATGCGCGCGGCGGGTGATTTCGATATAGCTGTAATAACGCACCACCGGCAGAATTTTCTTCGCAAGAATGTCGTGGCACAGCGGTGAATCGTCTGCCCAGTTATCCCCATCGGACGCTTGCGCTGCATAGATATTCCACTGCGCCGGGTCGTAGCGTTCTTTAACCACTTCATCCATCAGCTTCAGTGCGCTGGAGACAATCGTCCCGCCCGTTTCCTGCGAGTAGAAAAACTCATGCTCATCGACTTCTTTAGCCTGCGTGTGGTGGCGAATATACACAACATCGACGTTCTTATAGGTTCGGCTCAGGAACAGATAGAGCAGAATATAAAAACGCTTCGCCATGTCTTTGGTGGCCTGATCCATTGAACCCGAAACATCCATCAGACAGAACATCACCGCCTGGCTGGAGGGTTCAGCACGTTTCTCATAGTTCTTATAACGCAGGTCGAACGTGTCAATAAACGGCACGCGTTCGATTTTTGCGCGCAGTTCAGCGATCTCTTTGCGCAGCCGTTCTTCTTCGAGCAGTTGCGCAGGTTCACTGTTCTCAACTGTTTTTAGCGTGACTTCCAACGCGTTCAGCTCACGACGTTTCCCTGCCGTCATCGCCGTGCGTCGGGCCAGCGAGTTTTGCAGCGAACGTACCACGCTAATATTCGCCGGCACACCGTTGGCGGTATATCCCGCGCGGTGGGTTTTGTACTCGTTTAACTGACGATGCTGGTTTTTTTTCAGGTTTGGTAGCGCCAAATCTTCGAACAGCAGGTCGAGATACTCATCTTTTGAGATCTGGAAGACAAACTCGTCCTGGCCTTCTCCGTCCTGACCCGCTTGCCCCTGACCGCTTCCGGACCCGCCACCGCCACCCTGCGGGCGCTCGATGCGGTCGTTTTGCACGAAGTGATCGTTACCCGGATGAACGCGATGGCGCAGGCCGCCACGCCCCTGATGGAACATCGGTTCACTAATATCGTCCGTCGGGATTGAGACGGACTCGCCGCTATCAACATCGGTGACTGAACGTTTGTTGATGGCCTCGGAGATCGACTGTTTAATTTGCGATTTATAACGGCGCAAGAAGCGCTGGCGGTTCACCGTGCTCTTGTTTTTACCGTTAAGACGCCGGTCAATAAACCAGGTCATAAGCCCCCCGTACTGCATTTGCCAACTTTATGCGGTTCCCGTATGGCCGGAAAAACGGTGTTTATCCGGCTTACGGTTCACCTATTTTGTTCACCCGACAGCCGATCTGCCGGGCGATTTTCTGGTCTGTTATGACGATTTACGCACGCGCAGATACCATTCGCACAGTAAGCGCACCTGTTTGCGGGTATAGCCTTTCTCCATCATGCGGTCGACAAAATCGTCGTGCTTTTTCTGCTCGTCGGTTGACGTTTTGGCATTAAAGGAAATGACCGGCAACAGTTCTTCGGTATTGGAGAACATTTTCTTCTCGATAACCGTGCGCAGTTTTTCGTAGCTGGTCCAGTTCGGATTGCGTCCACTGTTATGCGCTCTGGCACGCAGAACAAAGTTGACGATTTCGTTACGGAAGTCTTTCGGATTGCTGATCCCGGCAGGCTTCTCAATTTTTTCCAGCTCCGCGTTCAGGGATTCGCGGTCAAACAGCTGACCGGTGTCCGGATCGCGATACTCCTGATCCTGAATCCAGAAATCCGCATAGGTGACGTAACGGTCGAATATGTTCTGCCCGTATTCGGAATAGGATTCCAGATAGGCGGTCTGGATCTCTTTGCCGATGAACTCGGCGTATTTCGGGATCAGATAGCCTTTGAGGAACTCCAGATAGCGTTCCGCCAGCTCTTGTGGGAACTGCTCACGTTCTATTTGCTGTTCGAGCACGTAGAACAGATGCACTGGGTTGGCCGCGACTTCAGCGTGATCGAAGTTGAACACACGGGAGAGGATTTTAAACGCAAAACGCGTGGACAGTCCGTTCATCCCTTCGTCGACACCTGCGTAGTCGCGATATTCCTGATAGGACTTCGCTTTCGGATCGGTGTCTTTCAGGCTTTCACCGTCATAGACGCGCATTTTTGAATAAATGCTGGAGTTTTCTGGCTCTTTAAGACGCGACAGAATCGAGAACCGCGACAGGGTTTCCAGTGTACCAGGCGCACAAGGTGCATGCACCAGTTCGCTGTGGTTGAGCAGTTTTTCGTAAATCTTGATCTCTTCGGAGATGCGCAGGCAATAAGGCACTTTGACGATGTAAACACGGTCAAGGAACGCCTCGTTGTTCTTGTTGTTTCTGAAGGTCACCCATTCTGATTCGTTCGAGTGCGCCAGAATGATCCCGTTGAACGGCAGGGCGGAGATACCTTCTGTCCCGTTGTAGTTCCCTTCCTGCGTGGCGGTCAGCAGCGGGTGTAGCACCTTAATCGGCGCTTTGAACATCTCGACGAACTCCATCACACCCTGGTTTGCCCGGCACAACGCGCCGGAATAGCCGTAGGCATCTGGGTCGTTCTGCGCGTGGTGTTCCAGTTTACGAATATCGACTTTACCAACCAGCGCGGAGATGTCCTGGTTGTTTTCATCACCAGGCTCTGTTTTTGCAATCGCAATCTGTTCCAGAATCGAAGGCCAGACTTTCACCACGCGGAACTTAGTGATGTCACCGCCGAATTCGTGCAGACGTTTTGCCGCCCATGGCGACATGATGGTGCCCAGATAGCGGCGCGGAACGCCAAATTCTTTATCCAGAATCTGCGCATCTTCCTGCGGATTGAACAGGCACAGCGGGTGATCGTTTACCGGGCTGCGTTCGCCGTTGGCGCTCAACACATAAATCGGCACGCGCTGCATCAGCGCTTTCAGTCGTTCCGCCAGGGACGATTTGCCGCCGCCCACCGGACCCAGTAAATAAAGGATCTGTTTCTTCTCTTCAAGGCCTTGAGCGGCGTGTTTTAGGTAAGAAACAATCTGCTCGATGGCATCTTCCATGCCGTAAAATTCTTCAAACGCGGGATAGCGCGCAACCACACGATTCGAAAAGAGACGGGAGAGCCGTGGTTCGAGCGCCGTGTCGACCATGTTAGGCTCACCAATAGCCATCAATAGCCTTTCTGCCGCATTAGCATAGGCACTGCGATCTTGCCGACAAATGGTAAGAAACTCCTGCAGTGTGAACTCTTCGTCCTTGGCAGCTTCATAGCGCTGGCGATAGTGATCGAATATATTCATGGCATGCCGTCCTTTCGTTTTTAGCACAGGAAAAGAGCCGTTCGTATGAATAGTGGAGGCTCCTGGAAGAGGAACCGTCGCATCTCACTGTCTAAGCAGCAACCCGTATGCCAGGTCTGACGCTCACAACCGCAGGGTGTTCAGGCATTCATCTTCTTAAAATTAAGCGTAGATGGCATTTGCAAAACTTGCATGCCTGCAAAAACTAATTTCAATGACATATCAATAACTCATCCGAATAATTAGCCGATGAAATAAGCATAAAATGTCAGGTTTCATCCAGGCGTCACAGAATTGAAAGCAGTCGGTCATCTTAAGCGATGAAAATAATCGGTTAATCAAACTCATTAGCAGGCAAAAAATTTTGGGATGTTTAGCAAGGGCGGTTACACTTCAAACGCTGATTATTTGACTACAGGAAAGAATGGATTGTGACCAAACTCAAACTTCTGGCATTGGGCATCCTTGCCGCCACGGCAATAAACACCGTACATGCAGAGGATAAATTCTCTCTTGGTGCGGGTGTTGGTGTGATCAATAGCCCATACAAGCAGTATGACCGTGAGATCTATCCGGTTCCCGTTGTCACCTATGAAGGGGATAACTTCTGGTTCCGTGGTCTGGGTGGCGGTTACTATTTGTGGAACGACGAAGCCGATAAGCTCTCGATTATGGCTTACTACGATCCGACGCACTTTAAGCCGGGCGACAGTGACAGCCACCAGATGCGCCAGCTGGATAAGCGTAAAGGCACCCTGATGGCGGGTCTTTCTTACGTGCATAACACGCAATACGGCTACCTGCGCGCTGCGCTGGCAGGCGATACCCTGGACAACAGCAATGGATTCGTCGGTGATGTGGCGTGGCTCTACCGTTACACCAACGGTGGCCTGACGCTGACACCGGGCATCGGTGTGGATTACAAAAGTGAAAACTACAACGACTACTATTACGGCGTATCACGTAATGAGTCGCGTCGTAGCGGTCTGAAGCAGTATCAGGCTGACGACGGCTGGAACCCGTACCTGGAATTGACGGCAAACTACAAGTTTGCAGCCGACTGGAGCGTCTACGCATCCGGGCGCTATCTGCGTCTGAGCGATGAAGTGAAAGACAGCCCGATGGTCGACAGATCCTGGGCCGGTATTTTCTCAACCGGTGTGACTTACAGTTTCTGATTGCGCACTGACGCAGTGCATTTTATGCATCATAACGGGGCGCTTGCGCCCCGTTTGTTTTACGGTGGTGCAGCAAAACAGGAGAGACCAATGAGTGAAAAAACCGTGACCTTTACCGATGGCCTGACCGTCCCCGCGATTGGGCAGGGAACCTGGTACATGGGAGAAAACGCCAGTCAGCGTCGCAACGAAGTTGATGCACTGCGAGCGGGCATTGACCTTGGCCTGACGCTGATTGATACCGCTGAGATGTATGCGGACGGCGCTGCGGAAGAGGTGGTGGGCGAGGCAATCAAAGGACAGCGTGAGAAAGTGTATCTGGTGTCTAAGGTGTATCCGTGGAATGCGGGCGGACAAAAAGGGATCGCCGCCTGCGATGCCAGCCTTCGTCGTCTCGGAACCGATCATATCGACCTGTACCTGCTGCACTGGCGTGGGAATTTTGGTCTCGATGAAACCGTCGAGCTAATGGATACATTGCAGCAGCAGGGCAAAATTGGCCGCTGGGGTGTCTCGAATCTGGATTACGACGACATGCAGGAATTGTGGGGCGTGAAGGGCGGTATGGCCTGCGCAACAAACCAGGTGCTTTATCATCTGGCCTCACGCGGCATTGAATACGATCTGCTTCCGTGGTGCCAGCAGCAGAACATACCAGTTATGGCGTATTGTCCGCTTGCTCAGGCCGGGCGCTTACGTTCGGGCCTGATGAATCATCCGGTCGTGAACGATATTGCACGCAGCCATCAGGCAAGTGCTGCGCAAATTTTGCTGGCATGGGTGGTAAGCCATAAAGGCGTCATGGCGATTCCGAAAGCAGCGACCATTGAACATGTGACGGAAAATGCGGGAGCGTTGGCGATTGCGCTTTCAGCGCAAGAGTTGGTCAAGCTGGATAATGCGTTTCCAGCGCCAGACCACAAGACGGCGTTAGACGTGGTGTAAGAGTTTCCCCCTCACATTGCGGGTGAGGGGGACTGTTTTAGCGTTTCACGATCTTAATCGTCTGACCAAGACGAGACGGTTTCTCGGCACTCGCTTTCTGCGGTGCAGTCACGCATGCGGTTTCGACGCACACAAACGTTTTGTAGCCATCATCCGGCACGTCTGCCATGCTGACAGACAGCGCCGGGCCAGGGTTCCAGCCCACCACATTGCTGTGATGCTGATGTATCACCTCAATTGCGCGGTTCAGCTTCGCATCGTGGATCACGCTGCACGCTTCTGGATTCAGATAAACGCGGTCAGTACGATCCGGGAAGGTCTGGACGCCATCGCTCAGTTTACCTTCTTTCGCGTTATCCACTTTGTCGATATAGGTATCGCCAAGGCCGCTGACTTTGACATCGGCAATGTCGCCGACGTTGAAATAGGTGTGCAGAGCAGAGGCGGTTTCAAACTCACCGTGAGCTTCCAGTTCGATTTCGCAGGTTTTGCCCAGCTTGAAGCGAGCAAACAGCGTGAAGTCATGCGGCCATAGCGCACGGGTCTCGTCGTTGCTTTGCAGCTCAAACGTCAGAACGGCGCCGTTATCATCTTCATTATGCGCTTTCAACGTCCATTGCTGGTTACGTGCAAAACCGTGAGCGGGCAGACCCGGTTGAGCCGCAGGACCAAACCACGGCCAGCAAATCGGTACGCCACCGCGAATTGCCGCGCCTTTTTTGAAGGATGTCGCCGCGCTCAGCCACAGACCTTCTTCTTCGCCTTCCGGTTTCCAGGAGAGCAAATGCGCACCGTTGAGCGCGACAGATGCCTTAACGCGCGGGTGGTCGACAACAATGATATCCGCTTCATCAATTTGGCGGCGGGAAAGCACAGGGGTAAGTTGTTCGACTACCGGAAGAGCAAAAATTTTGTGAATCATTACGCAATCCTCTGTCTTTTCTTCAGAAATAAAAAAAGGCGACCGAAGTCGCCTTTTTGGATCAGATTCTCATCTCAACTTATTTGGAGATGTGAGCGATCAGGTCCAGTACTTTGTTAGAGTAACCAGTTTCGTTGTCGTACCAGGAAACCAGTTTCACGAAGTTGTCGTTCAGTGCGATACCCGCTTTAGCATCAAACACGGAAGTGCAAACTTCGCCGTTGAAATCGGTAGATACAACGTCGTCTTCGGTGTAACCCAGAACGCCTTTCATTGGGCCTTCAGCAGCCGCTTTGATTGCTTTCTTGATTTCTTCGTAAGACGCTGCTTTTTCCAGACGAACGGTCAGGTCAACAACAGACACGTTTGGAGTTGGAACGCGGAACGCCATACCAGTGATTTTACCGTTCAGCTCTGGCAGTACAACGCCTACAGCTTTAGCAGCACCGGTAGAAGAAGGGATGATGTTCTGAGCTGCGCCGCGGCCGCCGCGCCAGTCTTTGTGAGACGGGCCATCAACCGTTTTCTGAGTAGCGGTAGTTGCGTGAACAGTGGTCATCAGGCCTTCGATGATACCGAAGTTGTCGTTGATAACTTTAGCCAGCGGAGCCAGGCAGTTGGTGGTGCAAGATGCGTTAGAAACGATATCCTGGCCAGCATACTTCTCGAAGTTTGCGCCTTTAACGAACATCGGGGTGTTGTCTTTGGAAGGACCAGTCAGAACAACTTTCTTCGCACCCGCGGTGATGTGTTTACGCGCTGTTTCGTCGGTCAGGAACAGACCAGTCGCTTCAGCAACAACGTCAACGTTAACTTCGTTCCACTTCAGGTTAGCCGGGTCACGTTCTGCGGTAACACGGATAGTTTTGCCGTTAACAACCAGGTGGCCGTCTTTGACTTCTACAGTGCCGTTAAAACGACCGTGAGTGGAGTCGTATTTCAGCATGTAAGCCATGTATTCAGCGTCTAACAGGTCGTTGATTGCAACGATCTCGATGTCAGAACGTTCCTGAGCAGCACGGAAAACAATACGGCCGATACG
The DNA here is from genome assembly GCF_045627565.1 of Lelliottia sp. Classification (NCBI taxonomy): domain Bacteria; kingdom Pseudomonadati; phylum Pseudomonadota; class Gammaproteobacteria; order Enterobacterales; family Enterobacteriaceae; genus Lelliottia; species Lelliottia sp. Next base: position 292,816 of record NZ_JAZQNX010000001.1, on the reverse strand, counting down.
GCCAAAACCGTTGATACCTACTTTGATAGTCATATATTCCACCAGCTATTTGTTAGTGAATAAAAGGTTGCCTGTAAAATTACAAAAACCTTACGCAGCGTCAAGCGGAATCGTGTCAATCATTGCGACAAATCAATCCTGTGCATAACCTTTGTGCGACTGACCGCCTCACTTTCCTTTTGAGCTAGCAACCACATGGGGGCTGCGCGCGGGATTTTAAAGGGCCATCAGGATAAATATGTGAGAAAGATCACAATTGGCTGACTGCTAAACCGCAACGCATAAGTTTAGAACAAAAGTTCACACTTCAGTGTTAATGTTTTGTTAGAATTCTCGGTAAAACGTGTCTGTTGCAACAGCGAGATATGAGCTTATGTCGAATCAACATAACCCTGATGACCTGAAAAAAAATCTGACGGAAATGCAGTTCTACGTCACGCAGAATCACGGGACCGAACCCCCATTCACCGGGCGTTTGCTGCACAATAAACGGGATGGTGTGTATCACTGTCTGGTGTGTGATGCGCCGCTGTTTAACTCGCAAACAAAATACGATTCTGGATGCGGATGGCCAAGCTTTTACGAGCCTGTGAGCGACGAAGCAATCCGTTACCTTACTGACGCCAGCCACGGTATGCAGCGCACCGAAATCCGCTGTGGGAACTGTGATGCGCATCTCGGGCACGTGTTCCCGGATGGCCCGCAGCCAACGGGCGAACGTTTCTGCGTCAATTCGGCTTCGATGAGCTTCTCGGATGATGAGAATGGCGACCAGATAAAGGGCTGAAGAAACGATTCAGCAAATTATTCCTTCAGAGCGGATTTTTCATGAATATTGATGACATGATCAACACGATGACGCCAGAGGTTTATCAGCGTCTGGTGACAGCAGTTGAATTAGGAAAATGGCCAGACGGTGTGGCGCTCACGCCAGAGCAAAAAGAGAACAGTTTGCAGCTGGTGATGTTATGGCAGGCGCGCAACAACACTGACGCTCAGCACATGACGATCGACACGGAAGGTCAGATGGTGATGAAAAGTAAACGCGAGCTTAAAGAAGATTTTGGCATTACGCCAAAGCCGATTGCGACATTTAAATCCTAATCTGTCGAACAAGCGCAGCAATCCCTCCTGAATAGTTTTCGACGTATAACAGGAGGGATAGACAGTCTGCGTTATTTCTTGTCGATCATCGCTTTAAGATTGGCAAACGGATTGTATCTCGCTTCACCGACGTCCTTCTGCGCATCTTCTCCCGCCACGACCGTTGAACCGTACAAATCCACTTCGGTGTATTTCGAGTGCTCATGATCGTGACAGTACAGGCACAACATCTCCCAGTTGCTGCCATCTTCCGGGTTATTGCTGTGGTCATGATCGATATGATGCACGGTCAACTCGCGCAAATTTGAATAGACGAATTCGCGTGAACAGCGCCCACAGACCCACGGAAAGAGTTTTAGCGCCTTTTCCCGATAACCGACTTCCAGCCGGGCGTAATTTTTTGGGATAAAAGCCATACGACGTACCTCATCTAAAAATGAAATAGCGGTGTCTGAATGCGACACCGCTGATTAAACGTTAAGCCTGGGTCTCTTCCCAGTCTGCCAGCGTATAGAGCGTCGCGCCTGCCGTGGACATCTCCATAAACGCCAGCGCGCTATCGTGCGCGTCGAGGTTCACGCCACGACAGCCATCGGTAATGACGCTCACCTGGTAACCCAGTTTTAGCGCATCCAGCACGGTGTATTTCACACAGTAATCCGTCGCCAGCCCCATCACAATCAGCTCGTGAATCTCATGATGACGCAGCCATTCGTCCAGCGCAGTTTGCTGGCGATGTTCGTTATCAAAAAAGGCGCTGTAGCTGTCGATTAAGGGGTTTTCGCCTTTATGAAACACCGCATCAATGGCGTGCTGATTGAGCAGCGGGTGTAGCTGCGCGCCTTCCGTTTGCTGAACGCAATGATCCGGCCAGAGCGTTTGCGCTAGCCCGTCGAGTTCGCCTTGAGAAAAGGGTTCCGCGTTGTGCTGACTGGCGAAACTGCCGTGATCCGCAGGATGCCAGTCCTGGCTTGCAACCACCGCTTCACCGCGCGCTTTACACCAGGCGATCAGCGCATTAGCCACATCAACGGTACTGTCGCCTTCCGCAACCGCCAGTGCGCCGCCCGCGCAAAAATCATTTTGCAGATCGACCAACAGCAGAGCTCGTTGTTTCATCAAAAACTCCTTATTCGTCCGGCGTCAGTTCGCCACGCAGGTTTTGCATCATGGCGTTGCGCATCGCATCCACGTCCAGATCCTGACTGAGTAAATAGTGAAGTTTAGTCAGCGTGGCTTCGACCGTCATATCGAAGCCGCTAATCACGCCGGCCTGAGCCAGCGCGTTGCCGGTGGCGTAACCGCCCATATTGACCTTGCCAGACATACATTGCGTCAGGTTAATCACCAGGATGCCGCGCGCGCTCGCTTCCTGAAGCTCTTTCAGGAATTCACCATTCTGCGGCGCATTGCCCACACCATAGGAGCGCAGGATCAGCGCTTTAACCGGCTGACGCAGGAAGTTGCGCACCACGTCAGCTGAAATTCCGGGATAAATCGTCACCACGCCAATAGGCTGCGGTGTGATCGGGTGGACAATCAGCTCGCCCGCAGTGTGTGGGGCAGGCGGGGTGCCAAGACGACGAATATGAATGCCCGCTTCCAGCAGCGGTTGCAGATTTGGCGAAGCAAACGCATCGAACCCGTCGGCGTGGGCTTTGGTGGTGCGATTCCCGCGATAAAGACGATTGTTGAAAAACAGCGTCACTTCGTTAATCGGATAATTTGCCGCCACGTACAGCGAGTTCAACAAGTTGATCTGCCCGTCAGAGCGCAGTTCCGCCAGCGGGATTTGTGACCCCGTGACAATCACCGGTTTGCCCAAATTCTCCAGCATGAAGGAGAGCGCGGACGCGGTAAACGCCATGGTGTCGGTGCCATGCAGAATCACGAAGCCGTCGTAATCGTCATAATGCGCTTTGATATCGTCCGCAATATGCTGCCAGTCTTCTGGCGTCATATCGGACGAGTCCATCAGCGGATCGTATTCGTGGATGGTGAAGTCAGGCATTTCCGGGCGATGAAACTCTGGCATCAGCGCGAGTTGGCGCTGGAGGTGACCGGAAACAGGGATATAGCCATTTTCTGAGCGCTGCATACCGATTGTACCGCCGGTATACGCCACATAAATCGATTTCTTCTGCATAATTTTGTGTTCTTAGGCTTCAAAGAAAAATCCCCCCTTCGCGAGAAGAGGGGACGTGGTTAGCGTACGTTCGCGCAGGTCAGGCAAAATGCGTAACGGTTTTGCGGATCGTTAAAGGTGGCGAGTTTATCGCTTTCACCTTTCACAACGCTCGCAGCCGTCGCCACGGGCGCTGGCAGATACGCTTGAATGGCGGCTGGCAGCATGGCGCGTACGGAACCGGACATCCCGTTCATGACCATATCAATAAACGTGGGTTCATCCTGATAATACGCAATATGCCACTGTTTCAGCTTCGCCAGTTCGGCGGCCTTCGCGACGGCGTCATCAAAATCACCCAGGCTGTCGACCAGACCGTTGTTCTTCGCATCCTGACCGGTCCAGACGTGGCCCTGAGCAATTTTATCGATCTGCTCTGGCGCTGACTTACGTGATTCTGCCACCAGCGTGATGAAGCGCTTGTAGCCGTTCTCGATGGTCAACTGCATCATCTGCGACACTTCCGGCGGCAGCGATTTGGTTACGGACACATCGGCCAGGGGTGACGTTGCAACGCCATCCGTGTGCACACCCAGATAATCCAGGCTGTTTTCTACGGTGTTGATCACGCCGAAGATGCCGATAGAACCGGTCAGCGTGCTTGGGTTTGCCACAATGTAGTTGGCTGGTGTGGAGATCCAGTATCCGCCGGATGCCGCCATACCGCCCATCGAGACCACGACCGCTTTGCCTGCTGCACGTGCCGCGGCCAGCTCAGCGCGAATCACTTCAGACGCACTCACACTGCCACCAGGGCTGTTGACACGCAGGACAATCGCTTTCACTTTCGGGTCGAGACGCGCGTCGCGGATTTGCGATGCCGTCGTGTCACCCCCCACGTTGCCTGGAGTCTCTTCACCGTCCATGATGGCGCCATTGGCGAAGACCACGGCGACGCTATCACCTGTTTCACTCGGTTTCTTCGTGGTGTAGTCATACAAACTCACCGCGCTGTAATTCTTCTCTTCTTTGCTCCAGCCAAATTGCTTGGTCAGCGCTTTTTCGATATCCGCGCTGGATCCGAGCGTATCGACCAGTTTGTTGTCCAGAGCATATTTTGCCGTATCGCCATCCACCTTTTGCAGTCCATCCAGCATCGCTTGCGCGCCCGGGAAGATTTGCTCAGGGGTGACCTGACGGTTAGCGGCAACGGTGGTCAGATAGTTATTCCACAGCTCGCCGATCCAGCGGCTGTCGGCTTCACGCGCGGCAGGAGACATATCGTCGCGAATAAACGGTTCAACGGCGGATTTATAGGTCCCGACGCGGAAGACATGCGTGGTTACTTTCAGCTTCTCGAGCAGCGATTTGTAATACAGGCCGTTCGTCGCAAACCCGTGCAGATCAACCGTACCCTGTGGGGAAAGCCAAATTTTGTTGGCAAAGCTCGCCAGATAATATTGCCCCTGGCTGTAGCTATCGCCCACCGCAATCACCGGTTTACCGCTGTCGCGGAATTCGCGCAGGGCTTTACCGATGTATTGCATCGACGGCTGGTCGGCACCGGCAAAGTTTTTCAGATCCAGAACGATCCCAGTGATGTTGCGATCGTCTTTGGCCTGACGAATCGCCTCAACGATATCAAACAGGGAGTTTTCCTGCAGGCGATCGGACGTCGCGCCAAACAGCTGGCGACCAATCACCCCCAGGCGATTACTGGCGGACGGTTTGTCGACAATCACGCCCGTGATATCCAGCAACAGCGCGCCACGTCCGGAATTCTGCGCCTGGTTGCTGCTGCTGATGTGCATCCAGACGCCCACACAGACCAGAATCAGGAAGATGAAAAACACGTTCATCACCAGTTCGCGGACAAAATTGAGCAGCCGCCACGTCCATTTAAAGAAACCGGCAAAAATTCGCCAAAGGGTTCGCATGTGTACTCCCTAACCAGAAAATGACTGTTCCGTCGCGACTGGACGGCAATGTGGGCTTATCGTAATGACCCAACCGCCACTTGTCAGCAGGAATCGCCCTCTACGCTGTAACAAAATCTGCTGTCGTGTTAATTTTGTGAGCAATTTTGAAGACAGGAGTTAACCAATGGACGCACTAGAACTACTTGTTAACCGTCGTAGCGCTTCACGCCTGGCCGAACCTGCCCCAGCGGGTCAGCAACTGGACAGCATTTTGCAGGCCGGGATGCGCGCGCCTGACCACGGTACGCTGCAGCCGTGGCATTTCTTTATTATCGAAGGTGAAGGGCGTGACCGCTTCAGCGCTTTACTGGAGAAAGGGGCGATCGCCGCGAGTCAGGACGACAAGGCCATCGATAAAGCCCGCAGCGCGCCGTTCCGCGCGCCAATGATTATCGCCGTGGTGGCAAAATGTCAGGCCGGGCATAAAGTGCCCGTCTGGGAGCAAGAGATGTCAGCGGGTTGCGCAGTCATGGCCATGCAAATGGCGGCGGTCGCGCAGGGCTTTAATGGCATCTGGCGCACAGGTCCGTTGACCGACAGCCCGGTTGTTCGTGAGGGATTATCCTGCGGCGAACACGATAAAATCGTCGGTTTCCTCTATCTCGGAACACCACAATTGAAAGCGTCGACCACCGTTTCCGTGCCCGACCCCACGCCGTTCGTTACCCATTTCTGATAAGCGCACTAAACTGTCTGGATTCTGCGCATCCGCGCCAGAATTCAGACAGTCAGACTTACCTCTTTAAGGAATGAGCGCTACCATAGCGCCACAGCAATGACAGGAGATGTCCATGAGCGAGCAAACCATTCGTTTAACGCAATACAGCCACGGAGCAGGTTGCGGTTGTAAAATTTCCCCTAAGGTGCTGGAGACCATTCTGCACAGCGAACAGGCGAAGTTTGTCGACCCGAACCTGCTTGTCGGTAATGAAACGCGTGATGATGCGGCGGTTTATGATTTAGGCAACGGGACCAGCGTTATCAGCACCACCGATTTCTTTATGCCTATCGTCGATAATCCGTTTGATTTTGGACGCATCGCGGCCACCAATGCGATCAGCGATATTTTCGCGATGGGCGGTAAACCGATTATGGCGATTGCCATTCTGGGCTGGCCAATTAACACCCTTGCGCCGGAAATTGCCCGCGAAGTCATTGAGGGCGGGCGCTTTGCCTGTCAGCAGGCGGGGATCGCGCTGGCGGGGGGACATTCTATTGACGCGCCGGAACCGATTTTTGGTCTGGCCGTCACCGGCATCGTCCCGACGGAACGCGTCAAGCGTAACAGCACCGCGCAGCCGGGTTGCAAACTGTTCCTGACTAAACCGCTCGGTATTGGCGTGCTCACCACCGCCGAGAAAAAATCGCTGCTCAAACCAGAACACATTGGCCTTGCGACAGAAGTGATGTGCCAGATGAACCTCGCGGGTGCCGCGTTCGCGAATATTGACGGCGTGAAAGCGATGACCGACGTCACCGGTTTTGGGCTGCTCGGTCATTTGAGCGAAGTCTGTCAGGGCGCAGGCGTACAGGCGCAAATCGTGTATCAGGAGATTCCAAAACTGCCGGGCGTTGAAGAGTACATCGCGCAAGGCGCGGTCCCTGGGGGCACGCAGCGTAACTTTGCCAGCTACGGACATCTGATGGGCGAAATGCCTGTCGAATGGCGCGATCTGCTGTGCGACCCGCAAACGTCCGGCGGCCTTCTGCTGGCGGTGACGCCAGAGTCGGAAACCGAAGTCAAAGTCACCGCCGCAGAATTCGGTATCACCCTGACCGCCATCGGTGAGCTGGTCACCGCCCGCGGCGGCCGTCCAATGATTGAGATTCGTTAATTCGATGCGGCTGTATATTGCGGAAAAGCCAAGCCTGGCCCGAGCCATTGCAGATGTGCTGCCAAAGCCACATCGCAAGGGCGACGGCTTTATTGAGTGTGGAAACGGGCAGGTGGTCACCTGGTGTATCGGGCACCTGCTTGAACAGGCGCAGCCGGACGTCTATGACAGCCGCTACGCCCGCTGGAACCTGAACGACTTGCCTATCGTGCCGGAAAAATGGCGTTTGCAGCCGCGCCCGTCGGTCACAAAACAGCTTAATGTGATCAAGCGTTTCCTGCACGACGCGGCTGAAATCGTCCATGCGGGTGACCCGGATCGCGAAGGGCAACTGCTGGTTGACGAAGTGCTCGATTATCTTGAGCTGGCACCAGAAAAACGCAAACAGGTGCAGCGCTGTCTGATAAACGATCTCAACCCGCAGGCCGTTGAGCGGGCGATTTCTCGTCTGCGCTCTAACAGCGAATTTATCCCGCTGTGCGTCTCCGCGCTGGCGCGTGCGCGTGCCGACTGGCTGTACGGCATCAACATGACCCGCGCGTATACGATTTTAGGGCGCAACGCGGGCTACCAAGGGGTGCTCTCCGTTGGACGGGTGCAAACGCCTGTTTTAGGGCTGGTGGTACGCCGTGACGAAGAGATCGAGAACTTCGTAGCGAAAGACTTCTTTGAGGTGAAGGCGCATATCGTAACGCCGAAGGACGAGCGTTTCGTCGCCGTCTGGCAACCCAGCGAAGCCTGCGAGCCATATCAGGATGAAGAAGGGCGTTTATTGCATCGTCCACTGGCGGATCACGTCGTTAACCGCATTGCCGGTCAACCGGCCATCGTCACCAGCTATAACGATAAACGGGAATCAGAACCCGCGCCGCTGCCGTTTTCGCTGTCGGCATTACAGATTGAAGCGGGCAAAAGCTACGGCATGAGCGCGCAAAACGTCCTGGATATTTGCCAGAAGCTTTATGAAACGCACAAGCTGATTACCTATCCGCGTTCGGATAGCCGTTATTTGCCGGAAGAACATTTCGCCGGGCGTCATGCGGTGCTGAATGCGATTGGCGTCCACGCGCCGGATCTGCTCCCGCAGCCTGTCGTGAATCTGGAGACGCGTAATCGCTGCTGGGATGATAAAAAAGTCGATGCCCACCATGCGATTATCCCGACGGCGCGCGCCAGCAACGTTAATCTGACCGAAAACGAGTCGAAGGTTTATCAGCTGGTGGCTCGTCAATATCTGATGCAGTTTTGCGCCGATGCGATGTTCCGTAAATGCGTTATCGAACTGGAGATTGCCAAAGCGAAGTTTGTCGCGAAAGCGCGTTTCCTGGCCGAAGCTGGCTGGCGTACGCTGCTGGGCAATAAAGAGCGTGACGAAGAAAACGACGGCACGCCGCTGCCAGTGGTTGCGAAAAACGACGAACTCCTGTGCGAAAAAGGCGAAGTGATTGAGCGTCAGACGCAGCCGCCGCGCCACTTCACCGATGCCACGCTGCTCTCTGCCATGACCGGGATCGCCCGTTTTGTGCAGGATAAAGATCTGAAAAAAATCTTGCGCGCGACCGACGGATTGGGCACTGAGGCCACACGCGCTGGAATTATCGAACTGCTGTTTAAACGCGGTTTTCTCATCAAAAAAGGCCGCTATATACAGTCAACAGATCCTGGCAGGGCGCTGATTCACTCCCTGCCGGAACTGGCCGCACGACCGGATATGACCGCGCACTGGGAATCGATCCTGACAAAAATCAGTGAAAAAGAGTGTCGTTATCAGGACTTCATGCAGCCGCTGGTGGGAACATTATTTGATCTGATTAATCAGGCGCGAACGACGCCGGTGAAAAACTTCAGAGGAATGGTTGCGCCAGGCGGCGCGAAAAAACCGTTCAAAAAGAAAAAAAGCGCAGCCTGATGTCGCTGTTACAGCGAACTCTCTGTGGGTGACCGCTGGGCGAGAGCAAGAGATCACACAAGGCATAAGTAAAACGGCAACCTCGGTTGCCGTTTTTAGTATTTGCTCCCTTTCATCGTGGAAGAGGGTTAGGGGTGAAGGCTTCAGACCGCACATGACAAAAGCAAAATGGCAACTTCGGTTGCCGTTTTTAGTGTTTGCTCCCTCTCCCTGTGGGAGAGGGGTGAGGTGAGGGCACCAGACAGTACCCTAAACATCTTAAATCACACCTTGCCCAATCATCGCATCGGCGACTTTCACGAAGCCGGCGATATTCGCGCCGCGCACATAGTTGGTCTGCTTATCTTCACCGCCATACTCGACGCAGGCGTGGTGAATATCCAGCATGATGTGATGCAGGCGCGCATCCACTTTCTCGGCTTTCCAGCCCATACGCGCCGCGTTCTGCGCCATTTCCAGACCTGAAGTCGCCACGCCGCCCGCGTTCGCCGCTTTGCCTGGCGCAAACAGCACGCCCGCTTCCAGGAACAGGTCGGTCGCTTCGATGGTCGTCGGCATGTTCGCGCCTTCAGCCACAGCTTTCACGCCGTTCGCGATCAGTTGCTGCGCCGCGTCGACGTCCAGCTCATTTTGCGTTGCACACGGCAGGGCGATATCCACCGGCACCGACCACGGCTGTTTGCCTTCCAGATAGGTCAGGCCAAACTCACGCGCATAATCGGCCACGCGGCCGTCACGGCTGGCTTTGATTTCACACAGACGCGCCAGTTTCTCCGTGGTGAAACCCGCTTCATCCACCACCGTGCCGCTGGAGTCAGAGGCGGTGATCACGCGCGCGCCAAACTGCATCGCTTTTTCAATCGCGTACTGCGCCACGTTTCCGGACCCCGACACTGCCACGCGCATGCCTTCAAAGCCCAAACCGTGGCGTTTTAACATCGCCTCGGTGAAATAGACCAGGCCATAGCCCGTCGCTTCCGGACGGATCAAACTGCCGCCAAAGGAGAGTCCTTTACCTGTGAACACGCAGGCGCTGTTATTGGAGAGCTTTTTCATCATCCCGGCCATAAAGCCAACTTCACGTCCGCCCACGCCAATATCGCCCGCAGGCACGTCGGTATCAGGCCCAAGGTGGCGATACAGTTCGGTCATCAGCGCCTGACAGAAACGCATCACTTCGCCTTCGCTTTTGCCTTTCGGATCAAAATCGCTGCCGCCTTTCCCACCGCCCATCGGCAGCGTGGTGAGCGCATTCTTGAACGTTTGCTCAAAGCCCAGGAATTTCAGAATCGATAAATTCACTGAGGGGTGGAAACGCATCCCGCCCTTAAACGGGCCGATAGCGGAGTTAAACTGGACGCGCCATGCGCGGTTAACCTGCACCTGATTACGATCGTCAACCCACACCACGCGGAACTGAATGACGCGCTCCGGTTCAACCAGACGCTCAAGCAAGGACATTTGACGATAACGGGGGTTTTCTTCAAGAAACGGCCACAACGTGGTCATGACTTCACGAACGGCCTGCGCGAACTCGCTCTGATGCGGGTCGCGGCTTTGAACATGGGTAAGAAACGATTCCAGAGTGCGTGTCTGATCCATTGATATAAGAACCTCTTATGATGATTTTTTATATTTTGTGTGTTGTGCGGGTGTTTTTTGGTCGTTTTCGACTATACCACCCGTACCGCTTTGCGAGGCAAGTGAAAATTCGTGACGAAAGGGAAATTAATTATCGGGCGCGAGTCATAACGAAAAACGATGGCTGACAAATTAAAGGTTCGACCCCGATTAACCGTTATAGTCATTACAAGGACACAACAGGAACCGACGTCTATGAACCGTTACATCATTCCCGCGCTGTTTGCGCTTTTATCGGCAGGCGCGCAGGCTGACCGCTTTCGCCCGGATGTTGACGTCAACGTACCGGCAGAAGTCTTTAGCTCCGGCGGTCAGCGTGCGCAGCCGTGCAATCAATGCTGCATCTACCAGGATCAGAACTATTCGGAAGGGGCGGTCGTGAAAGCCGACGGCGTGCTGTTGCAGTGTCAGCGTGATGAACGCACTATCAGCACGAACCCGCTGGTCTGGCGGCGCGTAAAAGAATAAACGCTTCCAGCAAGGGGATATCGGCAGGCGCTAGCGTGTAGGTTAGCGCCTCTTCGGGCGTACACCACACCAGCCCGCTGTGATAATGAGCCGTCAGCTCGCCGCTGAATGTCGGGACGTGCCACGCGTGCAGCGCGATGAGCCGCTGCGACACTTCGCGCTGATGGCTGGCGACATACTGCGCAGGCTGCGCCTCAATGCCCAGCTCCTCACGCAGCTCACGAATCAGCGCGTCGGGCTGCGTTTCGCCTGCTTCGACTTTCCCTCCGGCAAACTCCCACATTCCGGGCTGATCGGCATGGGGTGGGCGCTGCGCCAGTAAAATTTTGCCGTCCTGTTCCAGGATCGCGGCGACGACATCGAGAGTTTTCAGCATGGTCATCAATAATTGAAGGTGAAAAACGACATATTATCGTCGCCTTTCAAAGAGTCCAGCCATCAGGAGAGTTCGGTGAAAGAAACTACCGTCTGGGTACACCCCGTCAAATCCATTCCCGTCAGCCTGAAACCTATCGCGGCGATGCAGAAAAAACATTTCGGCGCGGTGCTCAATCCAACCCGCTGGTGGGGGCGAATGCCGCGTTTGTTCTGGCTGGTGGCGCTGTTTGTCGGTTTTCTTGAACGCCGTAATGCGCGTCTCAGTCCGACGCTGCGCTCGCTGCTGATGACCCGCGTCTCGCAGCTTTGCCACTGCGCGTTTTGTATCGATGCCAACAGCCTGCGTCTGGCCGAGCGCTGCGGCGCGCTGGATAAAGTGCACGCCGTCAGCCACTGGCGCGATTCGACGTTGTTCAGCGCGGATGAGCGTGCCGCACTGGCCTATGCCGAGGCGACAACGGCCACGCCGCCGCAGATCGGTGACGACGTAAAAACCGAGCTTAAGCGTTTTTACAGCGACGCTGCGATAACAGAAATGACCGCCCTGATTGCGTTTCAGAATCTCTCGGCGCGTTTTAACGCTGCACTCGACATCCCGGCGCAGGGGCTCTGCGACGCCTTCAAAGGAAAACCGCATGCTTGACAGACATGTGCATCCGCGCATAAAACCAGGGCTTAACCGTCTGGTAGAAAAGCTTGATAAACCGACTATCACCGCTGATGGCTTAACGCTGGTAGGGTTTGCCATCGGCGTGCTGGCGTTGCCTTTTCTGGCGCTGGGCTGGTATCTGGCGGCGCTGGTGGTCATCGTGTTGAACCGTTTGCTCGACGGACTCGACGGTGCGCTGGCGCGGCGGCGCGGCATAACCGATGCCGGTGGCTTTCTCGATATTGCGCTCGATTTCCTGTTTTACGCCCTGGTGCCATTTGGCTTTGCGCTGGCAGCCCCTGCGGAAAATGCGCTGGCGGCAGCCTGGCTGCTGTTTGCGTTTATCGGTACGGGGAGCAGTTTTCTGGCGTTTGCGGCGCTGGCTGCAAAGCATGATATTGATAATCCTGGCTACGCGCACAAGTCGTTTTATTATCTGGGGGGATTAACGGAAGGGACGGAGACGATCCTGCTGTTCGCGCTGTGCTGTTTGTTCCCGATGCACTTTGCGCTGTTCGCCTGGATCTTTGGCGCGTTGTGCTGGCTCACCACCACAACGCGCGTCTGGAGCGGGTATCAAACGCTTAAAGCGCTCGCCCGTTAAAGCGTGCTTTCAGGCGTCAGCGGCCCGGTCGTGACAGGGTTTTGCGGGTGAGCGCTCCATTCGTACCAGCCACCGTCGTACACGGCGACGTTTTGCCAGCCCATCGCCCGCGCGTACATAAAGGTTTCTGACGCGCGCCAGCCTGTACCGCAATAAAACGCCACATGCTGATCGGGCAGAATATTCCACTGCTTCCACATCGCCGCGATATCATCGGCGCTGCGCATGGTTCCATCGGGATTGTGGAAGTCCTCCATATGGGTGGCATCGCTGCCCGCATGACCCCAGCGGGCCCCGGCAATTTCGCCTTTTGGTTTGATATAGCTGTAGCCGCTGGTTTCACCGATAAACTCCGGCCACGAGCGAATACTGACCAGCGAGGCATCCTTGCGATGCAGCAGTCCGCGCGCCTGTTCCATATCCACCATCAGCTGCGGCTGCCCGGGAATGGGGGCGCCGAAATCGTTCGCCGGTTTGACTTTTGCGGGCGTGCCGCGCCCGACCGGCAGATTCGCGTCGGACCAGGCCTTCCAGCCACCGTCCAGAATGCGTACGTCCTTCACACCGGCGTACAGCATGATTTGCGCCACGCGTGCCGCAGCATAGACGTCGCGGCCATACAAAATCACAGTGGTGTCGTGACGAATGCCGTGCTTCGCCAGCATCGCTTTCAGTTTGTCATCTGACACTTTATTCCACAGCGGTTCGCTTTCGACTTCATTGGTATCAATGTAATCCGCGCCGGGAATGTGATTTAGCAGGTAAAATTTGGGCGCACCCCAGGCGGCTTCGATAATTTTAAAATCACCCGTCGGCGCGGCCGCCACTTTTTTGCCCTGCTGCAGCTGATGGATCCATTGCGGATAGACCAACTGCTCAAAATGAGGTAGACGTTGCAGGCGAGCAGGGGTTTGCAGCGCGTCGCCCAGCGTTGAAACCGTCGAATATCCTGCATTATGTAATCGTGCTTTGACCGCCTGATTGTCTGCGTCGCTGCCGTACAGGGCAATCACGGATGCTGGCGTCAGGTTATGCTGTTTTGCCCAGCCTGCGAGCTGTTCGTCACTCATCACGTTAAGCCAGCTGGCGGAGAGATTCAGCGCGGCAGGTTCATGCCCGGACGGGCCAGACAGCGTCTGCGGCCAGCCGTTATAAAACGCGCTGGCGCGGGTGTCGATAACCGTACCCTGATGCTGTTGCAGCTGCGCAAACGTCAGTGATTGCGCCATATCAGCGGCAGCGGTGGAGAAAGTGGCGAGCCCCAGGATCATGGCGAGCGTGGACAGGTGAGAAACACGTTTCATCGAAAAATCTGATATCAGGTAAAAGGTGTGTCATTTTCGTCCCCCGCTCGCCAGAGTTCTTTGCGTTAGCACATAAATTATTGCCACATGGACAGCTGAAGCACGCGTCCCTCCGCCGGAATATCGTCTTCATCGTGCGTGACCAGCACCACGGGAATATTGAGCGCGCGAACCTGTGCGAACACCCATTCCCGGAACGAGACGCGCAACGCCTTATCCAGACGACTAAACGGCTCATCCAGCAGCAGCGCGTGCGGCTGCGCCAGAAGCGCGCGCAACAGGCTGACTCTGGCGCGCTCCCCGCCGGAGAGCGTGGCCGGATCGCTTGCGTAGAACCCATCAAGCCCCGCACTTTTTAGCGCATGCTCAACCTGATCACGACGCGCGGGTCCTTTTATGTGCTCAGGGAGCGCCAGCAGCAGATTTTGCCCCACGCTAAAGTGGTCGAACAGCAGCGCGTCCTGGAACAAAATACCGATCTCACGTTTCTCGACGGGCAGCGCGTCGCATTCTCTGTTGTTCAGCCACAGTTCGCCGCACGCTTTGAAATCTTTGGGAAGTGCGCCCACCATCCAGGCGAACAGCGTGGATTTTCCACTGCCGGACGGGCCCATCAGCGTGACGATTTCGCCCTTATTCACGCAGAAGTTCACCTGGCGGAAAAGCGGCTCAAGCGTCAGATTTTTAACTATCAGCATTAACGTAGACCTCGTCTGAAACGTCCAGCCAGGCGGGATAAACCTGCCGCGAGGCCAAAAGCGGCGGCCGTCAGCGCCAGCAACCACAGCGCGCGACCCGCAAGAATGGCCGTGCTGCCGCCGCTGCTGAGCGCGACCGCCTCGGTGGTCAGCGTCGGGAATCGTCCCGCGCCGAGCCATAGCGTCGGCAAGTATTGCGCCATGCTGACGGAAAAGCCTGTGGCAAAAGCGGTAAGCAGAGGGCGGATCAGCATAGGACATTTGATCAGCCAAAATATTTTGCTGCGCCGCATGCCGAGCGTTCTCGCGATTAATATTGCGCGCGGGTCCAGCCCGCGCCACGCAGGTTGCAGCACCAGCAGCATCCACGGCAACACCCACAGCAGATGCCCCCACAGCACGGCAAGATACGATCCGTCGATGCCCGTGAAGAGCGCGATACGGTACTGTCCGGCGACCAGTGGCAGGGCGGGGAGTGCCAGCGGAAGCCAGATCCAAAGCGACTCGCGAGACGGCCCCCATTCAAGCCAGAGTAAAATAATCGCCAGGGCTATCAGGCCAGAAAACAGCGCCAACGAGAGACTGGCGCGAAACGGCACCAAATCAAAACTGTCTTCGCCTGCCAGCAAAATCAGCGCAGCTGCACACATCACTCCGCAAAGCGGCAGTAGCCCTCCCAGCGTTGTGCCGATCATGGGCGCGCCCAAATGCTGCCGAATGCCAGACGCGCCGGGAACCGGGCGGTGCCAGCGTCTCCAGATTATACAACCGACGGCGGCAAACAGCGCCAGCAGCAGAAGGAGCAGCAGGCACAATAATGTCCCTTTGGTCTGCTGCTGTGCATCACCCTGACTCAACCACTGCCAGGCCAGCACCGCCAGCGTCGGCGGATTACCCGG
This sequence comes from Lelliottia sp., assembly GCF_045627565.1. NCBI lineage: Bacteria > Pseudomonadati > Pseudomonadota > Gammaproteobacteria > Enterobacterales > Enterobacteriaceae > Lelliottia > Lelliottia sp. The sequence goes on along the minus strand of NZ_JAZQNX010000001.1, from coordinate 277,223 downwards.
TCCAAGGATAATCGCGACATCCACCACCGACAGCGACCAGGCGACCACCGCCAGCATTACCGCGCCGAGCGCTGGTGTGATGGCGGGCAGTACCAGCCAGAAAAGTCCTTGAATGCGCGAATAGCCGAGCGTTCGCAGCACCACCCACTGTTGCGCCAGCGTCTTTTCGGGCAGCACCGCATACATCGCCCACAGCACAAACGCGCTCTCTTTCACCGCCAGCGTCAGCCCCAGGCCAATGCCGTAGCGATCGATCAGGGGAGAACAGGCGCTGCACCATTGATAAAACGCGCCGCCTTCTGCAAACATCAGCAGCACGCTGGTGGCAAAGGCGACATGCGGTACGGCCAGCAGCGATGGCAGTCGGGTATGTAAACGCCGCCAGCGGTCGCCGGGCCACAGCGCCGCGACCACGCAAAGGGCAATCAAAAGCGAACCTGCGGTGGCGATAAACGTCGAAACGAGCGTGGCGATAAACGCCTGCGGCAGCTGCGGATCGCTCAACAGCGCCTGCCATCCGGCAAGCGACAAGGCCGGAGCCATCAACATGCCCGCCGCAGGGATCAGCGGCGCATAGATGACGGCTACCGCTATCCAGACCAGCCAGCCTAGCGGGTGCCGTAGCGACGCAACCATTCGTGCTCCAGCGCATTAACCCACGCCGCATGCGGTTCCAGCAAGGTTTTCGGTAACCCGTCAGGGATGAATTTTTTAAGTTGCGCGGCCTGTTCCGACGGCAGTTTTTGCGGGCTTAACACGCTCGGATCGCCCCAAATTTTAGGGTCGGCTTTGCGAATTTGCGCCCCGGGCGACAGGAGGAAATTGGCAACCACTTTGGCACCCGCGCTGGCGCTGCTGTTCGCCGGGATCGCCACGAAATGCACATTGCCTACCATGCCGTCGTGAAAGCCAAAACTGTAGCTGTCGAGAGGCAGTTCGCCGCTGGCCACTTTTTGCTGCGCGTGCGCCGGGTTAAAGGTGACTGACATATTCAGATTGCCGCTGGCGAGCAGGGCATCCATTCGTGCAGGGCTGGGCGGAAAGTCTTTGCCTTCGCGCCAGAGCAGCGGGTGCAGTTTATCGAGATAATCCCATAGCGGAGCCGTCACTGCGTTGAACGTGTGTGAATCAGGCGGGACTTTCAGCGCATCAGAATTTACCGTCAGTGTTAGCAGGAGCTGTTCCAGCCACGCCGTGCCGGTGAAATCCGGCGGACGCGGATAGGTGATTTTACCGGGATTTTTTTGCGCATAGCTGAGCAGGGCTTCGGGATCGGAGAGCGGAACTGGCAGACTCTTTTTGCGGGCAATAAACGTCAATTGCGCGCCGCCCCACGGGGATTCTGCGCCGTCGGTTGGAATGGCAAAATCTTCGTTGACCGGTTTATCGGTATCGACATAGCGCCAGTTCGGCAGCGTTTGCGCCCAGCTGGTTTGCAGCAAACCGGCTTCTTTCAGCGTGCGGAAATTCTCCCCGTTGACCCACAGTAAATCGACAGAACCGTTGGTTTTTCGCCCGGCGGCGGATTCTGTCTGGATGCGTTTGACCGCATCGGCAGCGTCCGCCAGATGTACGATTTTGAGGGTGATCGCGTAATGGGTTTTCATCTCGCCGCTTACCCAGTCGAGATAGCGATTGACGGCCTGATCGCCGCCCCAGGCATTAAACCAGACGGTCTGGCCTTTGGCGTCGTTTTGCACGGTTTGCCAACTGGCGTCAGCCATTGCGGGGGCTGCCAGCAGCAGTCCGGTCAGAAATACGCAGCCACGCACACGGCGCATAATGCCTCCCTGTTAATGAGAAGAATGGAAATAGCGAGAAAACAGCCAGCGCGTCACCAGCGGCAATAACCCTAAGAGTGTAAAGGCGAAAAGCATGCCCGGCGACAGAATATCGCGCAGCGATGTCAGTTTGCCCAGTTCGCGTCCGGCATTCAGGAATATCACCGTGGCGGGCAGCATCGCCAGCTGGCTAATCCACCAGTAACGACGCACGCCAAGGGCGGTTAATCCGGCGAGTAAATTGACCAGAAAGAACGGAAAAAGCGGCATCAGGCGCAGGGCGAAAAGATAAAATGCGCCGTTGCGAACCATCCCCTCATTAACCGTTTTTAGTTGATGGCTGAACCGGTGCTGAACCCCATCGCGCAGAATATAACGGCTGGTCAGCATCGCGAGCGTCGCGCCAAGCGTGGAGGCAAACGACACCAGAATAATGCCCTGCCAAAACGGGAACAGCGTGCCGCCGAGCAGGGTGAGTAGCGCCGCACCCGGAATCGACAGGGCAGAGACCACCACGTAGGCGGCGAAATAGATTGCGGCACTGCGTGCGGGAGCCTGTTCAACATAGTCCTGGAGCGCGAGCTGATGCGTTTTGATCGATTCGAGCGAAAGAAAACCGGGGGGCAGCAGCGTCTGAATCATGAAAAATGCGCCCAACAGGGCGCATATCAACAGAATTTTTTGCAGTTTCACCGGCGATTACAGTTTGAACTTAGCCCAGACTGGCGCGTGGTCGGACGGCTTTTCCATGCCGCGAATATCGTAATCGATACCGGTTTCGATGCAGCGTTCCGCCAGCGGTGCGCTGGCCAGCAGCAGGTCGATGCGCAGGCCACGATTGTCATCAAAGCCTTTTGAGCGGTAGTCAAACCACGAGAAACGGTCCTGCGTATCCGGATTTGCGGCACGGAAGGTATCCACCAGACCCCAACTTTGCAGACGCTGCATCCACTCGCGTTCTTCCGGCAGGAATGAGCATTTCCCGGTTCGCAGCCAGCGCTTGCGGCTGTCTTCGCCGATGCCGATATCCAGATCCGTTGGGCTGATATTCACGTCACCCATGATCAGCACCGGATTCTCTTTGTTCAGTTCCGTCGTCAGATAATCCTGCAGATCCTGATAGAACTTGGCCTTGGCCGGGAATTTGGTCGGGTGGTCGCGGCTTTCGCCCTGCGGGAAATACCCATTGATGACGGTGATGTTCCCAAGCGGAGAGGGAATTTCCGCCATGATAATGCGGCGCTGCGCTTCGCCGTCGTCGCCAGGGAAGCCACGACGCACGGAAACCGGTGTCTGTTTGGTCAGCAGCGCCACGCCATAGTGGCCTTTCTGCCCGTGATAAAAGACGTTATAGCCCAGTTTGGCGACGTCTTCGAGGGGGAACATGTCGTCGTGAACTTTTGTCTCCTGCAGGCCGATCACGTCTGGCTGATGTTGCTCAACGATGGCTTCCAGTTGGTGAGGACGGGCGCGCAGGCCGTTGATATTAAAAGAGACAAATTTCATAGTCGCTGCCAATGCAAGGTGAATAGTGCATGGATGTTAGCAGAATTTGCGCCGCCTGTTATCGGGTTCAACTAATAACTGCAACAGAAAATCCCGACGGTGCAATATTTGCACCATTTCGACGCGCCTTGCCCTCAAACAGAGCGTAAACGGCCAGTAAATTTCGCGAGCGATCACAAATCCAGAATTATATTTGGCCTGTGAATAATATTTCTGTTTTTCCTGCGGCAAACCGCCGCTTGCTGTAAAAATATTCACTTATTATGCATTAACAGTGAATAGCTGTACGGCGTAACCTATTGATATTCCGTCCTCCCAAGCCGTTTATGCAATTTTATCGCTGGCTGGCACGAACTCTGCAATCTACATTCACAGTGCAAACACTCAATTATTTAACATTTGAATAACTTTTAATTTACCGGATGAGGTCGCTATGTCTCTGTCAATTACGCGTGAAAATTTCGATGAATGGATGATACCGGTTTACGCCCCGGCGGCTTTTATTCCGGTACGGGGTGAAGGCTCACGCCTGTGGGACCAGCAGGGAAAAGAGTACATCGACTTTGCGGGCGGGATTGCGGTAAATGCTCTGGGCCACGCGCATCCTGCGCTGCGTCAGGCGTTGAACGACCAGGCAGCGAAGTTCTGGCATACCGGCAACGGCTATACCAACGAGCCTGCGCTGCGCCTGGCTAAAAAATTGATCGACGCGACCTTTGCCGAAAAAATCTTTTTCTGTAACTCCGGCGCAGAGGCCAACGAAGCGGCACTCAAGCTGGCACGTAAATACGCCCACGATCATTTTGGTGCGCAAAAAAGCGGAATTGTGGCGTTCAAAAACGCCTTCCACGGGCGCACCCTGTTTACCGTGAGCGCGGGCGGTCAGCCCGCCTATTCACAAGATTTTGCTCCGCTGCCACCGGACATTCGTCACGCTATTTATAACGATCTGCAATCCGCCGCCGCGCTGATTAATGACGATACCTGCGCGGTGATCGTCGAGCCGATGCAAGGCGAGGGCGGCGTGGTGCCTGCCGATAAAGCGTTCCTGCAAGGGCTGCGTGAATTGTGCGATCGCCACAACGCGCTGCTGATTTTTGATGAAGTCCAGACCGGCGTTGGCCGTACCGGCGAGCTGTATGCGTACATGCACTACGGCGTGACGCCGGATGTGCTGTCGACAGCCAAAGCCCTCGGTGGTGGATTCCCGATTGGTGCCATTCTGACGACCAACAAATGTGCCAGCGTGATGGTCGTGGGCACGCACGGCACGACTTACGGCGGTAACCCGTTGGCGTCGGCGGTGGCAGGACAGTTACTGGATATTATCAATACGCCAGAGGTGTTGAAGGGCGTGAAGCAGCGCCACGACTGGTTTGTGGAGCGTCTTAACGCCATTAACAGCAAAACCGGTATGTTTAAAGAAATTCGTGGTCTGGGGCTGCTAATCGGCTGCGAACTGACGGCTGAATTTGCTGGAAAAGCTAAACTTATTTCACAGGAAGCGGCAAAAGCGGGCGTGATGGTGCTGATCGCGGGGGCTAACGTGGTGCGTTTTGCGCCGGCGTTAATCGTCAGCGAAGAAGAGATCGCCACAGGTTTAGACCGTTTTGCGCTGGCCTGTGAACAGGTGAAATCAGGGGTGTCATCATGATGGTCATCCGTCCCGTTGAGCGCGGCGATCTTGCCGGACTCATGCAGCTTGCTGGTAAGACGGGGGGCGGGCTGACCTCGCTTCCTGCCGATGAAAAAACGCTGTCGTCTCGCATCGACCGCGCCCTGCAAACCTGGCAAGGGACGCTGCCAAAAAGTGAACAAGGCTACGTCTTTGTTCTGGAGGAGTCTGACACCGGGACCGTGGTAGGGATCTGCGCCATTGAGGTGGCGGTGGGCCTTAATGACCCGTGGTACAACTACCGCGTTGGCACGCTGGTTCACGCATCGAAAGAGCTGAATGTCTATAACGCGCTGCCGACGCTTTTCCTCAGCAACGATCACACCGGCAGCAGCGAACTCTGCACTTTATTTCTTGACCCCGACTGGCGCAAAGAGGGCAACGGCTATCTGCTCTCGAAATCCCGCTTTCTGTTTATGGCCGCATTTCGCGATCGCTTTAATGAAAAAGTGGTGGCGGAAATGCGCGGCGTTATCGATGAAACGGGCTACTCCCCGTTCTGGGAAAGCCTGGGTGAACGCTTCTTCTCGATGGAATTTAGCCGCGCCGACTATTTGTGCGGGACAGGGCAGAAAGCGTTTATCGCCGAATTGATGCCGAAACATCCGATCTACACCGACTTTTTAAGTCCGCAAGCGCAGGCGGTAATTGGCCAGGTCCATCCGCAGACCGCGCCCGCTCGCGCGGTGCTGGAGAAAGAAGGTTTCCGCTACCATAACTATGTCGATATTTTTGACGGTGGCCCGACGCTGGAGTGCGAGGTCGACCGCGTGCGAGCCATCCGTAAAAGCCGTCTGGTGACGGTGGCAGAAGGCCAGCCAGCGCCGGGTGAATGGCCCGCTTGTCTGGTGGCGAACGAGCAGTACGACCATTTTCGCGCGATGCTTATCCACACCAACCCCACCTGTGAACGTCTGGTGCTGACCGCAGCCCAACTGGATGTCCTGAAATGTAACGCAGGCGATACCGTTCGTCTGGTGCGACTTTGCCCCGAGGAGAAAACAGCATGAGTTTATGGATCAATGGTGACTGGGTCACGGGCGAAGGCGAACGACGCGTGAAGACCAATCCGGTCGGCAATGAGGCGCTCTGGCAGGGTTTTGATGCCAGTCTGGCTCAGGTAGAGCAGGCGTGTCAGGCGGCCAGAAAAGCCTTTCCGGCGTGGGCAAAACTGCCGTTTACGGCCCGTCAGGCGATTGTCGAAAAATTTGCGACGCTGCTGGAAGCCAATAAAGCAGAACTGACCCGCGTTATCGCCCGCGAAACCGGCAAGCCGCGCTGGGAAGCGACGACCGAAGTCACGGCGATGATCAATAAAATCACTATTTCGGTTAAGGCCTATCATACCCGCACTGGCGAACAGCATACCGATATGGCGGATGGTGCCGCGACGCTGCGGCATCGTCCTCACGGCGTGCTGGCAGTCTTCGGCCCGTACAATTTCCCGGGGCATCTGCCTAACGGCCATATTGTGCCTGCGCTGCTGGCAGGGAATACGGTGATTTTCAAGCCAAGTGAGCTGACGCCGTGGAGCGGTGAAGCGGTTGTGAAACTCTGGGAACAGGCGGGTCTGCCGCCGGGCGTGCTTAATCTGGTTCAGGGCGGGCGTGAAACCGGTCAGGCGCTGAGCGGGTTAAGCGATCTCGACGGCCTGCTGTTTACCGGCAGTGCGGGAACGGGATATCAGCTGCATCGCCAGCTGGCAGGTCAGCCGGAGAAAATTCTGGCGCTGGAAATGGGCGGCAATAATCCCCTGATTGTTGAAGATCCTGATGATATTGACGCCGCTGTGCATCTGGCGATCCAGTCGGCGTTTGTCACCGCCGGACAGCGCTGCACCTGCGCACGTCGTCTGCTGGTGAAAAACGGCGCACAGGGCGATGCGTTTTTAGCGCGTCTCATTGAGGTGACCGCGCGTCTGGTGCCTGATGCATGGGACGCCGAGCCACAACCCTTTATCGGCGGGCTGATTTCCGAACAGGCCGCGAATAACGTCATTCATGCCTGGCGCGAACACGTGGCGCGGGGCGCAAAAACGCTGCTGGAGCCAAAGCTTGTGCAGCCAGGAACGTCACTGTTAACGCCGGGCATCATTGATATGTCGGATGCACGGGACATCCCGGATGAAGAGGTCTTTGGGCCGCTGCTGTGCGTCTGGCGTTACGATGATTTCGACAGCGCGATCGCGATGGCCAACAATACCCGCTATGGCCTGTCGAGCGGGCTGATTTCACCCGATCGCGAGAAGTTTGATCAGCTGCTGATTGAAGCACGCGCAGGCATTGTTAACTGGAACAAACCGCTGACCGGGGCGGCGAGCACCGCGCCGTTTGGAGGCGTGGGCGCATCCGGTAATCATCGCGCCAGCGCGTGGTATGCCGCCGATTACTGTGCGTGGCCGATGGCCAGTCTGGAAACGCCCGCTCTGACGCTGCCCGAGACGCTCAACCCAGGACTCGATTTTACTCAGGGGGATGCTCATGAAAGCGCGTGAAGTCAACTTTGATGGGCTGGTGGGGCTGACCCACCATTACGCTGGATTGTCGTTTGGCAACGAAGCGTCGACGAAACACCGATTCCAGGTCTCAAATCCAAAGCTGGCGGCCAAGCAGGGGCTGCAGAAAATGAAAGCGCTGGCGGATGCTGGTTTTCTGCAGGCAGTGATCCCGCCGCAGGAACGTCCAAACGTTAACGTGTTGCGCCAGCTCGGCTTTAGCGGCAGCGATGAGCAGGTCGTCGAAAAAGCCGGAACCCAAGCGCCGCATCTGCTTTCGGCAGCCAGTTCGGCATCGTCAATGTGGGTGGCCAATGCCGCCACCGTCGGGCCATCGGCCGATACCCTCGACGGAAAAGTGCATCTGACCGTGGCGAACCTCAACAATAAATTCCATCGCGCGACCGAAGCGGTCACCACCGAGCGTGTGCTGCGCGCCATCTTTAAAGATGATGCGCAGTTTAGCGTGCACGAGGCGCTGCCGCAGGTGGCGATGTTTGGTGATGAAGGGGCGGCGAACCATAACCGTCTTGGCGGTGACTACGGTGAACCCTCCACGCAGCTTTTCATTTATGGCCGCGATGACAGTGGACACGTCGCGCCGTCCCGTTATCCGGCGCGCCAGACGCTGGCCGCGAGCCAGGCCGTTGCGCGCCTGAATCAGGTCAACCCAGGGCAGGTGGTGTTTGCGCAGCAAAATCCACAGGTTATCGATCAGGGCGTGTTTCATAACGACGTGATTGCGGTTTCAAATCGTCAGGTGCTGTTTTGCCATGAGCAGGCGTTTGCCCAGCAGGAGAAATTACTGGCAACCCTTGCCGAACGGGTGCCGGGTTTTATGCCGATTCAGGTGCCGACAAGTGCCGTCAGCGTGCAGGACGCGGTGCAAACCTATCTGTTTAACAGCCAACTGCTGAGCCGTGAGGATGGCAGCATGCTGCTGGTCCTCCCGCAGGAGTCGCAAAACCATCAGGGCGTGTGGCGCTATCTCAGCGAACTGGTCAAGGGCGATAACCCCATCAGCGAACTGAAGGTGTTCGACCTGCGTGAAAGCATGGCGAACGGCGGGGGGCCGGCGTGTTTACGCCTGCGGGTGGTGCTCACGCAGGACGAAATCCGCGCCGTCAATCCGGCGGTACTGATGAACGATGCGTTGTTTAATACGCTCAACGATTGGGTCGATCGTTATTATCGCGATCGCTTAACCCAGGCTGATTTGGTCGATCCGCAACTGCTGCGAGAAGGGCGTGAGGCGCTGGATGCCTTAACGAAGATCCTGCATCTGGGATCGGTTTACCCGTTCCAGCGCTAAGGAGAGGTTATGCAGAATTTACTGGCGCTGACGCTCGCGGATGAAACGCCTGCTGCGCGGCAAGGCGAGGGGCCGACGTTTCACTGGAAATGGTCCGGACGCGGGTTGCTTGAACTGATCCCTTTTGAGACCAGTGAACGGTCTCTGGTGCTTTCCGCGGGCATTCACGGCAATGAAACCGCACCGGTTGAAATTGTCGATTTACTGCTCAAGGCACTGTTTATCGGTGACATATCTTTGCGCTGCCGTGTGCTGGTGGTGCTGGGGAATCCTCCGGCGCTGGCGCAAAATAAGCGCTATCTGGAAAGCGATATCAACCGTATGTTTGGCGGACGCGGGGCGCAGTTTCCGCAGGGTGATGAGACCGCGCGGGCACTCCAGCTTGAAAACGGCGTGCGCGAGTTTTTTGCCACGACGGGTCCTGACCGCTGGCATCTCGATCTGCATACCGCCATTCGTGCGTCTTACCACGTGCGTTTTGGCGTTATGCCGCAGCGCAACCAGCCGTGGGATGAGTCTTTCCTTGGCTGGCTCGGGGATGCGGGCCTTGAGGCGCTGGTTTTCCATCAGTCACCTGGCGGGACATTTACCCATTTTACCTGCGAGAATTTTGGTGCGCTGGCCTGTACGCTTGAGCTGGGCAAAGCGTTGCCGTTCGGGCAAAACGATCTTTCACGCTTTGCGCCGACGCATCTGGCGCTGCGTGCGCTGTTATCTGGAAACGAGCCTGAACATTATTCAGGAACCGTCGATCGCTATCGGGTCGTGCAGCAGATCACCCGCCGTAGCGAGGCATTCCAGCTACATATGGCGGCGCATACGTTAAACTTCACCCCTTTTCGGCATGGTGTGGTGTTGGCGCAAGACGGTGACGAGCGTTACGAAGTGCAGAAAACGACGGAATACGTGTTGTTCCCCAATCCCTCGGTTGCCTTTGGTTTGCGGGCAGGGTTGATGCTTGAGAAATTAACCTAATGCTATTTCCTCTCTCTGAGGAGAGAGGAATATCAATTTTATTTTCTTATCGATAATGGCGTTTGCCGTTATTTGCAGATTTATCCTGGTGTATTGCTTTATTATTAATCCACAGAGCGGTATACTTCTTCATAATCTCTTTAAACTCAGCTATTTGCCTATTTTTGTTTCAACTCTCCACTTTTTTTCCTTAATTCCTCCACATTTGGCTAAAAATTGTTTTTTACACTTTCATTGTTTTACCGTTGCTCTGACTTATTGACGATAAACCCCGTAAAGTTAATCTCGTCAACACGGCATAGCGCCGAAGAATAACTGAAAGAAAAGGACAAAAAATTATGCGTAAATTAACTGCACTGTTTGTTGCTTCTACCCTGGCTCTGGGCGCTACCAGCATGGCGTTCGCCGCCGATACCGCGACAGCAACTGCCGCGCCCGCTGATAGCAAGATGATGCACCATAAAGGCAAGCCGGGTATGCATCATGACATGATGTTTAAAGACCTGAACCTGACGGATGCCCAGAAACAGCAGGTTCGCGACATCATGAAAAGCCAGCGTGACCAGATGAAACGTCCTCCGCTGGAAGAGCGCCGCGCAATGCACGATATCATTGCCAGCAATACGTTTGATAAGGCCAAAGCGGAAGCGCAAATCGATAAGATGGCTGAGCAGCACAAAGCCGGCATGCTGGCCCGGATGGAAACGCAGAATAAGATTTACAACATTCTGACCCCTGAACAGAAAAAACAGTTCAATGCCAATTTTGAGAAGCGTCTGACAGAACGTCCTGCGCCAGAAGGTAAAATGGCTCCGCCAGCTGAATAATCAGCTCAACACATATAAGACCGCCGGAATCCTGTTCACAAAAGCGTAATCGCGGTGGACAGGTCCGGCGGTTTTTTCTTTCTCACCCTCTTGTCACGCGCCACCAGCACGGTATGCTCCTGTAAGCGGTTCAGATAATGTTTAAGAGAGTCATGGCGTTAGTGTTTTTTTCAACGCCATACTAAGGCCTTATTGCATTGCTGCCGATAATGCATCTGTAATGACCCAACGATAACAATCAAGATAGCGACATTGACTCAGTGTCGCCCTGGTGCGAGTTGCGCCTTTCAGGAGTGGTGATGGATTTTTTTGATATCCGCAAAATGCCGGTTAATCTCTGGCGAAACGGGGCTGGCGAGACGCGTGAGATTTGCTGTTTTCCTTCTGCGACGCGTGATTTTCACTGGCGTGCCAGTATTGCTTCTATTGCCAGCAACGGCGAATTCTCTCTTTTTCCAGGTGTCGATCGGGTAATCACGCTTCTTGAAGGTGGCGAAGTGACGCTGGATGCGGGGCATGCGTTCTGCCATACCCTAAAACGACATCAGCCGTTTAGTTTTGCGGGTGACCATCCGGTGAAGGCGAATCTCACCGAAGGGCGGATGTCGATGGATTTCAATATTATGACGAAGCGCGACTGTTGCCGGGCAAAAGTGCGCGTGGCCGATCGCACCTTTACCACGTTTGCCTCACGCGGGGGCGTGGCGTTTGTGCTGAGTGGCGCGTGGCAGTTAGGGGACAAACTCCTGACCGCCGATCAGGGCGCAAGCTGGCATGACGGAACGCACACGTTACGTTTACTGGAATCTGAAGGAACGCTGTTGTTCAGTGAAATTACCTGGCTTCCGGGTCACTGAGTTCAATGATTTCATACCCACCGGCAAGCAACGGTTTGCACAGGATTTTATAACCGTCGTGATCAAAACCGGCTGGCGCGCGCAGGAGTGCCGTCGCATCGTCTAGCGTATCGACGGCACCCAGCCAGAACCAGTTATGAATGATGTGATAATGCGTCATTTCGTCGCGGGTTTCTTTTAACGCAATGGCGCCTTGCCATGGCCAGCAGGTGACGCTCAGCGCCGACAGCCCTTCTTTTAATCTCGCATCGTGTTCTTCAATGCTTTCTTTACCGCAGCACGCACCTGCACATCGTTTTAGCGCAAAGCGGAAACAGGCGCGCCCACGGGTGAGTGATTCCAGCCCCAGCACGCCATAGCAAAGTTGCTGTGCATCGGCGAGGGTTTGCAGGGCTTGCAGTGCCGCACGGCGATTGGCAAACAGACCGTGCAGCCCCGGTGCGTGCGAGAAATCAACGTCTCGGGCATAAACCACCTGCGGTTTTCCACCTGTGATTTGCAAGGAACACAGCTGACGATTGCGACGCAGGCGTTTATTGAACAGCGGCTGCTGCTCTTTAATCAGACGCGCTTCAAGTAGCAATGCACCCAGTTCGCCCGCGGTTTGCATCCAGGTAATCCGCCGCGACTGGCGCAGCATGGCGGCCTCGTCGGGCGTACGCAGATGCGATAACACCCGACTGCGTATATTTACACTTTTGCCGATATACAACGGCATGGCATCACTCTCGCCATGAAAGAAATAGACACCGGGCTGTTTTGGAAGCGCCTCAAGCCAGGGGCGAAGATGTTCTGGGTATTCGTAGATGGCCGCCGCTTCAAATTCAAGACGCGGGGCAGATTGACGCCTGCTCACAAAAAACTCCGTATACTGTTCAGTTATACAGTGTAACAGGTTGCGAATGGTTAAAAAAGAGGCGGTAATGACCGCCTCTTACGCGTTTAGCGTTTCCAGAAGTCGTCGAATACCGTAATCGGCGGGCGACGCTTATGCTCAGTTTTCAGATACCAGCCTTCAATGGTGCGGGCGATGGTGTCATCCAACGTTTTCCCTTCCAGATAATCATCGATATTTTCATAAGTGACACCCAGCGCGGCTTCATCCGGAAGAGAAGGGCGATCGTCCTCCAGATCGGCCGTTGGTGCTTTCAGGTACAGGTGTTCCGGGCAGCCCAGAGCGGCCAGTAACTGTTTTCCCTGGCGCTTATTGAGGCGGAAAAGCGGGTTGATATCGGTGCCGCCGTCGCCATACTTGGTGAAGAATCCCGTCACGGCTTCCGCGGCATGATCGGTACCGACCACCACACCTTTGGTCATCCCGGCGATGCTGTATTGCGCTTTCATACGCTCGCGCGCTTTTTCATTGCCGCGCACAAAATCGCTGAGTTCAAGACCCGCCTCGCGCAGCGCTTGCTCGCTGGCCAGCACGGAACCTTTAATGTTCACGGTCAGCACGCGATCCGGCTGAATAAAAGCAATGGCGTCCTGACAGTCCTGCTCATCGGCCTGGACACCGTAAGGCAGTCGCACGGCGATAAACTGTAGCGACTCATCACCTGTTTCCTGGCGCAATTCCGAGATTGCCTGCTGGCAAAGTTTACCGGCAAGCGTAGAGTCCTGACCGCCGCTGATGCCTAACACCAGCGTTTTCAGAAACGAGTTTGTTTTCAAATAGGATTTCAAAAAATCGATGCTGCGACGAATTTCCTCGTTGGCATCGATGGATGGCTTAACGCCAAGCGCCTGAATAATCTCTTGTTGCAGAGCCATTACGCCCTCCATTAGCAAAAACAAAGCACAATGTGTGATGTGTTAAAACTAACCCTTTGGGCGGAAAACGACAAGGATCACAGTTTCGAGACGGGCAAATTAAGACGATTTAGTCGCTTATCGTTGTTTTATTAGAATTTTCCGAAAAACCTGCTGCTTCGCCCGTAAAGTTGATGAATAGACATTTTTATCCCATGCTTAGATAACACGCTGATTAACAAGCGCTGATAAACAAGAGGAAGGAATATGAACAAGAACGTAGCAGGAATTTTAGGTGCAGCGGCGGTATTGACTATGCTGGCGGGTTGTACAGCTTATGATCGTACCTCCGATCAGTTTACGCAGCCGGTAGTTAAAGATGTGAAGAAAGGCATGAGCCGCGCGCAAGTGTTGCAGGTAGCGGGTAAACCTTCTTCAGAAGTGACTATGATCCATGCTCGTGGGACTTGCCAGACTTACATTCTGGGTCAACGAGACGGTAAAGCAGAAACCTATTTTGTCGCGTTGGACGATACAGGACACGTGATCAACTCGGGTTATCAGACCTGTGCTGAGTATGATACCGACCCACAGGCACCGAAAGTTAAATAACGTTTTTGCCTGAGCACCTGAACAAACCGGCCAACTGGCCGGTTTTTTTATGCATTGACGAATCTTATTTATTTGCGCGAATTATTTACATAAACTGTGAGGGCAGTCAAAACGACAGGTCAAGGAGAGACAATTTTGATTAACCGCGAATTATCACCTCATCCCGCCTTGCCGTATACTCGATTTCAATGACAAACAAGTGTAACACCCGCAGGCGTCAATCTGGTGATAGTGGGTGGTCATACAAGAGGGAAGTGGCTATGGAAAAGAAACATATCTATCTGTTTTGCTCTGCGGGCATGTCAACGTCGTTACTGGTGTCAAAGATGCGCGCACAAGCGGAAAAGTACGACGTGCCTGTGGTGATTGAAGCGTTTCCTGAAACGCTGGCAGGTGAAAAAGGCCCGGCGGCGGATGTCGTATTACTGGGACCACAAATTGCCTATATGCTGCCAGAAATTCAGCGTCTATTGCCGAATAAACCGGTTGAAGTGATCGATTCTGCGCTGTACGGCAAAATCGATGGTTTGGGTGTGCTTAAAGCTGCAGTTGCATCGATTAAAAAAGCTGCCGCTAATTAGAATATTTTATTTTTCCCGTCAAAGAGTTATTTCACACACTTACGCCGCAATATTCGTTGCGGCATTTAAGGGTCATTTCCTATGAGTAGAGTCATCAATTCACTTGAAAAGGTTCTCCTTCCTTTTGCTGTTAAAATAGGAAAGCAGCCGCATGTAAATGCCATCAAAAACGGTTTTATTAAAGTTATGCCGTTGACGTTGGCTGGGGCCATGTTCGTTTTAATTAATAACGTTTTTCTGAGTTTCGGTGAAGGTTCTTTCTTCTATTCATTAGGTATTCGCTTAGACGCTTCAACCATTGAAACCCTCAATGGCTTTAAAGCCATCGGCGGCAACGTATACAACGGTACGTTGGGTATTATGTCGTTGATGGCACCTTTTTTCATTGGGATGGCGCTGGCTGAAGAACGAAAAGTCGATCCTCTGGCGGCAGGTTTATTATCCGTCGCGGCCTTTATGACCGTCACACCTTATAGCGTGGGCGAAGCCTATGCCGTGGGAGCGAATTGGTTAGGGGGCGCAAATATTATTTCCGGTATTGTCATCGGATTGGTCGTGGCGGAAATGTTTACTTTTATCGTTCGCCGAAACTGGGTGATTCGTTTACCGGATAGCGTGCCAGAATCTGTATCGCGTTCGTTCTCTGCGTTAATTCCCGGCTTTATTATTCTCTCTATCATGGGGATTATCGCCTGGGCTCTGACTCACTGGGGCACTAACTTCCACCAGATTATTATGGACACCATTTCTACGCCGCTGGCGTCGATGGGGGGGGTGGTAGGCTGGGCGTACGTGATTTTCACCTCGCTACTGTGGTTCTTTGGGGTACACGGTTCTCTGGCGCTGGCTGCGCTGGACAGCGGAATCATGACGCCGTGGGCGCTGGAAAACGTGCAGTTGTATCAGCAGTACGGTTCGGTCGATGCGGCTCTTGCAGCAGGTAAAACCTTCCACGTGTGGGCGAAACCAATGCTGGATTCGTACATCTTCCTGGGCGGTACGGGTGCAACGCTGGGTCTGATCATCGCCATCTTTATCACTTCTCGTCGCGCCGACCATCGTCAGGTGGCGAAGCTGGCGCTGCCGTCAGGTATCTTCCAGATTAACGAGCCGATCCTGTTTGGTTTGCCAATCATCATGAATCCGGTGCTGTTTATCCCGTTCATCCTGATTCAGCCGCTGCTGGCCGCAATTACGTTGACCGCGTATTACCTGGGCATTATCCCGCCAATCACCAACATTGCACCCTGGACGATGCCGGCGGGTCTGGGCGCATTCTTCAACACCAACGGTAGCGTGGCCGCTTTCTTACTGGCGATATTCAACTTAGGTGTCGCAACGCTGCTCTACATGCCTTTCGTGGCGATCGCCAACAAAGCCCAAACCACGATAGATGAAGAAGAGAGCGAAGAAGATATCGCCCTCGCACTGAAATTCTAAGATTGTCAGGCCGCGGGGCAACCCGCGGCAGTAAAAGGAGATGAAGATGTTTGATTTGGATACTATCGTGGCGGAAGAAGCCGCCGAAAACGACCTCGAAGAAGTGGTGATGGGGCTCATTATCAATTCTGGACAAGCACGCAGCCTGGCTTACGGTGCGCTTAAGCAGGCGAAACAGGGCGATTTCGAGGCCGCGAAAACCATGATGGCGCAGTCCCGCACCGCGCTGAACGAAGCTCATCTGGTACAAACTAAGCTGATTGAAAGCGATCAGGGTGAAGGTAAAATGAAGGTCAGTCTGGTGTTAGTTCACGCCCAGGATCACCTCATGACTTCGATGCTGGCACGCGAGCTTGTCGCAGAGTTGATCGAGCTTCACGAGAAGATGCACTAAGTCTGTCCGCAGGAGGTAAACACGATGGAAATTAAAACCGCACTTGAGCAGCAGTTGTTTAATGGCAAGAATTTTCACGTGGTTATCTACAATAAAACGGAAAGCGTCAGCGGCCTGCACCAACACGATTACTACGAATTCACCATTGTCCTGACCGGTCGCTACTATCAGGAAATCAACGGCAAGCGGGTTCTGCTGGAGCGGGGGGACTTTGTTTTCCTGCCGATGGGATCGTATCACCAGAGTTTTTATGAGTTTGGGGCCACGCGTATTCTCAACGTGGGCGTGAGCCGACGCTTCTTCGAAAAACATTATTTACCGCTGGTGCCATTCTGTTTTGTGGCATCGCAGGTTTATCGCATCAAAAATGAATTCCTGACCTGGATCGAAACGGTGATTGCATCACTGAATTTTCGTGACAACGAATTTGATGAATTTATCGAGACGGTGACCTTTTATGTGATGAACCGATTGCGCCATCATCGCGACGAACAGCAGATTATCGATGATATTCCACAGTGGCTTCGCGGTACCGTTGAATCAATGCATGACAAAATGCAATTTGGCGATAACGCGCTGGAAAATATGATTGCGCTGTCTGGTAAATCGCAAGAGTATCTTACGCGTGCCACGCAGCGTTATTATCAAAAAACACCGGTGCAAATTATTAACGGCATCCGCATTAATTTTGCTAAAAAACAGCTCGAAATTACCAACTATTCCATCACCGATATCGCTTACGAGTCGGGATATAGCAGCCCGAGTCTGTTTATTAAAACCTTTAAAAAATTCACCTCTTTTACGCCGAGCAGTTATCGTAAAAGTCTAACGGTCATAAATTAATTTTGGCGGTGTTATCCGCCATCAATATTGACGTAATTGCTTGCCCACATAATAGCGGGAATGCCACGCTATACTTTGCAGGCAGTTATCCTGATTACGCTAAGGGAGATATTATGCAACAGAAATTAAAAGTCGTAACGATTGGCGGCGGCAGCAGTTATACCCCAGAATTGCTCGAAGGTTTTCTGAAACGTTATCACGAGTTGCCTGTGAGTGAATTATGGCTGGTGGATGTTGAAGAAGGGCAGGAGAAACTCGATATTATTTTCGACCTGTGCCAGCGCATGGTGAAAAAAGCCGGCGTTCCGTTAACCGTGCATAAAACGCTCGATCGCCGCCTGGCATTAAAAGACGCTGATTTTGTCACAACCCAACTGCGCGTTGGCCAGCTTAAAGCGCGTGAACTCGACGAGCGTATCCCGCTGAGCCACGGTTACTTAGGTCAGGAAACCAACGGCGCGGGCGGTCTGTTTAAAGGTCTGCGCACCATTCCGGTGATTTTCGACATCATTAAAGACGTGGAAGAGATTTGCCCGCAGGCATGGGTCATCAATTTTACCAACCCGGCCGGTATGGTGACGGAAGCGGTGTATCGGCATACCAGTTTTAAACGTTTTATCGGCGTGTGCAACATTCCGATCGGCATGAAAATGTTTATTCGCGATGTGCTGGTCCTGTCCGACAGTGACGATCTTTCCATCGAGCTGTTTGGTCTCAACCACATGGTGTTTATCAAAGACGTGCTGGTCAACGGTGAGTCGCGCTTCGCTGAGCTGCTGGACGGCGTTGCATCGGGTCGTCTGACGGCCGGATCGGTAAAAAATATCTTCGACTTGCCGTTCAGTGAAGGGCTGATTCGTTCTCTGAATCTGCTGCCGTGCTCTTACTTGCTCTATTACTTCAAGCAGAAAGAGATGCTGGCGATTGAAATGGGCGAGTACTACAAAGGCGGCGCGCGTGCGCAGGTAGTGCAGAAGGTCGAGAAACAGCTGTTTGATTTGTATAAAGATCCAGAGTTGAACGTCAAGCCTAAAGAGCTTGAACTGCGCGGTGGGGCTTACTATTCCGACGCCGCCTGCGAAGTGATCAACGCGATTTACAATGATAAGCAAGCTGAACATTACGTGAACGTGCCGCATCACGGCCATATCGACAATATCCCGGCAGACTGGGCGGTGGAGATGACCTGCATTCTGGGTCGTGACGGCGCGACGCCACACGCGCGTATCACCCATTTTGATGAGAAAGTGATGGGCTTGATCCACACCATCAAAGGTTTCGAAGTAGCGGCCAGCCATGCGGCGCTGAGCGGCGAGTTGAATGATGTCTTACTGGCGTTGAATCTCAGTCCGCTGGTGCATTCTGACCGTGATGCGGAATTGCTGGCACGCGAAATGATCCTGGCGCATGAGAAATGGTTGCCTAATTTTGCGGCGACGGTTGAGAAACTCAAACGCGAACAACGGTAAGAGGGCGAAAATGGACAAGCTGTTGATCGTAAACGCCGATGATTTTGGTCTGTCGAAGGGGCAAAACTACGGCATCGTTGAAGCCTGTCGCCATGGGGTGGTGACGTCCACCACCGCGATGGTCAATGGCGAAGCGGTCGAACATGCCGCCGCGCTAAGTCGTGAGTTGCCGGGCCTGGGCGTGGGGATGCATTTTGTATTAACGCTCGGGATGCCGCTGTCGCCGATGCCTGGACTGACGCGCAGCGGGCAACTGGGGAAGTGGATTTGGCAAATGGCGGAGCAGGGGACGCTACCGCTCGATGAAATTGCGCGTGAACTGGATTGTCAGTTTAATCGTTTTGTCGATCTTTTCGGAAGCGAACCGACGCATATCGACAGTCACCATCATGTGCATATGATCCCGGCTATTTTCCCGCTGGTCGCCGAGTTTGCGGCGCGAAAGGGTGTAGCGATGCGCGTGGACCGTCAGGTGCAAGCCTCTCACGATTTGGCGCTGAGTCGTGCGCCAACCACCCAAGGATACAGCAGCGATTTTTATGGCGATGAGATCAGCGAAACGCTGTTCTTGCAGGTGCTGGATGCTTCTGCTGCACGGGGTGAGCAGTCGTTTGAGATGATGGCCCATCCCGCCTTTGTCGATAATACGGTGCGTAAAAGTGCCTATTGCTGGCCGCGCCTGGCGGAGCTGGACGTGCTAACGTCGCCCTCGCTGAAATATGCGATTGCAGAACGCGGGTATCGTCTGGGGTCGTTCCTGGATTTATGAGGTGAAATATCGCCGGGTAGTGAATACCCGGCGATTTTATTACGCCGGAATACTGGCGATTTTACTGCTTCTGGACCACACACGGTGCGCAGCCATTTGGTCGAACAGCTGCTCCATAAACTGACCGTCAGCACCGTCACCTTCAACAATGCCTTCCTCGCCCTGATCGGCCACTTTCAACAGCGATTTGAACTGTCGCGCATCACCCGCCAGAGCGATCGGTTTCAGGTGTTTGTACGCCTCAAGCAGATAATAGGCGGCGTCACCGTTGCCGAGCAGGCTCTGAATATCACCGCACGGTACGATCACGGCATCAACAGTCAGCGACGGCGCACCCGCGAATGTCCCCGCGATCGGCAGAACGGAGCCGTCATCGGTCGTCACTTCGCCCATTCGGGAATAGAGCAGTTTGGCGTGTACGCCCTTGGATTTGAGCACTTGCAGGATCGCCAGCACGTCGCTTGAGCGGGTTTTATCGTTCAACAGCACCGCGACGACACGACCTTTTATGGTGCCGCTAGGCACGGCGTACAGGCTCAGTGACGCGTCTTTTTTCAGCCCGTTAACGTCTTTCGGTGGCGCAAGATGACGCTGCTCGTCGGTGAGCGTAATGCCCAGATTATCGGCAACGCCTTGCGCCAGTTGGATGTCGATATGCGCCAACTGATCAACGACGCGCTCGCGAATATAGGTGCGCACCACTTTGCTTAATTCAAAGCTGAAGGCCCCAATAATATGCTGCTGCTCAATCGGCGTCTGGCTTTGCCAGAACAGGCGAGGGTGGGCGTAATATTCGCCGAACGACGGGCTACGCTCGCGGATTTTTGTCCCTTCGACCCGTTCCTGATATGACTCAAAACCTCCCCGTTTAGCGGCAGGTGGCGTTTCACGCGGCCAGTTGTCGTTGATGGAGTTGGGTTCATAATTCGCCGGATTGGTATCGATATCCTGTCTGTGCATCCCGTCGCGCTGGAAATTATGGTACGGACAGGTTGGGCGATTGATCGGGATTTCGTGGAAATTTGGTCCGCCGAGACGGCTGATTTGCGTATCGGTATACGAAAACAGACGGCCCTGAAGGAGCGGATCGTTGGTGAAGTCCAGCCCCGGAACAATATGACCCGGGTGGAACGCCACCTGTTCGTTTTCGGCAAAGAAATTATCAGGGTTGCGGTTGAGCACCATTTTGCCGACCAGTTGTACCGGGACCAGTTCTTCAGGGATGAGCTTGGTGGGATCGAGCAGGTCAAAATCAAATTTAAACTCATCTTTTTCCGCAATCAGCTGCAACCCAAGCTCGTATTCCGGATAATCGCCCGCCTCGATCGCTTCCCACAGCTCGCGACGATGGAAATCAGGGTCGCGTCCGGTCAGCTTTTGCGCTTCATCCCACACCAGCGAGGCTTTACCCGCCACCGGTTTCCAGTGGAAACGGACGAACGTTGCTTTCCCTTCCGCATTGATCATGCGGAACGTGTGAATACCAAACCCTTCCATCGTGCGGTAGCTGCGCGGAATACCGCGATCGGACATGGCCCAGATCACGTTATGCAGCGTCTCAGGCTGGAGAGAAATATAGTCCCAGAAGGTGTCGTGCGCGCTTTGTCCCTGCGGAATTGCCCAGTGTGGTTCCGGTTTGACGGCATGGACAAAGTCAGGGAATTTATGCGCATCCTGAATAAAGAATACCGGTGTGTTATTGCCGACGAGATCAAAAATCCCTTCATCGGTGTAGAACTTGGTGGCAAAACCACGGATATCACGCACGGTATCAGCAGAGCCGGCGCCGCCCTGAACGGTAGAAAAACGCACGAACACGGGCGTGATTTTGTCGGGGTCGGAAAGGAAGTCGGCTTTGGTAATGTCGCTGAGATTTTTATACGGCTGGAAATAACCGTGTGCGGCAGAACCGCGGGCATGAACGATACGTTCCGGAATGCGCTCGTGGTCAAAATGGGTGATTTTTTCGCGCAGAATAAAGTCTTCAAGCAGCGTCGGGCCACGATTCCCGGCGCGTAGAGAATTCTGGTCGTCGGCGATGCGCACGCCTTGATTGGTTGTCAGCGCATAATTTTCGCCCCCCTTGCGGTGAGGTTCCAGCGATTGAAGTTTATCGTTGCCGGTTTCCGGTGATTTCACGCTGCCCGGTGCGGTCGGTTGCTCGCCAGGGGCTGAAGATTCAGGCGTCGGTTTATGCGAACCGTTTTCAGGCGCCAGCGAATCCATGCCCGGTTTTGACTCTTCTGTCCCGTGGATGGGCGATGGTTGAGGTTGATGTGTCTTATCATTATGCGACATTCCACTCGTCTCCTTTTTCATTGCTGAAGTGGATCGTTGTTGCGAAAAACCCTGTTAACTATAGAACAATGTGATTTGTTGACGGGCAAACTGAGAATTTTCAGACTGGACGTTTAGCGAAAGGAGGCATGCGTCGCATGCCGGGCGCGACGCACGGGGTGGGAATCGGCTATGATAGGAATTTCCTGTTTCCAGAATTTGTTTTAGTGAACCAGCTGCTTATGAAATCATTTCGTCAACAAAACCGTCCTGTCATTAGCTACGTGCCTCGCGTCGAACCCGCGCCGCCCGCTCACGCCCTGAAGGTAGATGGCTTTCGCGATGTCTGGCAGTTACGGGGAAAATATGTGGCGTTTGTCCTGATGAGTGAACATTTCCGCCGTTCTCCCGCTTTTAGTGAGCCGGAAGCAGCCCAGCGTTGGGCGATGCAAATCCGTCAGGATGAAGATATTCAGGAATAACAGACATAAAAAAACCGCCCGAGGGCGGTTTTTTGTTTTGGCAGGATTAACGGTGCGCCAGTTCGGCGTTTTCGTCGCTATCCAGAATCTCTTTGTCGGTCTGCTTCAGCCACTGGCTGGTCAGCGTACCAGCGGTCATGGAACCGCTGACGTTCAGCGCGGTACGACCCATGTCGATCAGCGGCTCAACGGAAATCAGCAGTGCAACCAGCGTTACCGGAAGACCCATCGCAGGCAGTACGATCAGCGCTGCAAACGTCGCACCGCCACCCACACCTGCCACACCGGCGGAGCTGACGGTCACGATGCCGACCAGCGTCGCGATCCATACTGGATCAAGCGGGTTGATGCCGACGGTTGGCGCAACCATAACCGCCAACATGGCCGGATACAGACCCGCACAGCCGTTCTGACCGATGGTTGCACCGAAAGAGGCTGAGAAGCTGGCGATGGATTCCGGCACACCCAGACGACGAGTTTGCGCTTCAACGTTCAACGGAATAGACGCCGCGCTGGAGCGGCTGGTGAACGCGAACGTCAGCACCGGCCAGACCTTACGGAAGTATTTCAGCGGGCTGACGCCGTTCACACCCAGCAGGATGCCGTGAACAACAAACATGATGCCCAGACCGAGGTAAGAGGCAATCACGAAGCTGCCCAGCTTGATGATGTCCTGCAGGTTAGACCCCGCGACGACCTTGGTCATCAGTGCCAGAACGCCGTATGGCGTCAATTGCATGACCAGACGAACCAGTTTCATTACCCAGCTTTGCAGCGTGTCGATGGCTGTCAGAACGCGCTGGCCTTTCGGCGCATCGTCTTTCAGCAGTTTCAGCGCCGCGACACCCAGGAAGGCCGCAAAAATGACCACGCTAATAATAGACGTTGGGTTTGCGCCAGTCAGATCGGCAAACGGGTTTTTCGGCACGAATGAGAGCAGCAATTGTGGGACACTCAGGTCCGCCACTTTGCCTGCATAGTTGGTTTCGATCGCGGTCAGACGCGCGGTTTCCGCGGTGCCCTGGACCAGACCTTCAGCGGTCAGGCCAAACACATTGGTCACCAGCACACCGACCAGCGCCGAGATCAGCGTGGTGAAAAGCAGAGTGCCAATGGTCAGGAAGCTGATTTTACCGAGCTGTGAAGCGTTATGCAGACGGGCCACGGCGCTCAGAATAGAGGCGAAGACCAGCGGCATGACGATCATTTGCAGCAGTTGGACGTAGCCGTTACCAACAACGTTAAACCACTGAATGGAATCTTTCAGAACTGGGTTATCGGAGCCGTAAATCGCCTGCAATGCCAGACCAAATACCACACCCATGACCAGACCTACGAGTACCTTTTTCGCCAGGCTCCACTGCTTGTGACGCGTCTGCGCCAGCAGCAATAGCAAGACAACGAACACCACGATGTTCGCGATTAGTGGAAAATTCATCCCCGTTCTCCTGATTTATAATCCGATCGGTATATTCCGATCATGTTGGCGCAAGATTATCAGAAGTGTGATGTGGCGCTTATATCCAAATGGAATGGTTTATGACAAATGTGATTATTTTGTTGGTTTAACGTTCAATTTGATGATTAATAAAACGATTGAACTGAAATTGCAGCGTATTGATCATTTGCGACGACCAGCGCACTGCACCATTTTCGGGCAGGGTCTGTGGCATCCAGACGGCGTAAGCGAACAGCGCCATGCACAACACGCGTTCCAACTGGTTGCCTTTTTGCGGGGCCAGAATAGGAAAGCGGAAACGCCAGCGACACGGCCAGAGCAGCGGGACACCGGCGGGCGTGAGCATATCAGCAAGGATATGGCTTAAATAGCCGAGCACCATTCCCTGAATAGCATCTGCCGGGACAATCCAAGTTTCGGGAATTTTAAGGTAAAAGCAGGTCAGTAGAATAAAAACCGCCAGCAGGCTGTGCGTGAATCCGCGATGACCAAAGGCACGAGCGATAGGCTTGGCTAT
The DNA here is from genome assembly GCF_045627565.1 of Lelliottia sp. Lineage (NCBI taxonomy): Bacteria > Pseudomonadati > Pseudomonadota > Gammaproteobacteria > Enterobacterales > Enterobacteriaceae > Lelliottia > Lelliottia sp. The sequence continues at coordinate 253,204 of NZ_JAZQNX010000001.1, read as the reverse complement.
CCATTTTAACCGTTGCCCCAAAAATGACTTTGGATGATCAATATCCGGTAGCAAGCAGGTGAGGACCGCAGACGGAACGATATGCCACCAGTCTCCCTGCGCCAGCACAGGGGTCAGCTCAGCGTTTTTGGCAAACACTGCGCAGGCAATTGAAAAAAGGAGGTGGCCTTCCGCCGTCATGATAAAACCCACAAAACTGTCAATTCATACAGTATAGGGTTTTTGTACAGTAGGCGGAAGAGGTTACGGTGTAACTCTTTGTCACAAAGCGACGCTATCGCGCCAGCCAGCCCCCATCAACGGCAAGGGTATAGCCGCTGATATAATCCGACGCGGCTGAAGCGAGGAACACGACCGGGCCTTGCAGATCGTCAGGCGTACCCCAACGTGCGGCCGGGATGCGATCCAGAATCTCTTTACTGCGCTGCTCGTCATCGCGCAACTGCTGGGTATTGTTAGTCGCCATATAACCGGGTGCAATGGCATTGACGTTAATCTTGTGCGTTGCCCACTCGTTCGCCAGCAGGCGCGTGATACCTAATACACCGCTTTTGGACGCCGTATAGGAGGGCACGCGAATCCCGCCCTGGAAGGAGAGCATTGAGGCGATATTAATGATTTTGCCACCTTCGCCTTGCGCAATGAACTGGCGCGCCACGGCCTGGGACAGGAAGAAAACTGATTTGAGATTCAGGTTCATCACGTCATCCCAGTTTTTTTCACTGAAGGTCAGCGCGTCTTCCCGGCGAATGGTACCTGCGTTATTCACCAGAATATCGACACGGCCCATCTCAGCGACGGTTTTGCTCACGATGTCATCTATAGCGTCTTGCTTGCTGAGATCTGCCTGTATCGCCATAAAACGTCGGCCTAAGGCGATGACTTTGGCTGCCGTCTCTTCGGGGATTTTGCGGTTTACACCTACAATATCGCATCCCGCTTGCGCGAGCCCAAGCGTCATTCCCTGGCCTAAGCCTGTGTCGCATCCCGTCACGATGGCGACTTTTCCCGAAAGATTAAAGGCATCCAGTATCATATGTACCTCAGAGTATAGGGTTATTGTCGTTCTGGAGGTAAGAATAGAAGCCGTTGAGGGGAAATACAAATTAAAATGAAATGATGTTTTAAAAATATTATGGCGGTCATGTTTTCGGGCAACCGTACGTTGCCCGAAAAGCGATTTACTGGCCGAAAAGGTGAGCGGGTATTAAATCGACGAGTGACGTCAGTTTGGCATTTGCCAGCGCAAAGCGCGGATCGTGCTGGCCTTCTTCGGCGGGAACGACAATCGAAAGCATGCGTGCCGCTTTAGATGCGACCATGCCGTTCACGGAATCCTCCAGTGCCACACAGGCCAGTGGATCAACACCCAGTTTCGCGGCACAGTCCATATACACCTGTGGATGCGGCTTGCTGTACGGCAGTTTTTCTGCCGAGGCCAAAGCGTCAAAGCTGTCGCGTAGATCAAACATCTCCAGCACTTTTTCCAGCATATGCAGCGGCGAGGCGGAGGCCAGACCGACTTTTAACCCCTGGGATTTGCACAGCGCAATGGCTTCGCGGGCGCCAGGCAATAGCGGACGTTTTTCTTCGACGAGGGCGATGGCTCGGCTAATCACGCGGGCGGTGACCTCTTCACGGCTCGGACCGCTCCACGGTTGATGCGCATACCAAAGCTCGACGACCATATCAATGCGCAGGCCCAGTGTATCGGGAAGCTCTCCGCGGCGGCTGATGTCCACCCCGAGGCTTGCCATCACATCCAGTTCAGCACGATCCCACAGAGGTTCAGAATCGATCAGTAATCCATCCATATCGAAAATGGCAGCAACAATTTGGTGCGGGGTCGACATGACAACATCTCCTTTCGTAGGGATACAGCGGAAGGTTTAATCAGGTACTCAGAGCAATTTACCATATCGCTTTTAAAGATCAGGCGAAATTCGCCACCTGAGGGTAAACTTAGGCTCAAATAGAGCGTCTTTATCAAGGGGAACTGATGACGTATCAACAAGCTGGACGCATAGCAGTGCTAAAACGCGTGGCCGGATGGGTGATTTTCATCCCAGCGCTGATTTCTACGCTGATTTCAGTGCTGAAATTCATGTATGACCACAGTGAAAAACAGGCGGGCATTAATGCGGTTATGCTTGATTTTGCACATGTTATGATTGAGATGATGCGCTTTAATACGCCTTTTTTGAATTTCTTCTGGTACAACTCACCTACGCCTGATTTTCAGCACCAACTGAACATTATGTTCTGGATTATCTTTGCAATGATCTTTATCGCGCTAGCGCTGCAAGCGTCGGGCGCACGTATGAGTCGCCAGACCCGTTTTCTGCGCGAAGGCGTTGAAGATCAACTGATTTTGGAACAAGCGAAGGGTGTAGATGGGTTAACGCGCGAGCAGATTGAATCACGCATTGTGGTGCCGCATCACACCATTTTACTGCAGATATTCCCGCTGTACGTTTTGCCGGTGATTATTATCGTCGGAGGATATTTCTTCTTTTCATTGCTGGGTTTTCTGTAAAGCAAAACGGGTGGTTTTGACCACCCGTTTTCATGACTATTTTCCCACGTCTATGCCGCTAAAACCCTATCCAACGCGCGTTGGGCATTCACCAAATGCTCCCCTCCAAACAAAATCGCCCGGTTAAACAACGTGTAGAGCTGATAGATCGGTTGTCGGTCAAGAAAATCCGGAGGCAGTGGGGAAATGGCCTGATAGCCGTCATAGATTTGCGGCGGTTGTTCAGGATGTAGCGGTAGCATCGCCAGGTCGCATTCCCGGTCGCCCCAGTAGCAGGCGGGGTCAAAAATATACGGTCCGTTTGGACCTAACGCACAGTTTTCAGACCACAAATCACCGTGGAGTAATGACGGTTGCGGCTGGTGCGATGCAAGTCGCTGATGTACGTGATCTACGATCGCATCGATGTTGCCAAACGCGAGACCTTTTTCCGCAGCGAGCTCCAGCTGCCAGCCGATGCGTTGTTCCGCAAAGAAGGTCGACCAGCGGCGCTGCCAGGCGTTGGGCTGCGGTGTAGTCGAAAGATCGTTATCAAAATCGAGACCAAACTGCGGTTGATCGCTCCACTGATGCAGCCGCGCGATCTGCTGGCCCAACAAAAAGGCGTTGTGTGCGTCCAGTGGGCGGGCAGGGAGATAGTCCATCACCAGGAAGCTATAGTCACGATCGCTACCCAGCGCCCAGACTTTTGGCACTGAGACGGTTTTGCTGCGCGACAATAACTCAAGCTGATCGGCTTCGGCGGTGAAGATAGGAAGAAGCTCCCGCTCATCACATTTCACGAAGAGATCGCGTCCCGCAAACCGCAGGTGCCATGCGGCGTGGATCTCTCCGCCCGGCAACTCGTTACGCAGTTCAATGTCCCCTTCGCCCAGCTGTTCATTTAACAGATGACTGATAGCCTGCCACATGATGATTCTCCCATGTTGTCCGCCAGATCATAAAGTTAGCGCAGAACCGCCGTTAAATAATACGAGCTAACGCACACCTGAGCCGTTTGGATGTATACAGGGCACTTATTGTTCGCTTTTTTGCCACTCTTCCCAGGTATTCACCTGAATGGCGGCTTCTTTGCCTGTCGCGCTTTTGACCAGACCGCTGGCCAGCGTTTTCACTTCATCAGCGCTGAGGGCGCTGATCAGACCAAAGGTGTTGATGCCCAGGTCGTGAATGTTTCCTTCCTCATCAGCCATCGTGAGCAAAAAACCGCTTCGCGAAAGATGATTGGTGATTTCGTTGAGCTCGGTCAGCGAATCTTCATGAATTTTTACGATTACCACGTAGCGGGTGATATCACCACTGCTCATATTTCACCTCGTTGTTATCATGAAAGTTTTTTTAGCATAGTCGATTGCGCCATTTTGGCGACTTTATGCACACTTCCCCCTGGGATAAGGGGGAAGCTGGGGTTACTGTTGAGTGAGATAGTTGACGATTTTCTGCGTATCAGCGAGAGAGCAGAGTCGCGTCCCTTTATTGATAGTTGCGGCGCTACCAGCCGCGACGCCATGACGCGTCATCTCCAGCAAGGATGCACCTTGTGCAAGTTTTAGCGTCATCGCGCCGACCATGCTGTCACCCGCACCCACGGTGCTCTGGCTTTTCATCGGTGGGGGAACGACCTGAACGTATCCTGACTCGTCAACGGCGAGCGCACCCTGCGGCCCAAGTGAAACCACCACGCGGCGTGATTTCCCGCTGCGTACCAATTCCTGAGCTGCGTCACGCACATCGTCTGGCTGCGTTAATGCGCGATTCACCAGCGCACTCAACTCTTTTTGGTTCGGCTTGATGAGCTCCAGATTGCCGGATTCCAGCGCTGCCGTCAGTGCGTCGCCAGAACTATCCACGACACAGCGCAGGCCCTGTTTTTGCGCCGCGTGGATCAGTTGCGTGAGTTTTTCGGTTTTGACGCCTGGCGGCAGACTCCCGCTGATCACCAGTAGGGACCCGCTTTCAATCGCCATAACCTTTTCTTCCAACTGACGAAATTCATCGTCCGTCAGCATGGCGCCGGGCATAACGAAACGATACTGTTCACCGCTGGATTCGACGTGAACGTGCAAATTCTGCCGCGTCCAGTCTTTGGCCTGAACGGTGTCTACGGCCACTCGTTCGTCTGCCAGCAACGCCACCAGATGTTCACCGGTTGCGCCTCCGGCTGGAAATATGGCAGTGGCTTTACCGCCAAGCTGAGTTATCGCGCGTGCGACGTTGATGCCTCCGCCGCCGGGTTCAAAGACGGGAGCGCTGCAGCGGAGTTTGCCCTCAGGGTAGATCTGAGGTGTTAGGGTGGCACTGTCGAGAGAAGGGGAGAGCGTCAAAGTGTAAATATGTACCATTGTGACCTCCTTTTAGCATGGGCTTCGTTAAGCCTGGCACCCATTGGACAGAAAAGAAAGTAAATAACAGTATGATTTTTAATATAAATGTGTAAGGCAATTCTAAGGCAATAGCGGCTTTTTAATATGAAATAAAAGTCGGTTTAAGATCGTTCTTATTCAAAAAATGAAATAAGAAATCATTGCTATGTTATATGAGCCTTTTTATAATTTGTTACCTTTCTACGGATGCCTTCTCATTGATCCTCAAGAAAGTTTCCGAGACCGTGATGGTCTCTTTTTTTGTTGTACGGACTCCCTTAAAAATGAAGCTTTTGAAGACAGTACCCGCTGCAATGATGCTGGCGGGAGGCGTGTTTGCCTCGATGTATGCAGCCGCTGATGACACCGTTTTTACTGTCATGGATGACCCTTCCACTGCGCAGAAACCGTTTGAAGGCAACCTTAACGCCGGTTATCTGGCGCAATCGGGTAACACTAAAAGCTCTTCCCTGACGGCTGATACCACCATGACCTGGTATGGCGAAAGTACAGCCTGGTCACTGTGGGGTAATGCGAGTAATACTTCCTCTAACGACGAGCGTTCTTCTGAGAAGTATGCGGTAGGCGGTCGTAGCCGTTACAACATGACCGATACGGATTATCTCTTCGGACAGGCGAGTTGGTTAACAGACCGCTATAACGGCTACCGTCAGCGTGATGTGTTCACTGCGGGTTATGGTCGTCAGTTCCTGAACGGACCGGTACACAGTTTCCGTTTCGAATTCGGTCCTGGTGTACGTTATGACGAATACACAGATGGCGAAACCAAAACACAACCGCTGGGTTATGCGTCTGGCACCTATGCGTGGCAGTTCACTGATAACGCCAAATTCACGCAGGGTGTCTCCGTATTTGGTGCGGATGATACGACGCTGAACTCAGAGACTGCGCTGAATGTGGCGATTAACGCACACTTTGGTTTGAAGGTTGCTTACAACGTTACCTGGAACTCTGAACCACCGGCTTCCGCTCCGGAACACACAGACCGCAGAACCACGATTTCCTTAGGTTACAAAATGTAATTCTCTCGGGCCGAAATATTATCGGCCCATTTTTATTTTAACAAAGCGTGCTATTAAAACGTAAACAGCGTTTTAAATAACGTATTAATTCGCTATCTCCATAATTTCTTCATAATTCTCTCTCTTGATAAAACTTCAGTTTATTTGACAACTTTTGATAAATAAATTGACTATGCAAAAGTGTGATCCAGATCTACACTATCAACACAGGCATTTATTCGCCTCAAGTTGTTCTGCATTAATTGAGAAAGAGAAAAACATTATGAATAAATTCAAAACCGCTGCAGCAGCAATGGTGCTTTCAGCACTTTCATTTGGCGTATTTGCTGCTGATTCTACTACACAGTCTGCCAGTGACACCTCAACTCAAATCGGTATTACTCGCGCTTCTGATGTTGAAGCGGGTTCAAACATCGCGCCGGGTTCACAGTCCACTGGGCAGTCAATGAATGATGCATTTGATGTGCACAAACTTGTGGCGGGTGAATGGTCTTAATCTTAATGGGTGATTCTATTGCGTAATATTATTGGAATCATTTATCCCTGTAAAAACCGGATTCTGACGTACCGGTTTTTAACATGGGATAAGATGTAAATTTATTCAAAGATTTACGAGTCAGTGTATTAGCTGTGTAAGAGTTAAATCACCCATTTGCATTACGCCTAATACATTTTGTATTAAAGCACGTAATGTTAAGGTGTTTCTCTAGCCCCATAACATTGCCGCCCAGCGTAATAATAACATCGCTGCGCAGATAGCGATTAATACCACCACCATTTTCCAGTGTTTTTTCGCAAAGCGTTTTGATGGCATAGTTCTTCCTTGTGATTTGCTTACATCTCTTTATGAATATACAGGATGTATAGCCTACCCGTAGAGTCAAAACCAGTTAAACTTGCTCGCTAGCAGCATGACCAGTACCGCGGCAGAGAGAATATTCAATATGATAACCGTTCTGCTGGAAACATTCATACTTTGCCCCCTTCGTTGTAAGGTCTTGTGAAAGCGTAGCCCAGCAAAATGAGATTGCGAGCGTCACGCAGAAAACTCACTTCACGCCTCCGAAAGCTGTTGATATATCAATCGCGCGCAGGGAGTGCATTCCCCCTTTTGTTAGTGTTACCATCTGGGAACAGATCGTAAATCAGAGTTTGTCTGATTACGGTGATGTGTCGGATGGCGAGCCAATTTGACGATTGTTGGTCAGATGGTGTCGTAATCCATTGTCAAAACACGATTATTTTCTTTGTATATGCTCTTATGTGTGGGGCATCACTGCAAATAAGGATATAAAATGCCTGTAATTACTCTTCCTGATGGCAGTCAACGCCATTTTGACCGTGCCGTAAGCCCGATGGATGTTGCCCTCGACATTGGACCTGGCCTGGCTAAAGCCACCATCGCTGGTCGCGTAAACGGTGAGTTGGTTGATGCTTCCGATCTGATTGAAAACGACGCACAGCTTTCCATCATTACCGCCAAGGATGCCGAAGGTCTTGAGATCATTCGTCACTCCTGCGCGCACCTGTTGGGCCATGCTATCAAGCAGCTGTGGCCGAATACCAAAATGGCGATTGGCCCGGTTATTGATAACGGCTTCTACTATGACGTTGATCTTGATCATACGCTGACTCAGGAAGACATCGACGCGCTCGAAAAACGTATGCACGAGCTCGCCGAAACGAACTACGATGTCATCAAGAAGAATGTCAGCTGGCACGAAGCGCGTGAAACCTTTGTGAAGCGTGGCGAAAACTACAAAGTTTCTATTCTTGATGAGAACATTTCGCATGATGACAAGCCAGGCTTGTATCATCACGAAGAATATGTCGACATGTGTCGTGGACCGCACGTGCCGAACATGCGTTTCTGTCACCACTTCAAATTGATGAAGATTGCCGGTGCGTACTGGCGTGGCGACAGCAACAATAAGATGTTGCAGCGTATTTATGGTACCGCTTGGGCAGACAAAAAAGCCCTGAATGCTTATCTGGTTCGTCTGGAAGAAGCGGCGAAGCGTGACCACCGTAAAATCGGTAAACAACTCGACCTGTATCATATGCAAGAAGAAGCGCCGGGTATGGTCTTCTGGCATAACGATGGCTGGACTATCTTCCGTGAACTGGAAACTTTCGTACGCTCTAAGTTGAAAGAATATCAGTATCAGGAAGTGAAAGGCCCGTTCATGATGGACCGTGTGCTGTGGGAAAAAACCGGCCACTGGGACAACTATAAAGATGCGATGTTTACGACGTCTTCAGAGAACCGTGAATACTGCATCAAACCGATGAACTGTCCTGGCCACGTTCAGATCTTTAACCAGGGTCTGAAATCTTACCGTGACCTGCCGCTGCGTATGGCGGAGTTCGGTAGCTGTCATCGTAATGAACCATCAGGTGCATTGCATGGTCTGATGCGTGTACGCGGCTTTACTCAGGATGACGCGCATATCTTCTGTACTGAAGGGCAGGTGCGTGATGAAGTTAACGCCTGTATTCGTATGGTCTACGATATGTATAGCACTTTTGGCTTCGAGAAAATCGTGGTCAAACTCTCAACTCGTCCGGAAAAACGTATCGGCAGTGACGAGACCTGGGATCGTGCTGAGGCGGATCTGGCAGTTGCGCTTGAAGAAAACAACATTCCGTTTGAATATCAACTGGGTGAAGGCGCATTCTACGGTCCGAAAATTGAATTTACACTGTATGACTGTCTCGACCGCGCCTGGCAGTGCGGTACGGTTCAGCTGGACTTCTCTCTGCCGCAGCGTTTAAGCGCCTCTTATGTAGGTGAAGACAACGAGCGTCAGATTCCGGTTATGATTCACCGTGCGATTCTGGGTTCTATTGAACGCTTTATCGGTATTCTTACCGAAGAATTCGCGGGCTTCTTCCCAACCTGGCTTGCGCCAGTGCAGGTTGTAGTGATGAATATTACCGATTCTCAGGCTGATTACGTTAAAGAATTGACGCAGAAACTACAAAATGCGGGCATTCGCGTAAAAGCGGACTTGAGAAATGAGAAGATTGGCTTTAAAATCCGTGAGCACACATTACGTCGTGTCCCTTACATGTTGGTCTGCGGTGATAAAGAGGTGGAATCAGGCAAAGTTGCCGTTCGCACCCGCCGTGGTAAAGACTTGGGCAGTTTGGACGTAAATGAAGTGATTGAGAAGCTGCGACTTGAGATTCGCAGCCGCAGTCTTCAACAACTGGAGGTATAAGGTATTAAAGGCGGAAAACGAGTTCAAACGGCGCGCCCGAATCGTATTAATAGCGAAATTCGCGCGCAAGAAGTTCGCTTAACAGGTCTGGAAGGCGAGCAGCTTGGTATTGTGAGTCTGAGAGAAGCTCTGGAAAAAGCAGAAGAGTCCGGAGTAGACTTAGTCGAAATCAGCCCTAACGCCGAGCCGCCAGTTTGTCGTATCATGGATTACGGCAAGTTCCTCTATGAAAAGAGCAAGTCTTCTAAGGAACAGAAGAAAAAGCAAAAAGTTATTCAGGTTAAGGAAATCAAATTCCGACCTGGCACCGACGATGGCGATTACCAGGTAAAACTCCGCAGCCTGGTACGCTTTCTGGAAGAGGGTGATAAAGCTAAGATCACACTGCGTTTCCGCGGTCGTGAGATGGCTCACCAGCAGATTGGTATGGAAGTGCTTAATCGCGTCCGTGACGATCTGAGTGAACTGGCAGTGGTCGAATCCTTCCCATCGAAGATCGAAGGCCGCCAGATGATCATGGTGCTCGCTCCTAAGAAGAAACAGTAAGGCCTTCAAGTAGCAGGATCTGTGGAGCCCTCGGTCTTCACAGGTCTTGTTCGCCTATGTTTCGTTTATTAACAATGCGAAGTGGAAGTTATTAAAATGCCAAAAATTAAGACCGTACGCGGTGCTGCTAAGCGTTTTAAAAAAACCGGTAAAGGTGGATTTAAACACAAGCGTGCTAACCTGCGTCACATTCTGACTAAAAAAGCTACCAAGCGTAAACGTCACCTGCGTCCAAAAGCCATGGTTTCTAAAGGCGATTTGGGTCTGGTTATCGCGTGCCTGCCGTACGCATAAGTCGTTAACGTTTTTTTAACTTTTTAATTAGAATAGATACAGGAGAGCACATATGGCTCGCGTAAAACGTGGTGTAGTTGCCCGTGCACGTCACAAGAAAATTTTGAAACAAGCCAAAGGCTACTACGGTGCGCGTTCACGCGTATACCGCGTTGCCTTCCAGGCTGTTATCAAAGCTGGTCAGTATGCTTACCGTGACCGTCGTCAACGTAAGCGTCAGTTCCGTCAACTGTGGATTGCGCGTATCAACGCAGCAGCACGTCAGAACGGTATTTCTTACAGCAAATTCATCAACGGCCTGAAAAAAGCCTCTGTTGAAATCGACCGTAAGATTCTGGCTGACATCGCAGTATTCGACAAATTAGCGTTCACCGCTCTGGTCGAAAAAGCGAAAGCAGCACTGGCATAAGCCAGTTGAAAGAGGGGGCTTTGCTCCCTCTTTTGTTTCACAAGACCATCAAATAATTGACAATTCCCCGTCTAGCCTTTCCAATAAGGTCTTACGGCATGTACCACATAAGGTAACGCAAGCATGAATGCTGCTATTTTCCGCTTCTTCTTTTACTTTAGCACCTGATTTCAGGAGGCTAGCGCATGAAAGATGAAACGAAAAACAGCGCCAGAAAGCCTCCTGATGGAGGCTTTTTTTGTTTCTACTGCTGATGAATATCGCCACATAACGAGGAAAAACATGTCACATCTCGCAGAGCTGGTTGCCAATGCAACGGCCGCCATTAATCAAGCCTCAGATGTTGCCGCATTAGACAATGTCCGCGTCGAATATCTGGGTAAAAAAGGGCATTTGACCCTTCAAATGACCACGCTGCGGGAGCTTCCGCCCGAAGAGCGCCCGGCTGCAGGTGCGGTCATCAACGAAGCTAAAGAACAGGTTCAGCAAGCGTTAAACGCGCGTAAATCTGACCTGGAAAGCGCTGCATTGAACGCGCGCCTGGCTGAAGAAACGATTGATGTTTCCTTGCCGGGGCGTCGTATCGAGAACGGCGGCCTGCATCCGGTGACTCGTACCATCGATCGCATTGAAAGTTTCTTCGGTGAGCTCGGCTTTACCGTGGCGACAGGCCCGGAAATCGAAGACGACTACCATAACTTCGATGCACTGAATATTCCTGGCCATCATCCGGCACGCGCTGACCACGACACTTTCTGGTTTGATGCTACGCGTTTGCTGCGTACTCAGACCTCTGGCGTGCAGATCCGTACCATGAAGGAACAAGCTCCGCCGATCCGTATTATCGCGCCGGGTCGCGTATATCGTAACGACTACGATCAGACCCACACGCCAATGTTCCATCAGATGGAAGGCTTGATTGTCGATAAAAACATCAGCTTTACCAACTTGAAAGGCACGCTTCACGACTTCCTGAACAACTTCTTTGAAGAAGATCTGCAGGTTCGTTTCCGTCCATCCTATTTCCCGTTCACTGAACCGTCTGCGGAAGTTGACGTGATGGGTAAAAACGGCAAATGGCTCGAAGTTCTGGGCTGCGGCATGGTTCACCCTAATGTTCTGCGCAACGTGGGTATTGATCCGGAAATCTATTCCGGCTTTGCCTTCGGTATGGGCATGGAGCGTCTGACGATGCTGCGTTATGGCGTAACCGATTTGCGCGCATTCTTCGAAAACGATCTGCGTTTCCTCAAACAGTTTAAATAAAGGCAGGACAGAACAATGAAATTCAGTGAACTGTGGTTACGCGAATGGGTAAACACGAACCTCGATAGCGAAGCGCTTTCTAACCAGATCACCATGGCCGGTCTGGAAGTGGATGGCGTTGAGCCGGTATCCGGCGCATTTAACGGCGTAGTTGTCGGTGAAGTGGTCGAATGCGGTCAGCACCCAAATGCTGACAAGCTGCGCGTTACAAAAGTGAACGTTGGCGGCGAACGTCTGTTGGATATCGTCTGTGGCGCGCCAAATTGCCGTCAAGGACTGAAAGTAGCCGTGGCCACTGTGGGCGCAGTTCTGCCGGGCGATTTCAAAATCAAAGCCGCCAAACTGCGTGGCGAACCATCAGAAGGGATGCTGTGCTCCTTCTCTGAGCTCGGGATTTCCGACGACCATAACGGCATCATCGAACTTCCTGTCGATGCGCCGATTGGCGCCGATATTCGCGAATTCCTTAAGCTCGATGACAACATGATTGAAATCAGCGTCACCCCGAACCGTGCCGACTGCTTAGGCATTATCGGCGTGGCTCGCGATGTGGCCGTACTAAATCAAACCGATCTGAACGCGCCAGAAATTGCGCCAGTGGCGGCAACTATTACCGACACGCTGCCGATTCAGGTTGAGGCCGCTGATGCTTGCCCGCGTTATCTGGGTCGCGTAGTGAGAGGCATCAACGTTAAGGCGCCAACACCGCTGTGGATGAAAGAGAAACTGCGTCGCTGTGGCATTCGTTCTATCGACGCGGTTGTTGACGTCACCAACTTCGTGCTGCTCGAACTGGGCCAGCCGATGCATGCTTTCGATAAAGATCGTATCGACGGCGGCATTGTGGTGCGTATGGCGAAAGAGGGTGAAACCCTGGTTCTGCTTGACGGTAGCGAAGCGAAACTCAACGCAGACACCTTAGTTATTGCCGATCACAACAAAGCGCTGGCAATGGGCGGCATCTTTGGTGGTGAACATTCAGGCGTGAATGACGAAACCCAGAACGTTCTGCTGGAATGCGCATTCTTCAGCCCGCTGTCTATCACCGGTCGCGCACGTCGTCATGGTTTGCATACCGATGCGTCTCACCGTTATGAGCGCGGTGTCGATCCAGCGCTTCAGCATAAAGCGATGGAGCGTGCGACTCGCCTGCTGATCGACATTTGCGGCGGTGAAGCCGGTCCGGTCATTGATGTGACCAACGAAGCAACGCTGCCAAAGCGTGCAACCATCACGCTGCGCCGCTCTAAACTTGATCGTCTGATTGGCCATCATATTGCCGATGCGCAGGTCAGCGACATTCTGCGTCGCCTGGGCTGTGAAGTCACGGACGGTCAGGATCAGTGGCAGGCCATTGCGCCGAGCTGGCGTTTTGATATGGAAATCGAAGAAGATCTGGTGGAAGAAGTGGCGCGTGTATACGGCTACAACAATATTCCCGATGAGCCGGTACAAGCAGGTCTGATCATGGGCACGCACCGTGAAGCCGATCTGTCGTTAAAGCGTGTGAAAACCATGCTTAATGACAAAGGTTATCAGGAAGTGATTACTTACAGCTTCGTTGATCCAAAACTGCAGCAGCTGGTGCATCCGGGTCACGAAGCCCTGATTCTGCCGAACCCGATCTCCAGCGAAATGTCTGCAATGCGTCTTTCCCTGTTGACCGGTCTGCTCGGCACCATCGTTTATAACCAGAACCGTCAGCAGAGCCGCGTCCGTATTTTCGAAACCGGTCTGCGTTTTGTTCCTGATACGCAGGCTGACCTGGGCATTCGCCAGGATCTGATGCTGGCAGGTGCCATCTGTGGCAACCGCTACGATGAGCATTGGGATATGACGAAAAACAGCGTTGATTTCTACGATGTGAAAGGCGATCTGGAATCTGTTCTTGATCTGACCGGTAAATTATCTGAAATCGAATTCCGTGCTGAAGCCTGCCAGGGCCTGCATCCGGGCCAAAGTGCTGCCATTTATTTACACGATGAACGCATTGGTTTCATTGGTGTTGTTCACCCAGAGCTTGAGCGCAAACTGGATCTCAATGGCCGTACGATGGTGTTTGAACTGGAGTGGAACAAGGTCGCAGACCGCGTCATTCCTCAGGCTCAGGACGTTTCTCGCTTCCCGGCGAACCGTCGTGATATCGCCGTTGTGGTGGCTGAAAATGTGCCCGCAGCAGATATTTTGGCCGAATGTAAGAAAGTTGGCGTAAATCAGGTAGTTGGCGTAAACTTATTTGACGTGTACCGCGGCAAGGGCGTAGCAGAAGGTTTTAAGAGCCTCGCTATTAGCCTTATCCTTCAGGATACCAGCCGTACACTCGAAGAAGAGGAGATTGCCGCTACCGTCGCCAAATGTGTAGAGGCATTAAAAGAGCGATTCCAGGCATCATTGAGGGATTGAACCTATGGCGCTTACAAAAGCTGAAATGTCAGAATATCTGTTTGATAAGCTTGGGCTTAGCAAACGGGATGCCAAAGAACTGGTAGAACTGTTTTTCGAAGAGATCCGTCGTGCTCTGGAAAACGGTGAGCAGGTTAAACTGTCCGGTTTTGGCAATTTTGATTTGCGAGACAAAAACCAACGTCCGGGCCGTAACCCGAAGACGGGGGAAGATATTCCCATTACAGCCCGCCGCGTGGTGACCTTCAGACCCGGACAGAAGTTAAAAAGCCGTGTCGAAAACGCAACGCCCAAAGCAGAGTAATTGAACTAACTAAAAAGGCCGCTGATGCGGCCTTTTTTCTTTGCTCTCACGCGTACCCGCCGTAAAATCAATGACATCTCCCACATGAAAACAAAACCCATGCATGATTATGCCCATCGTCAACATCGCTCCGATCTGAGCGGATTACTCGTGCTGGTTGTATTACTCATCGTCGCGGTGACGGTCAGTCTGTGTGCGGGCGACCAGTGGATTGGGCCAGAAAACTGGCTGAGCGAGCGGGGCCAGCTCTTTGTGTGGCAGATCCGTTTGCCGCGCACAGTGGCGGTGATACTGGTGGGCGCCGCGCTCGCCTTGTGCGGGACGATGATGCAGGCTTTGTTTGAGAACCCACTGGCGGAGCCAGGATTGCTTGGCGTCTCGAATGGCGCAGGCGTAGGGCTTATCGCGGCCGTGATGTTTGGCCAAGGGGCGCTGTCAGGCTGGAGCGTCAGCGTCTGTGCTATCGCTGGGGCACTGCTGAGCACGGTGATTTTGCTTCGCTTTGCCAGACGGAATCTATCAACCAGCCGATTGTTACTGGCCGGTGTGGCGCTAGGGATTATCTGTAGCGCCCTGATGACATGGGCGGTGTATTTCTCAACATCGTTTGATCTGCGCCAACTGATGTACTGGATGATGGGAGGATTCGGTGGTGTAGACTGGCGTCAGGGCTGGTTAATGCTGCTGCTGGTTCCCATCATTATCTGGGCCTCCTGCCAGTCAGCGCCACTGAACATGCTCGCCTTAGGCGAAACCTCAGCCCGCCAACTCGGTTTGTCGATTGACGTATGGCGCAAGGTGCTGGTCGTCGCGATTGGCTGGATGGTAGGCGTGAGCGTCGCTCTCGCGGGGGCGATTGGATTTATCGGCCTTGTCATCCCGCATATGCTGCGCCTCGGCGGAATGACCGATCACCGTACATTATTGCCCGCATCCGCTGTTGCCGGTGCCGCGACGCTACTCATCGCCGACATTGTTGCCCGTCTGGCCCTCACCGCGGCAGAGTTGCCCATCGGTGTCGTGACGGCTACGCTGGGCGCACCTGTGTTTATCTGGCTACTATTAAAGGCCGGACGTTAGATCCGACATTGTAAACCAACTAAGGGGACGCTATGCAGCACGACATTCTGAATACTGAAGTTACGACCATTGATGGCGAAACAACAACACTGGAAAGCTATAAAGGTAAAGTGTTGTTAATCGTGAACGTCGCCTCGAAATGCGGTTTGACGCCGCAGTATGAACAGCTGGAAAACATTCAGAAAGCCTGGGAGAAGGATGGACTGGTGGTTCTCGGTTTCCCGTGTAATCAGTTCCTGGGTCAGGAGCCGGGTAGCGAAGAGGAGATCAAAACGTTTTGCAGCACCACCTATGGCATCACGTTCCCGATGTTCAGCAAAATTGATGTGAACGGTGAAAATCGCCATCCCCTCTATCAAAAGCTGATCGCCGCCGCTCCAACAGCCGTTGCGCCAGAACAAAGCGGATTCTACGAACGTATGGCGAGCAAAGGACGTGCGCCGCTGTACCCGGATGATATTTTATGGAATTTCGAAAAATTCCTGATTGGCCGGGACGGGCAGGTTGTACAGCGTTTCTCCCCGGATATGACACCGGAAGATCCTATTGTGATGGAATCTATTAAGCTGGCACTGGCGAAGTAATGACCGTGCTGATGCAGTTGACCGGCGTAGCGCAGAAGGGAAGGCTAGAGCCGGTAAATGTTGAGGTTCGCTCGGGCGAGATCGTGCATCTTGTGGGCCCCAACGGTGCCGGTAAAAGTACGTTGCTGGCCCGTATGGCCGGGCTGACCATGGGTGAGGGAGAAATCACGTTGCTGGGGCGCTCCCTTCGCGAGTGGTCTCCCGTCTCGCTGGCTCATCGACGCAGCTACCTTATCCAGCAGCAGATGCCCCCCTTTGCCATGCCCGTCTGGCACTATCTGGCACTGCATCAGCATGATAAAACCCATTCCGCGTTGCTTGAGGACGTCACTCGCGCCCTGGGGCTGGAAGATAAACTTGCGCGCAACGCCAGCCAGCTCTCCGGCGGCGAGTGGCAGCGCGTGCGCCTGGCTGCCGCGATCCTGCAAATCCATCCGGCGGGAAACCCTCATGGGACCGTTTTGTTACTGGATGAGCCGATGAGCGGTCTGGATGTGGCTCAGCAGGCCGCGCTGGACACGCAATTAAGTCTGCTTTCTGGTAAAGGCATCGCCATCGTGATGAGCAGTCACGATTTAAATCACACGCTGCGCCACGCCCACCGGGTATGGCTTTTAGCGCAGGGGAAGTTGTTAGCCAGCGGCGCGCGCGACAGCGTACTGACACCGCCCAATCTTGCGCGGGCTTACGGTATGCCTTTTCGTCGTCTGGATATTCAAGGGCACAGAATGCTTATTTCGACCGTTCAGGAATAGCGTTTCTTGCAAGGTTCCGTAATCACAGGCTAAATTACGGAAAGGATAAAAAAGCAGAGGATTCGTCTGGAAATGCGATTCTGGTTAATCATTGTGGGCATGTTGTTACTTGCAGGATGCAGCAGTCATCGTGCACCCCCCCCTAATCCGCGGTTATCGGACTCTATTACCGTGATCGCTAACCTTAACGACCAGTTGCAACACTGGCGCGGGGCACCGTATCGCTATGGTGGAATGAGCCGGGGTGGCGTGGATTGTTCAGGCTTCGTGCTTATGACTTTCCGCGATAAGTTCGATTTGCAACTCCCACGTGAAACGCGGATGCAGGCTGAAATTGGTACAAAAATAGACAAAGACGATTTATTGCCGGGCGATCTGGTGTTTTTTAAAACGGGCTCAGGTGAAAGTGGCCTCCATGTCGGCATTTATGATACTGACAACCAGTTTATTCATGCCTCAACCAGTCGCGGTGTGATGCGATCATCTCTGGATAATGTCTACTGGCGAAAAAACTTCTGGCAGGCTCGACGTATATAGCAGGTCGTTTCTGTTTCCTTCTGGCGCGGTCATCTGAACCGCGCGCATTTTTAAGTTATCCAGTTTGAGTTAAATCTATATGTAATTAATTATGTCGATAAGTGGCTGTTTTCGCTAAAACTGGCTATTACACCATAACCAGGATAAAATTATTTTAGATTGAAGGAAAAATCTTAAAAATAAAAAGGAAACAATGAAATTAATCTTTTTAAAATCAATAAAGTTGAATTATTTTAGCAATTGCTCCAGGATGCTCGTTATCTACTTAAACGCGGGGCCGGCGCAATGATTGTCACCCTGAATAATCCTTATCACTCTGAACTATTATTACTTCCTGCTCGCAATTGCGCGGGGGAGCTAAAAGGTTTAGAAATCTTTGCTCACTTTGTTGGCGTGGGAACTGACGTCCGTATTCCAACGGAACTGGTCACCCCGCATCTCTGTGCGGCAGACGAGTTAGCGCTGTTTCACGAAAAGCTGGAATTGCTGGATTCCTGTAAACTGTTTTTTATTCAGCATCACCTTATTGCCTGGATAAATATAACGCCGGCTATTGTTGAGTATCTTTTGACAGACGGGAATGCCACAACAATATTAGAACGCTATCCATTTCTCGAGTTTACGGTTAATGAGAGTTTTCCCGGTTTAAATAATGGAAAAGACGATCCCGTGCTGGCGAGAATGGCAATCCATTTCCCGATGGTGTTGGCTGATTTTGGCGCGGGCATCGCGTCTAACAAAGCCGTCTTTGATGGATTGTTTAAACGGATTGCACTGGATAAAGGATTTATCCATGCGCGCATTGCTGAGTTTTCGTTTGAACCCTTTATGCGGGCGATTCTGGCGCAAATTACGCCCTATTGCCAGGGCGTGATCGCCGCGGGCGTTGACGATGAAGACGTCTTGCGACGTATGCTGCCGTTCAACTTCAGCGCTATGCAAGGCAATTTGTGGTCAGCGGTGACTGCTGAGCAAGTCACGACTCTCGTTCAGAGATAACCCTTCATTTCGCCCGTGTTTAAGTACGGGTAAACCCTCTACACTTAAGGCAGGAGGACCTATGACCCTGTCTTTTACTGCTCACTGGCATGACGAACTACCCGGCTTTTATACTGCGCTCAATCCCACTCCGCTGAAGAATGCCCGTTTGATCTGGTACAACGCCAGTCTGGCGAATGATTTAGGCGTTCCTGCATCATTATTCCAGTCTGAGACCGGCGCGGGCGTATGGGGCGGAGAAACGCTGCTTCCCGGCATGCATCCGCTGGCACAGGTCTACAGCGGCCACCAGTTTGGTGTGTGGGCAGGTCAGCTCGGGGATGGGCGTGGCATCTTGCTGGGCGAACAACAGCTCGCGAACGGACAAACCGTCGACTGGCATCTGAAAGGCGCTGGCTTGACGCCGTATTCGCGTATGGGTGATGGACGCGCAGTGCTTCGCTCAACCATCCGCGAAAGCCTGGCGTCAGAAGCGATGCATGCCCTGGGAATCCCCACCTCGCGCGCTTTATCCATTGTTACTAGCGATACTCATGTTGCCCGCGAATCGATGGAGCAGGGCGCAATGCTGATGCGTATTGCACAAAGCCACGTTCGATTCGGCCATTTTGAACATTTTTACTATCGCCGGGAACCAGAAAAGGTCCGCCAGCTCGCTGACTTTGTCATTGAGCATCACTGGCCGCAATTGCAGAACGACGCTGATAAATATGTTCTTTGGTTCCAGGATGTAGTGGCGCGTACGGCATCGCTGATGGCCTGCTGGCAAACCGTGGGCTTCGCGCACGGGGTGATGAACACCGACAACATGTCTATTCTCGGGCTGACCATTGACTACGGCCCGTACGGCTTCCTGGATGACTTTCAGCCGGATTTCATCTGCAACCACTCTGATTATCAGGGGCGTTATAGTTATGAAAATCAGCCTGCGGTTGGGCTGTGGAATTTACAGCGTCTGGCACAATCACTTTCGCCCTTTATTGCTGTCGAGGCCCTGAACGACGCGCTGGATCGGTATCAGGACATCCTGATGCAGGAATACGGCAAACTCATGCGCCGCAAGCTGGGGTTGATGACGCAGGAGAAAGGGGATAACGATATCCTCAACGCGTTGTTTGCGCTCATGGCGCGTGAAGGCAGCGATTATGCGCGCACGTTCCGCATGCTAGGGCTGACCGAAAAACACAGTGCCGCTTCGCCATTACGCGATGAGTTTGTCGATCGACAGGCCTTTGACAGCTGGTTTGCGACCTATCGTGAGCGTCTGCAGCGTGAAGAAACGCCAGATGACGCCCGTAGCGCGCACATGAATGCGGTCAACCCGGCCATGGTCTTGCGCAACTGGCTGGCGCAGAGGGCGATAGATCAGGCCGAGCAGGGCGATTATGCTGAGTTGCATCGATTGCACGACGCCTTACGCACGCCGTTTAACGACAGAGATGATGACTACGTCAGCCGCCCACCAGACTGGGGAAAACGGCTGGAAATCAGTTGTTCAAGCTAGGGGGCGAGAAATACCTGCGGAGTGGCACTTGTCGGATGCAGGCCAACGTGAACCTGGGCGCCATACCAGCGCGCCAGATCGTCGGCCTGTAAAACCAAATCGGGCGCGCCTTGCGAAACGATCTTTCCTTCATGCAGCAGCACGATCCGATCGGCCAACGGATTGCGAAACAAACCCTGCATGACGCAGCCCGCCAGTGCCAGCGAACCGCCAGTCACCCCCGCCAGCAATACGCGCGGGAGGCGAATAGTCAGCCAGATCTTGCGCAGGGCTTCATCGTGACCGCTCCACAGCAGAGTGACCGGGAGACGCAGCGCGCCAAAACCGGTCGCCAGCAGCGTCATTAACGCCAGCGAAAACGCCAGCATCGATAGTGACAGCACGATGCGGCGAGCCATCAGGGTAACTGCTCCGCTTTGTTGCGCAGTTGCTGAATGGCGTGCGGTGTGCGGACGCTAAACCCGCGCAGCGCCATGTCGTCAATTTGCAGCATCTGTTTGTTTCGTCCCGCAGGCTTTTGCGCCAGGCCTGGCAGCTTCCACAGATTTGCTTCCACGCCGATGGCCTGTACGCCGGCCTGCGAAATCACCACCAGATCGGGCTGGCTGGCGATCACGCCTTCCTGTGACAGGGGCTGGTAGCGAGAAAATCCCTGTATGGCATTATGCAAACCGGCAGCGCGAATCGCCGTATCCGCTGCGGTTTGTTGCCCGGCGGCCATCGCGCTCATCCCGCCGTGACTGAGAATAAACAGCACGCGTTTATTGAGTGGTGATGTCGGTATCGCGGCCAGTTGCTGTTGCACGGTTTTGCGCAGAGTATCTCCCTGCACGACGCGATGGGTTGCTTGCGCAATCACGCGGATCTTCTCATCGATCGCGCTCAAATTGTTACCGCCCTGCACCGTCACCACGTTCACGTTGCTTTGCTCGACCTGTTTGAGCGCTAACGAAGGCTGCGCCTGCGCACTCGTCAGCACCAGCGTCGGGCGCACCGCCAGAATGCCTTCGGCATTAAGCTGGCGCAGATAACCGACATCCGGCAACGACGTGACCTGCTGCGGCCACTGGCTGGTGCTGTCGCGTGCCACGAGAGAAGATTCGGCGCCCAGAGCATAGATAATCTCCGTGACGTCCCCGCCAGGCGCGACAATCTTCTCCTGCGGCGCAGCGAAAGCCGCCAGCGGGAGCGCGATAATCAGGGCAAGCCATTTTCTCATGCGGCCAGCCCTTTTGGTGTCAGGGCGTCGATCTGCGCGCGCCACTGCGTTTGCTCCGGTTCGCCTTCGGTACATTGGCCATAGAGTTGCGCAATCTGCGTGCCGTCTGCGGCGAACACTTCGAGGCTGGTGACGTGGCCGTCGGTGGTTGGTTTACGCGTAATCCACGTCTCCGCGATCGTCTCTTCCAGTAAGTGCAGGGTAAACGTCGGAATGAAAATGTTCAGCCAACCCTTCATCGGCACCACTTTTTCCACTGCGCCGGTAAAGATCTGCACGCAGCCACGGTTGCCCACGAAGATCATAATTTCGTTTCCGCTCTGATGCGCTGCATCCAGTAGTTGCGCCAACGCGGTGTTGTCCACTTTGCAGGCCAGGTCATCACCCACCAGACGGAACGCCTGCTGACGGCTCAGACTGTGGCGCTTCAGGAGGCTAAAGAACTGATGCACGTCGGTCATGGTTCGCCATTCTGCATCCACTTTTTCAGCATCGGGCGACGTGCTGTTGACCGCCACATCGGCCACTTTCAGTTCCAGCGGAGGATCATCGGCAATGATAAAACGGGTCAAAACATCGCCCCATGCACAAGCGTCGGTGTTATCGGTGGTATAAACCTTGAGCAGCGCATCGCCCTGATGGTCAAAGAATTGAATGCTCTGGCGTTTACCGCGTGCGGTGGCTTCGTTGATGTGAAACACGCTTGCCCACTGACTCAAGAACAGGCGCAGATCCAGTGCGCGCGGGTTCAACACCAGCCCGGCATGGCCGTTAAGGTGTTGATGGGTGAATGTGCCGACTTGTTCGTGATCCGCGCTTCAGACCAGTACACCTTTGCCTGGGCGTTCAGCCAGTCGTTACCGTCTGGCGCAATGTTGTAGGTCACTTGCGCGTCACGCTGAATCGTGGATCGATCGGTCATCGGGTTGCTGCTCTCCGACGGCTCAATCGTTTGCGGATTTTTTGGCTCCTGCGCTGCATTGTTGTAATAACGCAGCAAGCCGCCCAGCGTCTGAGCGTTGTCGATTTTCCAGCTGCGTTTCGCCAGCATATTATTGATGGACTCATCGTTTGGCGCGGTGGTGCCGTCGCTTTGGCGTAAATCGCCGCGATCGCGGCTGGACCATGCAACAACGCCATCCAGCACGTCGGTACGACCAAACACGCTGGCACCCATTTCGAGACTGTGGTCGCCCGTTGCACCGGTCCCAAACACGCGGAAGCCGCTGTTTTTCCCGGCGTCCAGCAAATCTTTTGCCTCTACCGTGTCGTAGGAAATCACGCCGCCCATCGCACCGCTGCCGTACAGCAGGGCAGAAGGACCCCGCACCACTTCGATTCGTTTGATCAGCGCGGATCGAGAAACGTGCTGTTGAGGTGTCCGGTATCCGTTCCCTGACGCACGCCGTCGACTAACATCAGCACGCCGCGTCTGTCGTAACCGCGCAGATTCACGTCCTGACCGTTGGTACGCCCCGTGCCGTCCAAAGTCATTCCCGGCACGGTGCGCAGCAGATTGGCGGCAGAACTGGCGGTTTGATTTTCGGGGGCGGTGGCGTCGATTACGCTCACCATCATTGGCGCTTCAAAAGTGCTGGGGCGTTACCCGTCGCGGTGACGGTCATCTCATCAGAGGCCGCAAAAGCAGCGCCCGGAAGGGCACCAACAACGGCCAGCGCCAGCAGCGATGGGCGCAACGACGCGGAATGCAGCAACTCTCCATTAGGAAATCGAAAGCGCTGGCTGCCTGGGGATCACCTGGGGGGCTGGCGAATAGTATGTCTAGGTTTATTTAGTGAGAATCAATTTTCCGGCATGGGTCTGGCGCAGCAGATAGTGCTGGCCGTCATGCTCAATGATCACCCGTCCGTCATCGCCAAGCAGACTTTTACTGTCTATCCGACGCTCCGGGTACGCGGGTGTAGGCTGTGTGCGATCTTTCGCGTGTGTGGCTGCCGTGTTATCCGTACGTGACATAATGTTTAAAATAACAATCAAAGTAACAATGATAATCATTATCAGCAAAGTGAAATTTCACGGCAAGCCTTTTTGTGGAAAAAATGTGACTGGATCAATTTTGCTGCGAAGGGTTTGAAAAGTGGAGGGTTATAAATAAAAACCCCGCCAGGGCGACGGGGTAGGTAATTAAAAACGGCTATCGACGGCGGAGGCTAATTTTTCCAGCAACAGTTCGCTGTCTTCCCAGCTCAGGCACGGATCGGTGATCGACTGACCATAGGTAATCGGTTGTCCTGCTACGACCTTTTGCGTGCCTTCCTTCAGGAAACTTTCCGCCATGATGCCGGCGATGGCGGTAGAACCGCTGCGGATTTGCTGACAAATTTCATCGCACACGTCCAGTTGACGACGATGTTGCTTCTGGCAGTTGCCATGGCTGAAATCGACCACCAGATGTTCCGGGAGATCAAACTCGTGCAACGTGTCGCACGCCGCGGCGATATCTTCGGCATGGTAGTTGGGCTTTTTGCCCCCACGCATAATGATGTGGCCGTACGGGTTACCGCTGGTCTGGTAAATGGTCATCTGACCGTTTTTGTCCGGCGAGAGGAACATATGGCTGGCACGCGAGGCGCGGATCGCATCGACCGCGATGTGCGTATTCCCATCCGTACCGTTTTTAAAGCCCACCGGGCAAGAAAGCGCGGATGCCATCTCACGATGGATCTGGCTTTCGGTAGTACGCGCGCCAATCGCGCCCCAGCTAATCAAATCGGCGATAAACTGTCCGATCACCATATCGAGAAATTCGGTGGCTGTCGGCACGCCGAGTTCATTCACCTGGAGCAGTAATTTACGCGCCAGCTCGATACCGTGATTGACGCGATAGCTGCCGTTCAAATCCGGATCGGAAATCAACCCTTTCCAGCCCACCACGGTACGTGGTTTCTCGAAATAGGTGCGCATCACGATTTCAAGGCGATTCTGGTGCTTATCGCGCAGCACTTTCAGGCGCTTGGCATAGTCCAGTGCTGCATCAAGATCGTGAATTGAGCAAGGGCCAATAACCACCAGCAAACGGCGATCTTCACCGTTCAGTATTTTTTCGATGCGTCGGCGCGACGCAATAACATGTTCCGCAACGCTTGCGGAAACGGGGTGGCGCTGTGCCAGTTCTGCGGGCGTCACCAGACTTTCAATACGCGCGGTGCGAAGTTCGTCGGTTTTATTCATGGAATGTCTCAGAAATATTTGCTTCATCGGCAGACTACCGGGAAGTGATGGGCATCACCTTAAACCAATCCCTGCTGATTTCAAGTTCGGGGCATTTCGGCCCCGAGAGTGAAAGCGATCATAACTGAAATGAAAATAATGCACTAGTATATTAGTACATGCGACGATTCAGACCCATGATGTCGAGAATTTTTGTGGCTATTTCTTCTACCGAATAGTTGGTGCTGTTCAGCCATGGGATCTGGTTTTTACGGTACAACGCTTCGACTTCCGACACTTCCATGCGGCATTGGCGCATCGACGCGTAACGGCTGTTCTCACGGCGTTCTTCGCGGATCGCAGCAAGGCGCTCTGGATTAATGGTCAGACCAAAAAGCTTATGCTGTAGCGGTTTCAGCGCAGGAGGCAGCACCAGGTTATCCATATCGTCAGCAATAAAAGGGTAATTCGCGGCACGAATGCCAAACTGCATCGCCAGATACAGACTGGTGGGGGTTTTGCCGCAGCGCGACACGCCAAGCAAAATGACCTGCGCCTGATCGAGATTACGCATCGAGATCCCGTCGTCGTGCGCCAGGGTGTAATCAATCGCGGCGATACGCGCGTCATATTTGATCAGGTTGCCCGGATTGAGGCCATGGGTGCGATGGGCAATTGGCGTCGGATCAAGTTTCAATTCACCCTGCAAGGGCGCGACCAGCGCCTGAACAATATCCTGACAAAAACCTTCACTTTGCAAAATAATGTCGCGAATTTCGGGAATAACAATGGAGTAAAACACTAACGGCCGAGTGCCAGTTTGCTGGAAAATCGCATCAATTTGTTCTTTGACCGCTTTGGCGCGACTTTCATTTTCGACAAACGGCAGCGTGATGCTGTTGATAGCCACCGGGAATTGTGACATCACCGCATGGCCCAACACCTCGGCGGTGATGGCCGTACCATCAGAAATATAAAAAACGTGGCGATCGACAGCATTATCCATTTTACTCACCCAGAATAGCGAACCTAATTGACTGAAAGCATAAATTAAAAAAGTAAAATACACAGCAAAGAACGTTTTTAAATTATAAATGAAATGGTGTTTTTAATTTTAATGAAAAGTGGATTTCATTTTTCAAATAGGCGTCTTAGTTTCATGGTTTTTGGATGAATCTTTATGAATCATAAAGTTAGACATTGATGGGAAAGTATCCGAAAAAGAGAAAAATAAAAGTGCTTACACGATTCACCGTTTTTTTGTCGGGGATAAATATGTAAGTATAAATACGAAGTCAGACGTTTCTTACTCCGCTTAAATATCACAAAAGGATTGTTTCGATGTCCAACAATGGCTCGTCACCGCTGGTGCTTTGGTATAACCAACTCGGCATGAATGATGTAGACAGAGTTGGAGGCAAAAATGCCTCCCTGGGTGAAATGATTACAAACCTGTCCGGTATGGGTGTTTCCGTACCGAATGGCTTTGCGACTACCGCCGATGCGTTCAACTATTTTCTCGATCAGAGCGGTGTAAACCAGCGCATTTACGACCTGCTGGACAAAACGGATATTGATGATGTGACCGAGCTTTCTAAAGCAGGTTCACAAATCCGCCAGTGGATCATCGACACACCTTTTCAGCCTGAACTGGAACATGCCATTCATGAGGCATATAACCAACTGTCTGCTGACGACGCGCAGGCTTCGTTTGCCGTGCGCTCCTCTGCCACCGCAGAAGATATGCCAGACGCCTCATTTGCCGGTCAGCAGGAAACGTTCCTCAACGTGCAGGGGTATGACGCCGTGCTGGTCGCGGTGAAACACGTTTTTGCTTCGCTGTTTAATGACCGCGCCATCTCCTATCGCGTGCATCAGGGCTACGACCACCGTGGCGTCGCGCTCTCTGCGGGCGTGCAACGCATGGTGCGCTCCGATGTCGGCTCTTCCGGCGTGATGTTCTCGATTGATACTGAATCCGGTTTCGATCAGGTGGTCTTTATCACTTCGGCCTGGGGTCTGGGTGAAATGGTGGTGCAGGGCGCGGTTAACCCTGACGAATTCTACGTCCATAAACCGACGCTGGCGGCGAATCGTCCGTCTATCGTTCGTCGTACGATGGGTTCCAAAAAGATCCGCATGATTTATGCGCCGAATCTTGAACACGGTAAACAGGTTGAGATTGAAGACGTACCGCAGGAGCAGCGCGACCGTTTCTCTCTGACCGATGACGACGTGCAGGAGCTGGCGAAACAAGCGGTGCAAATTGAGAAGCACTATGGCCGTCCGATGGATATCGAATGGGCGAAAGACGGGCACACCGGCAAGCTGTTTATCGTGCAGGCGCGTCCAGAAACCGTGCGTTCTCGCGGCCAGGTCATGGAGCGTTACACACTGCATGCGCAGGGTAAAATCGTCGCCGAAGGGCGTGCGATTGGCCACCGCATTGGCGCAGGCCCGGTCAAAGTGATTCACGATATCAGCGAAATGCACCTGGTTCAGCCCGGCGATGTGCTGGTGACGGACATGACCGACCCGGACTGGGAACCGATCATGAAAAAAGCCGCGGCTATCGTCACCAACCGGGGTGGTCGCACCTGTCACGCCGCAATCATCGCGCGTGAACTGGGCATCCCGGCCGTCGTGGGCTGTGGTGACGCCACCGAGCGCATGAAAGATGACGAAAAAGTCACCGTCTCCTGCGCCGAAGGCGATACCGGCTACGTGTATGCCGATATTCTGGACTTCAGCGTGAAAAGCTCAAGCGTCGATACCATGCCGGATCTGCCGCTAAAAATCATGATGAACGTCGGTAACCCCGATCGTGCCTTTGATTTTGCCTGTCTGCCTAACGAAGGCGTGGGCCTGGCGCGTCTGGAATTTATTATCAACCGCATGATCGGGGTGCATCCGCGCGCGCTGCTGGAGTTTGACGACCAGGACGCCGCGCTGCAAAACGAAATTCGCGAAATGATGAAAGGCTACGACTCACCAAAAGAGTTCTACGTAGGGCGTCTGACCGAAGGGATCGCCACACTCGGGGCGGCGTTCTATCCGAAGCGCGTGATTGTGCGTTTGTCAGACTTTAAGTCTAACGAATATGCCAATCTGGTTGGCGGTGAACGCTACGAGCCAGAAGAAGAGAACCCAATGCTGGGCTTCCGTGGCGCTGGCCGTTACGTGTCTGACAGTTTCCGCGACTGTTTCGCCCTGGAATGCGACGCGGTAAAACGCGTGCGCAATGAAATGGGTCTCACCAACGTCGAAATCATGGTGCCGTTTGTGCGTACCGTTGAGCAGGCGAAAGCGGTAGTGGAAGAGTTAGCGCGTCAGGGACTCAAGCGCGGCGAGAACGGGCTGAAGATCATCATGATGTGCGAAATTCCGTCCAATGCCCTGCTGGCAGAGCAGTTCCTGGAACATTTCGACGGCTTCTCTATCGGCTCCAACGATATGACGCAGCTGGCGCTGGGTCTGGACCGCGATTCTGGCGTGGTATCAGAGCTGTTCGACGAGCGTAATGACGCGGTGAAAGCGTTGCTGTCGATGGCGATTCGCGCGGCGAAGAAACAGGGCAAATACGTCGGGATTTGTGGGCAGGGTCCTTCCGATCACGAAGATTTTGCCGCATGGCTGATGGAGGAGGGGATCGATAGTCTGTCCCTGAACCCAGATACGGTGGTGCAAACCTGGCTGAGTCTGGCTGAACTGAAAAAATAATCTCATCTTGAATAAGCCCGGCGGCGTCATGCTTGCCGGGCTTTTTTTATGTCCTGGTGCGCACTCGCCAAAAAAAGCATAAAAAAAAGCCCATCGTGGGAGATGGGCAAAGACTACACACAGCAATTCGTTGTTTCACTCAGGGGATTTCCATGCTTATAAATCAAGGTGTTGATTTATAACCGTGAGCTAATAGTAGGCATGCTACGTTTTTGCGTCGATCAGATTCGTCTCAATAGTTTAAGAGGCGTGAAGATTTTGCGAGGGGAATGACGCAGTTAGGCGTGACGCAGCGGGTCAGACTCGTTTTGCGTATCAAAATTGATTAGTTTGGCTTATGTGTCAGGCG
This sequence comes from Lelliottia sp., assembly GCF_045627565.1. NCBI lineage: Bacteria > Pseudomonadati > Pseudomonadota > Gammaproteobacteria > Enterobacterales > Enterobacteriaceae > Lelliottia > Lelliottia sp. The sequence goes on along the minus strand of NZ_JAZQNX010000001.1, from coordinate 224,898 downwards.
GGTTGCCCCGCCTGTAGAGAATTACTGCTTGTTTTTATCTTCCAGCGTTTCGAGTTCGTGCAACACCACATCCGGGTCGGTGGCCGGGGGCGGAATCTCATGCACCCATGCTGAGAACAAACGCCAGGTCACGGCCAGCAGAACCGGACCGATAAACAGACCAATCATGCCGAAAGCAATCAAACCACCAATCACGCCGGACAGAATCAGAATTAGCGGCAGATCGGCACCCATGCGAATCAGCATCGGTCGGATAACGTTATCCATCGTGCCGACCACGCAACTCCACACCAGCAGCACCGTGCCCCAGGTCGTATCGCCGCTCCAGTAAAGCCAGATAATGCAGGGGATCAGCACCAGCAGTGGCCCCAGTTGCACCAGACAGGTGAGGATCATGATGACCGTGAAAATGGTCGCATAAGGAACGCCAGAAATCGCCAGACCAACACCGCCGAGAACCGCTTGCACCAGCGCAGTCACCACCACACCTAGCGCCACGGCGCGTACCGCCTGTCCTGCCAGCAACACGGCTGCATCACCGCGCTGTCCTGCCAGGCGCGTGGCGAAATAACGCACACCGAGTGCCACCTGTTCGCCACGCCAGTAAAGCAGGGCGCTGAAGACCAGCATCAGGGCGCAATGCATCACGAAGCGGCCAACATGTGCCGCCTGACCCACAAACCAGGTGGTTGTGGTGCCGATATACGGCCGGACCTTGGTCATGATCGCGCTGCCGCCCATCTCCAGCAGGCTATGCCAGCCGCTGTAAAGCTTGGCGCCAATCACCGGCACACTGTTCAGCCAGGCGAGATCCGGAATGGTCATTTCGCCGCTGGTCACCGAGCGAATCACCGGCCCGCTGGTATCGACCAGACTGTTTACCAGCAGCGCAATCGGAATAATGAACACCAGGAAAAGAAACAGCGTCATCACCACAACCGCCAGTGAGCGACGACCAAACAGCAGTTTTTGCAGACGAATAAACAGGGGCCAGGTGGCGATAACGACCGTTCCGGCCCACGCAAAACCCAGCACAAACGGGCGTACAATCCATAGGCACGCAATAATGATGATGGCTAAAAACAGCACCGACAGCAGAATTTGCGCAACGTCCCTGGGCTGACGAAGATTGACCATATATAAAATTTACCTTTAATGAACACCAGCCGCGCTGGCGAAAACGTAAAACGCATCACTCTAATCATTAGTGATTTCAGCGGTTTTTGACAGTCGGATTCTGCCCGTAATTCTGCCGAGCGTATAAGAAAAAAATGTGATACAAACATTCAGACACAACGCAAACGATTATCTCCCGTCATATTTCATGCTGTAGGTGCGTTGGTTGGGTGCGTTTATCCCCGTTAAAGCATTAGCTCTACGCCAGGGTCCACGCCGTTACCAGCCGCAATCAGTGCGAACTATCCAGGGAGTTCACCACTTAATAATTAGGGTCGACAGTAATGATCCCATTGATTTCTCAGGCACCCGGCGTCGTTCAGCTGGTACTGAATTATTTGCAAGCACTGGAGCAACAGGGTTTTACAGGTGATACCGCCACTAGTTACGCCGACAGGCTAACGATGGCGACCGACAACAGTATCTATCAGTTACTTCCCGATGCCGTCGTTTTTCCGCGTTCTACCGCAGACGTGGCGCTTATTTCGCGTCTGGCAGCGCAGGAACGTTTCGCGTCGCTGGTCTTTACCCCACGCGGCGGCGGAACCGGCACCAATGGTCAGGCCCTGAATCAGGGCATCATCATTGATATGTCGCGCTATATGAACCGTATTATTGAGATCAATCCCGAAGAGGGTTGGGTGCGTGTTGAAGCGGGCGTGATAAAAGACCAGCTCAACCAGTTCCTGAAACCTTACGGCTATTTCTTCGCGCCGGAACTTTCGACCAGCAACCGCGCCACCATTGGCGGCATGATTAACACCGATGCCTCCGGGCAGGGGTCGCTGGTTTACGGGAAAACATCCGATCACATTCTGGGCGTCCGTGCGGTGCTGTTGGGCGGCGATATTCTCGATACTCAGGTGATGCCGGTTGAACTGGCTGAAACGCTCGGGAAAGACAATACCGCGGTCGGGCGAATTTACCGTACCGTGCTGGATAGCTGTCGCGATAACCGTCAGCTCATTATCGATAAATTCCCGAAACTCAACCGCTTCCTGACCGGTTACGACCTGCGTCATGTCTTCAATGACGATCTCAGTGAATTTGATTTAACCCGCATTCTGACCGGGTCCGAAGGCACGCTGGCGTTTATCACTGAAGCGCGTCTGGACATTACCCGGCTGCCGAAGGTGCGCCGTCTGGTCAACGTCAAATATAACTCTTTCGATTCCGCACTGCGCAATGCGCCGTTTATGGTCGATGCGCGTGCACTGTCGGTGGAAACCGTTGACTCTAAAGTGCTCAACCTGGCGCGGGAAGATATTGTCTGGCATTCGGTCAGCGAGCTGATTACCGACGTGCCGGATAAAGAGATGCTCGGGCTGAACATCGTTGAATTTGCGGGCGATGACGCGGATCTGATTGAAAGTCAGGTGTCGACGCTATGCAACCGTCTTGATGAGCTGATCGCCACGGGCGAAGGCGGCGTGATTGGCTGGCAGCTGTGCAACGATCTCTCGGGCATCGAGCGCATTTATGCGATGCGTAAAAAAGCGGTCGGTCTGCTGGGCAACGCCAAAGGGGCGGCCAAGCCGATTCCGTTTGCGGAAGACACTTGCGTACCGCCGGAGCATCTGGCGGATTACATCGTTGAGTTTCGCGCGCTGCTCGACGGCCATGGCCTGAGCTACGGCATGTTTGGCCATGTGGATGCGGGCGTGCTGCACGTCCGTCCGGCGCTGGATATGTGTGATCCTCAGCAGGAGATGCTGATGAAGCGCATCTCTGACGAGGTCGTCGCGCTCACGGCGAAATACGGTGGTCTGCTGTGGGGCGAGCACGGTAAAGGGTTCCGCGCAGAGTACAGTCCGGCATTTTTTGGCGAGCAACTGTATGGTGAACTGCGCAAAGTGAAAGCGGCGTTTGACCCGGATAACCGCATCAATCCGGGCAAGATTTGCCCGCCTGAGGGCGTTGACGATCCGATGATGCAGGTCGACGCCGTGAAGCGTGGCACCTTCGACCGGCAGATCCCGATCGCGGTGCGTTCATCCTGGCGCGGCGCGATGGAGTGCAACGGCAACGGTTTGTGCTTTAACTTCGATGTGAAAAGCCCGATGTGCCCGTCGATGAAAATCACCAGCAATCGCATTCACTCCCCGAAAGGGCGCGCGACGCTGGTACGCGAATGGCTGCGTCTGCTGGCGGATCGCGGTGTCGATCCGCTTAAGCTGGAAAACGCGCTGCCGGAAAAACGCGCGAGCCTGCGCACGCTGATTGAACGCTCCCGAAACAGCTGGCATGCCAGTAAAGGCGAGTACGATTTCTCGCACGAAGTGAAAGAGGCGATGTCCGGCTGTCTGGCCTGTAAAGCCTGCTCGACGCAATGCCCGATCAAAATTGACGTGCCGGAGTTCCGCTCGCGCTTCCTGCAACTTTATCACTCTCGCTATCTGCGCCCGATGCGCGATCATCTGGTGGCGACGGTTGAAATCTATGCCCCGCTAATGGCGCGCGCGCCGAAAACCTTCAACTTCTTTATCAATCAGCCGCTGGTGCGCAAGCTGTCCGAAAAGCATATCGGCATGGTCGATCTGCCGCTGCTCTCCACGCCGTCTCTGCAACGCGAGCTGGTCGGACACCGTTCGGCCAATATGACGCTGGAGCAGCTGGAAACCCTGAGCGACGAGCAAAAAGCCAAAACCGTGCTGGTGGTGCAGGATCCATTTACCAGCTATTACGATGCACAGGTGGTCGCCGACTTTGTGCGCTTAGTGGAACGCGTGGGCTATCAGCCGGTGGTCCTGCCGTTCTCACCGAATGGCAAAGCGCAGCATATTAAGGGTTTCCTGAATCGGTTTGCCAAAACGGCGCAGAGAACGTCTGACTTCCTGAATCGCGTTGCGCAGCTTGGGATGCCGATGGTGGGCGTCGATCCGGCGCTGGTGCTGTGTTATCGCGATGAATACAAACAAACGCTCGGCGATAAGCGCGGCGATTTTAACGTCATGCTGGTACACGAATGGCTGCCAGCGGCGCTGCAACATGTTGCGACGCAGGAGACCAGCGGCGAATCCTGGTATCTGTTTGGCCACTGTACCGAAGTGACCGCGCTGCCTGCTGCACCTGCGCAGTGGGCGTCTATCTTCGCCCGCTTTGGGGCGAAGCTGGAAAACGTCAGCGTTGGCTGCTGCGGCATGGCCGGGACGTATGGGCATGAAGTGAAAAATCACGCCAATTCACTCGGGATTTACGAGTTATCATGGCATCAGGCGATGCAGCGTTTGCCGCGTAACCGCTGTCTGGCGACGGGATATTCCTGTCGCAGCCAGGTGAAACGCGTCGAAGGTAGCGGGGTTCGCCATCCGTTGCAGGCTTTACTGGAGATTATGGGATGATCTGGAAACGCGAAGTCACGTTACACGCGCTCAATGCCATGGGCGAAGGCAACATGGTCGGGTTGCTCGATATTCAGTTTACGCGTATTGGCGCAAACGATATTGAGGCCACCATGCCCGTGGATCACCGCACGCATCAGCCGTTCGGTTTGCTGCACGGCGGGGCGTCGGTGGTCCTTGCCGAAACGCTGGGATCGGTTGCCGGGTATCTGTGTACCGAGGGCGAGCAAAAAGCCGTCGGGCTTGAGGTGAACGCCAATCACATCCGGTCTGTGCGCAGTGGACGCGTGCGGGGAGTGTGCCGGGCTTTGCATGCGGGAGGCCGTCATCAGGTGTGGCAAATTGACATTTTCGATGAGCAGGATCGTCTGTGCTGCTCTTCACGGCTGACGACCACCGTGGTTTAAGTAACGGTAAACATCTGCAACAAATTGTCTCTGGTCAAAAAGTGGGCAGTAAAAAGTGTTATACTGGTCAGGTTTTGTACACAAGAGAGGATGTTATGGATACCGAATTGAACCCAGCCATACTGGCAGTAGAATTTTTACGTCGCGATAAGAGCAACTTGTCTCCGGCACAGTACCTGAAAAAGCTTAAACAGCTTGAACTGGAATTTGCCGACTTGCTCGCGCTCTCTTCGAATGAATTAAAAGAAGAGATCTATTTTGCCTGGCGGTTGGGCGTTCACGTCCATTAATGTTCGATACCTGATAAAAAGGTCGCTGAGGCGGCCTTTTTTGTTTTTTACTCCCATGTGATCTCACCTCTTATAACCACAAATAGATAATGGTTTATCCAGCTTAATAACCCTATAATCTCCGTCCCTTTTCCCGTCTTAAGTTTTAAGCTGGAGGATACATGGAGTTTAGCCGGAGGCAGTTCTTTAAGATCTGCGCGGGCGGTATGGCAGGAACAACTGTTGCATCTCTCGGATTTTTATCATCTTTTTCCGCGATCGCGGAAACACGTCAATACAAACTCTTAAAAGCAAAAGAGACGCGTAATAACTGTACATACTGCTCAGTGGGCTGCGGCATGATCATGTATAGCCTCGGAGACGATGCCAAAAACGTCAAAGAAAGTATCTATCACGTCGAAGGCGACTCGGATCACCCGGTCAGCCGTGGCTCGCTTTGCCCGAAAGGGGCAGGGGTACTGGATTACATTCACAGTGATACCCGCTTGCTATATCCCGAATACCGCGCGCCAGGGTCTGATAAATGGCAGCGCATTTCATGGGATGACGCCATTGAGCGCATCGCCCGCCTGATGAAAGCGGATCGTGACGCTAACTTTATCGAAAAGAACGCCCAAGGGCTGACGGTCAACCGCTGGACGACCACGGGCATGCTCTGTTCGTCGGCGGCCAGCAATGAAACCGGTATTCTCGACGGAAAATTTGCCCGCGCGCTGGGCATGGTGGCGATCGACTGTCAGGCGCGCTTGTGCCACGGTCCAACCGTTGCCGCGCTGGCACCGACCTTTGGTCGCGGGGCGATGACCAATAACTGGGTTGATATCAAAAATGCCAACGTGGTGTTGATCATGGGCGGCAACGCGGCGGAAGCCCATCCGGTCGGCTTTAAATGGGTTGTTGAAGCGCAGACCAAAAACGACGCCACGGTGGTAGTGGTCGATCCGCGCTTTAACCGCAGCGCGGCGGTGGCCGATCTGTATGCGCCTATTCGTGCCGGGTCTGACACTGCGTTTCTGCTGGGGGCCATTCGCTATTTGATCGCACATGACGCCATCCAGCACGAATACGTCCGCGCCTACACTAACGCCAGCCTGATTATCCGCGACGACTATGCGTTCGATGACGGTCTGTTCAGCGGCTATGACGCCGAAAAGCGTCAGTACGATAAATCGAGCTGGTTCTATCAACTGGACGAGCAGGGCCACGTGCAGCGTGACGATACGCTTAGCCACCCGCGCTGCGTCTGGAATCTGCTTAAAGCGCACGTCGATCGCTATACGCCGGAGATGGTGAACCGCTTGTGCGGCACGTCGATTGATGATTTCAACCGCATTTGCGCGATCCTCGCCAGCACCAGCGTACCAGACCGCACCGCGACAATCTTGTACGCACTGGGCTGGACGCACCACTCGGCGGGGGCACAGATAATACGTGCGGCGGGTATGTTGCAACTGCTGCTGGGCAATATCGGCATGGCAGGCGGCGGCGTCAACGCCCTGCGCGGTCACTCCAATATTCAGGGCTACACCGATCTGGGGTTGCTCTCGACCAATCTGCCGGGTTACATGCCGCTGCCGTCCGAAAAACAGCCGGATTACCAGACCTATATCTCGCAGATCACGCCGCCATCGCTGGGGCTGAACGAAGTGAACTACTGGCAAAACACGCCGAAGTTTTTTATCAGCATGATGAAAAGCTTCTGGGGTGAGCATGCCACGGCGGACAACAACTGGGGCTACGACTGGTTGCCGAAATGGGATCGTTTGTATGACGTAATGACCCAGGCCAAGCTGATGCTCGACGGCAAAATCAACGGTTACATCGTTCAGGGCTTTAACCCGCTGGCGGCGTTCCCGGATAAAAACAAATCGTCCCGCGCGCTCTCGAAGCTCAAATACATGGTGGTTATCGATCCGCTGGTCACCGAGTCGTCGACCTTCTGGCAGCATCACGGTGAGATGAACGACGTGAATCCGGCAGATATTCAGACCGAAGTCTTCCGCCTGCCATCGTCCTGTTTTGCGGAAGAAGACGGCTCGATTGCCAACTCTGGCCGCTGGCTGCAATGGCATTGGGCGGCTGCTGAGCCACCGGGTGAAGCGATGCACGACGGCAAAATCCTTGGTCGTCTGTTTACGCGCCTGCGCGAACTCTATCAGGCCGAAGGCGGGGCAAACCCGGCGCCGGTGCTGAACATGTCCTGGGATTACAAAAATCCGCGCGATCCGCATCCGGAAGAGATTGCCCGCGAAGCCAACGGCATGGCGCTGGTGGATTTGTTTGATGACAAAGGCCAACTGGTGGCGAAAAAAGGCCAGCAGCTCAGCAGTTTTGCGCAGTTACGCGATGACGGCACCACCAGCAGCTTCTGCTGGGTGTACTGCGGAAGCTGGACCGAGCAGGGCAACCAGATGGCGAACCGCGATAACAGCGATCCGTACGGGCTGGGCTGTACGCCAGGCTGGGCGTGGTCGTGGCCGGCAAACCGTCGCATTCTGTACAACCGCGCCTCTGCCGACGCGGCCGGGAAACCCTGGGATGCCAAACGTGCCTTGCTGCACTGGGACGGTAAAAAGTGGACCGGTCAGGACGTGGCGGATTACAACGCCTCGGCACCGGGTAGCAACGTCGGGCCGTTTATCATGAATCCAGAAGGGGTGGCGCGCCTGTTCTCCATCGACAAGATGAACGACGGCCCGTTCCCGGAACATTACGAACCGATTGAATCGCCGATTGGCACCAACCCGCTGCATCCGAATGTCATCTCTAGCCCCGTCGCGCGCATCTTCAAAGAAGACCTGCCGAATATGGGCAAAGCGGATGATTTCCCGTATGTCGCCACTACCTATTCGATCACCGAGCTGTTCCGTCACTGGACTAAGCATGCGCGGCTCAACGCAATTGCACAGCCGGATCAGTTTGTCGAAATTGGCGAAGCGCTGGCGCAAGAGAAGGGCATTGTTGCCGGGGATGAAGTGAAAGTGATGTCGAAACGAGGCTTTATCAAAGCAAAAGCGGTGGTTACTAAACGCCTACAAACCCTGACCATTGATGGTCGCAAGGTCAACACCGTGGGCATTCCGTGTCACTGGGGCTTTGAGGGGGCAACGCGTAAAGGCTTCCTGGCCAATACGTTGACGCCATCCGTGGGGGACGCCAACTCGCAGACGCCGGAGTACAAGGCGTTTTTAGTCGACATCGAGAAGGCGTAAGGGAGGCCACGTATGTCCATGCAATCACAAGATATTATCAAGCGCTCGGCCACTAACGTCTTCACGCCTCCGCCCCAGGTGCGGGACTTCAAAACCGAAGTCGCGAAGCTTATCGATGTGTCGACCTGCATCGGCTGTAAAGGCTGTCAGGTCGCCTGTTCCGAATGGAACGATATTCGCGACGAAGTGGGGGTGTGCGAAGGTGTCTACGACAACCCAATGGATTTGAGCGCCAAATCCTGGACGGTGATGCGTTTTAGCGAAACCACGCAAAACAACAAGCTGGAGTGGCTGATCCGCAAGGACGGCTGCATGCACTGCGCGGACCCTGGCTGTCTTAAGGCCTGTCCGTCTGCCGGAGCGATTATTCAGTACGCCAACGGGATCGTGGATTTTCAGTCCGATCACTGCATCGGGTGCGGATACTGCATCGCCGGGTGTCCGTTCAACATTCCCCGTCTGAATCCTGACGATAACCGCGTCTACAAATGTACGCTGTGCGTGGATCGCGTGAGCGTCGGCCAGGAGCCGGCGTGCGTCAAAACCTGTCCGACAGGCGCGATTCATTTCGGCAGCAAAAAAGAGATGCTGGAGAGGGGGGAGACGCGCGTGGCGCAGCTCAAAAAGCGCGGCTATACGAATGCGGGTATCTACAACCCGCAGGGCGTCGGCGGTACGCATGTAATGTACGTTCTGCACCATGCCGACCAGCCGGAGCTGTATCACAATCTGCCCAACGATCCGAAAATCGACGTCCCGGTCAACCTGTGGAAAGGCATTCTCAAGCCGCTCTCCGCAGCCGGATTTGTCGCTACGTTTGCCGGGCTGATTTACCACTATATCGGTGTGGGGCCCAACAAAGAGACGGACGACGATGAAGAGGAGAACGATCATGAGTAAGAGCAAAATGATCCTGCGCACCAAGTTTATCGATCGCGCCTGTCACTGGACGGTGGTGATCTGCTTCTTCCTGGTCTCGCTCTCCGGGATAGCACTCTTTTTCCCGACGCTCCAGTGGCTCACTCAGACCTTCGGCACACCGCAAATGGGGCGTATTCTGCACCCGTTTTTTGGCGTGCTGATTTTCTTCGCATTGATGTTTATGTTTGTACGTTTCGTGCACCACAACATCCCGGATAAACAGGATCTGCCCTGGATCAAAGGGATTGTTGAAGTGCTGAAAGGCAATGAACACATAGTGGCGGACGTCGGTAAATATAACGCCGGACAGAAAATGATGTTCTGGAGCATTATGAGCATGATTTTTGTGCTGCTGGCGACGGGCGTGATTATATGGCGTCCCTATTTTGCCCATTATTTCCCGATGACGGTGGTACGCTGGAGTCTGTTAATCCACGCCACGGCGGCGATTATTTTGATCCACGCCATCCTGATCCACATGTATATGGCGTTCTGGGTGAAAGGGTCGGTCAAGGGGATGATTGAAGGGAAGGTGAGTCGTCGTTGGGCGAAAAAACACCATCCGCGCTGGTATCGCGAAGTTGAAGCGAAAGAGCAACACAAAGAGTAAGCGATAAAAAAGAGGCTCGCACTGGCGAGCCTCTTTGCTGTTCATTCCCGTGAATTCTCTGCTAAACGTTTACCGCACTGATTAACCGCGATTTCATCGATTGATAGGCCGACGCGGCATAATCTTCCGCCCAACGCTGATCGTCGATCGGCTCAAGTTTAACCGCACAGTATTTGGTTTCGGGCGTTTTGGAAATCGGATCGAGATTATCCTGGGTCAGTTCATTGCACGCCCCAATCCACCACTGATAGGTCATGTAGACCGCACCGGCGTTGATACGCTCGCTGACGCTGGCACGGGTAATCACTTTCCCACGACGCGAACGCACCCACACCAGTTGTCCATCCGCAATGCCCAACGCGTCGGCATCCGCCGGGTGAATCTGCACGCGCCCCGGCTCATCGGCCAGACTTTGCAACGCCGCGCAGTTACCGGTCATCGAACGGCAGGAGTAATGGCCGACTTCACGCACGGTGCAGAGTACCAGCGGATAATCCGGGTCCGGCACTTCGGCAGGCGCACGCCACGGGGCGGCGAACAGCTGACCTTTGCCGCTCGGCGTATCGAACTGATTATCTTTGTACAGGTACGGCGTACCCGGGTGATCCAGCGTCGGGCACGGCCACTGAATATGCCCCATCTCGCCCATTTTTGCGTAGGTGACGCCGTAAAACAGCGGGCACAGCTCACGCATTTCGTCCCAGATTTGCTGGTTGGAATCGTAATGCATCGGATAGCCCATTTCGCTGGCCAGCAGGCTGATGATCTCCCAGTCGCGTTTGACGTTGCCAGTGGCATCGATCGCTTTGCCAAAACGCTGGAATCCGCGGTCGGCGCAGGTGAATACTCCGCCGTGCTCTCCCCAGGACGTCGCAGGCAACAGCACGTCCGCCACTTCCGCCGTTTTGGTCATGAAGATATCTTGCACCACAACGAAATCGAGTGCCTCGAACCCGCTGCGCACCAGACCCAAATCGGCTTCGGTCTGTAGCGGATCTTCACCCATGATGTAATAGGCTTTCACTTTGCCTTCCAGCGCCAGATGCGGGACTTCGGTGATGCGAATGCCTGGCTCATCGTCCATTTTGTTGGCGTCGATTCCCCACGCGTCAGCAAATTTCTGCCGCATTTCGGGATCGGTGACATCCTGATAGCCCGGGAACATGTTGGGCAGCACGCCCATATCACACGCCCCCTGCACGTTATTTTGGCCGCGAACCGGGCCGACGCCAACGGCTGGGCGACCGAGATTTCCGGTCAGCAGCGCCAGGCTGGAAAGCCCTTTTACCACATCTACCGCTTGCCCAAACTGCGTCACGCCCATGCCCCACATCACCGTGGCTGACGGTGCCGCTGCAAAGGTGCGCATCGCCTGACGCACGTCCCGCGCGGGAATGCCGGTCAGGTGCTCAACCTTTTCAGGAGCATAATCTTTAACGGTCTCACGATAGGCATCGAGACCCTCAGTAAAGCGTGCGACGTAGGTTTTGTCGTACAACTCCTCTTCCAGTAGCACGTAGCCGAACGCATTGACCAGCGCCATATTGCTACCGTTTTTGAGCGGTAGATGTTGATCGGCGATGCGGGCGGTTTCGATACGACGCGGATCGCAAACGATGATTTTCGCGCCGTTCTGGCGCGCTTTCAGCACGCGGCGCGCCACGATAGGGTGAGAATCTGCACAGTTATAGCCAAACACCAGCAGGCATTTTGAGTTCTCGATATCGTTAATGGAGTTGCTCATCGCCCCGTTACCGAGCGTTTGCTGCAAACCTGCAACGGACGGGCCGTGACATACGCGCGCGCAGCAATCCACATTGTTGGTGTTCAGTACGGCGCGAGCAAATTTCTGCATCACGTAGTTGGTTTCATTACCCGTTCCGCGCGATGACCCGGTGGTCATAATGGATCGTGGGCCGAATTGTTCTTTGATCGTTTTCAGTTTGCTGGCGGTGTAACGAATCGCCTCTTCCCAGGTGACAGGCGTAAAGGCATCACCTTTGTTGTAGCGGATCATCGGTTGGGTCAGACGAGGGGTGAGGAGCCGGGTATCGTTCAGGAAATCCCAGCCGTAAAAACCTTTCAGGCACAGCGTACCCTGGTTGGTGACGCCATCGGCGGCTTCGGCACGGATAATACGATTGTTTTCGACAACGAGATTTAGTTTACAGCCTGCACCGCAGTAAGGGCAGACGCTTGCGACTTTTTTCATCAATAACAGACCTGTTAAGAAATGAAGAGAGGTTCACCAGGACACACTCTCGAAAGCAAGACATAAGCAGAATCCATGCCATCTATTCATTGCTTTGATATATCAGGGTTTATTGATGGGTTTGTTGCTAAGAAGCGCGTGTCATCGTCATGATGCTCGACACATTTGACGATGACACGTAAACAGGGAGTGACGTGCGGGCCTTAAATATCATCCATGGTATAGCCAACAACGATTTCCAGCGTTTTGCGAATCACATCGGCGCGAACCACATCGCTGGTTGATTCGAGAGCATGAATCAGCCATAAAATGAGTCCTTTATTGGTGACATGCCCATCACTGGCCAGAACGCCGCGCACCGCAGCGGAAAAAATTGCAGCCTCATCGGCAAACCGATCGCCTGCGGTACGAAAATATTCTGCAACTGCACTGTCGAAGCTTGCTGTCGTAAATTCGGGCTGAACCTGAATATTCTGTCTCATTTATTCTCACCGTGATGGTTAAGTGGCGGTTGGCAGTCAATGTATTTTCTTTGGATCAGCAGGCTTTCCGTTGCTAAATAAAGGAACAACATTGTTTTTATTGGTCCGTTGAGATCCCTCTCGATTCGCTGGGTTTTGCACGGCTTTGTAATGTTTAAACGCCACATCACTGCCGCTTATTTCCGCAATAACCTCTGCTATGGCTTCCCGCCGCTCAGGATCCTTTTCATGAACTTTCATGTTCCGTAATCTTTGCGTTAATGCATGCGTATTGATGGGGCCGTTCTCTTTCAACAGCGAAAGAACGGCTTCACCAATAAGCTCGTCAACCATTTTGTCTACACGACGTCTATTCATAACAGCATCTCTGATCGCCTGGTCTTTGTTAGCCTTCAGCGCTCCCTCGTCCCGTTGACTGACAAACCAGGAAATCTGTTAATTGTTTTGCGAACTTCAGCGATCAAACAGTAAACCGATAAGTGTTTGATAATGTTTCTCTTCTTCCACATCCGATGCATCTTCAAGACGGCACAGGAGCTTGGCACACAGCGTCTTGCGATTCAGGCTACGCCCGTCACGCAGGATTTCGACTACCACCTGTCCGAGCGTCTCCTGCTGGGTAGGCAGGGCGGCCTTGTCAAAGTACTGTGCAATGGCAGTGGCGGCATCGGGTTGATATCCGTTCTGGCGCATGTTTCGATCCTGTAAAAATGAGTAATCAGTAACGTTACAAATAAGGTATACACTTTTCTTAAATCTGTACATTAAAAATGTACAGATTTTTCATATTTCTTCACTTTTTATAACATGATTTATATAAATCAATACGTTACGTTTATCAGGAATGCAGGATTATGCAAAGGATATATTGTACAACGTATATGCCAAAACAAAGTTGTACAAGCCGGAAAAACGGAGCAAAAAAACACCTAAATCCTTGAGCTGTAAATTATTTGTTAAGCAACTAATATGGTATAACAAGCGATATTCACACCATTTGCATGTGTGACCCACTCAAAGACACCCTGGAAAATCATGCTCACAACCATTATTTACCGCAGTCATCTCTGCGCGAACGTTCCAGTTAAATCTCTGGAAAAAATGGTCGAGGCAGCCGCCGATAAGAACCGGCACTCGGACGTCACAGGGATTTTATTATTCAACGGAATGCACTTTTTCCAGCTGCTCGAAGGGCCGGAAGAAAGCGTCAGGCGTATCTACGAGCATATTTGCCAGGACACCCGGCACTACAATCTGGTGGAGTTGCTTTATGACTACGGTCCGTCAAGACGATTTGGTCATGTCGGCATGGAACTCTTTGATCTGAGGCGCTACGACAGGGAAGAAGTGCTTCAGCAGGTGCTGAATAAAGGCACAACCCGCTATCAGCTTACGTACAACGATCGTGCGCTACAGTTTTTCCGCACCTTTGTCGAAGCCACTGAAAAAGAAAACTATTTCGAAATCCCACCTGGCGATACCTGGGAATTTATCCCCGAAGAGGATGCGTTTTCGCGCCAGCCCCCGGTGATTGCTAAAGGGGCAGACTGTAGCTTTGCGTTTCAGCCCATTGTTGACCCGCTGACGCAACAGGTTGTCTCCTGGGAAGCGCTGCTGCGTACGCCGTCTGGTGGTTCACCGGCCGTCTATTTTGAGTCGCGGACCGGGAATGCGATTTACGAGTCGGATCTCAAAAGCAAGCAGGTCGCGCTGTCGATGGCGAGTGCGCTGGGCCTTGAAGGGCAGACGTTATCCCTGAATCTGTTGCCGATGACGCTGGTCAATGTGCCGAATGCCGTCGATTTCTTGCTGAAAGAAATCGCCGCCAATGGTCTGGTGCCCGAGCAAATCATTATTGAATTCACCGAAAGTGAGGTGATTTCGCGGATCAACGAATTCAAAGGGGCGGTCCGACAGCTTAAGAGCGCCGGGATCAGCGTGGCGATCGATCACTTTGGTGCCGGTTTTGCGGGCTTGCTGCTATTGGCGCAATTCCAGCCTGACCGTATCAAGATCAATCGCGAGCTGGTTGCGGATGTGCATAAAAGCGGTCCGCGCCAGGCGATTGTTCAGGCCATTATCAAATGCTGTGCCTCGCTGGAAATTCAATTTTGCGCCGTGGGTGTTGAAAAGGCGGAGGAGTGGATGTGGCTAGAATCCGCTGGAATTTCCGAGTTTCAGGGGCATCTTTTTGCCAGTCCGAAACTGGGAGGCATTCCGCCGATTGCCTGGCCAGAAAAGAAATTCGATTTCTAACGTTGCCGTAAATCTCCCTCATGCTAAGCGATACATGTCGTAAAGTTTGTACAACAATGCATAAACCTAATCCGGGTTTGTAAGACTAATACTTGCTGTCATCCGGGTTCTTAGTTATACATTTCGTTTGTACAATCTGATAAGGTTAGTTAGTTTTAGTATGGAAGTATTGAGCGTGAGGGAGCTAATGGCCTATTACAGTATCGGCGAAGTCGCCGAACGATGCGGAATCAACCCAGTAACCCTGCGTGCATGGCAGCGTCGCTATGGTTTGTTGAAGCCCCAGCGCAGTGAAGGCGGCCATCGCCAGTTCGATGAAGAAGACATTCTGCGCATCGAAGAAATCAAACGCCTGATGAAAAGCGGCGTTTCGGTTGGCAAGGTGAAACCCCTTTTGGGTGCGCAGGAACTGGTCACTGAGAGTAGCTGGACGGCATATCAGGAAGAGATGATGCTGGTTTTACGCTACGCCAGCCCGGCGAAATTGCGCGCCAAACTTGCTGACTTCCGTCGCGAACATTCCGTTGAAGCCCTTATCGATAATATTCTTGTTCCCGTCCGCCAACGCATGAGCCACGATCAAAATACGGTTCGCCACATGGCAAGTCTGTTAGACGGTGTACTCATTGAGGTTGCGGCGGCTTCCCTGGCGGAATCACGTAAAAAGTCAGGAAAAGACGCGCTGTTAATCGGTTGGGAATGTGAAGACCGCACACGCTTGTGGCTTGAGGCCGCCCGGCTTTCTCATAAAGGGTGGCATATTGACGTGTTAGCAGAGCCGATTGATTCCCCACGTCCGGAACTGTTCCCGGGGCAAAAGATTTTTGTCTGGACGGGTAAAGCCGCTACAGCACGTCAGCAGGAGCAGCTGGATCACTGGAGAGAGCAGGGGTTTGCGGTGTCGTTCCACGAAGTAGGATTGTAAAAAAGGCCCTTGCGGGCCAGAGTGAATGTTTTATTTACGCCCCATCAACAGGCCAATAATCAGGCCAATGGCACCTGCGGCCATCAATCCCGTCAACGGATTATCACGCACTCTTTCAGACACATCATCTGCAACATCCGACGCTTTGGCGGCATATTTTCGTGCTGCGCCTTTAAGCTGATGTTTAGGTGAGTCAACCGCAGCGCCAAACTGGGATTGTGCTTCTCCAGCAAGTTCGTCAGCTTTGTTAAAGGCTTTGTTCGCCAGGCGATCGGCTTCATTCTCAAAATCATGTGATGACATAGATAATCTCCTTTTGGTGTCTCCTAAAGTCTAGCGTCTGACGGCCAATTCGCTCGCGCAGCGCGCCATTTTCGCCCTGTTTCAGTATTTTCCTGGAAATTCTGCTCTGCCTATTTTAAAAATAGACATTTTCTATGCATCTTATGTAGGTTAACCCGTTGCCCCGATTAGCTTTTGCTAATCCATTATTTATCAATGTATTGGATTATTTTAACCAACGCTCCTGCCTGACGCGGCAGGGTCTATGCTTAAGTAAAGTAGCCAAAAAGGGCGATTAAGCCGAAAGCCCCTGCTGTCAGGGGGTTGAAGTGATAATCGTTATCACTAACATGGTGTTATGCCAGTAGTGGCTCAATAGATGAGGTGGACCTATGGAACTGCATTCAGAAACCTTTAACCCTGCTGATTTCGCCTGGCGTGGATTGACGCTGACGCCAACAGCGGCGGCGCAGATTCACGAATTAATCGATAAAAAACCGGAAATAGTGGGTTTGCGTTTAGGCGTGAAACAGACTGGCTGTGCGGGCTTTGGCTACGTGCTGGGTACGGTCACCGAGCCTGAGAAAGACGATCTGGTATTCGAAACGGACGGCGCGAAGCTGTTTGTCGCCCTCCAGGCCATGCCGTTTATCGACGGAACAGAAGTCGATTTCGTGCGCGAAGGCTTAAACCAGTTATTCAAATTTAATAACCCGAAAGCCCAGAACGAATGCGGCTGCGGCGAAAGCTTTGGGGTATAGGCGGTACTATGTCTCGTAATACTGAAGCAACTGACGATGTTAACACCTGGAGCGGCGGGCACCTCAATTACAAAGAGGGGTTCTTCACCCAGCTACAAACTGATGAGCTCGCAAAAGGCATTAACGAAGATGTCGTGCGGGCGATCTCGGCAAAGCGTAACGAACCTGAGTGGATGCTCGAGTTTCGCCTGAGCGCATTTCGCGCATGGCTGGAGATGGAAGAGCCGCACTGGCTGAAGGCGCACTATAAACATCTGGACTATCAGGATTACAGCTATTACTCCGCACCGTCCTGCGGGAGCTGTGACGATACCTGTGCCTCGCAGCCCGGCGCTGTGCAGCAGACCGGGGAAAACAGCTATCTGAGTAAAGAGGTGGAAGAGGCGTTTGAACAGCTCGGCGTGCCGGTCCGCGAAGGACGCGAAGTGGCGGTCGATGCGATTTTTGACTCGGTGTCTGTCGCCACGACCTATCGCGGCAAGCTGGCGGAGCAGGGCATCATCTTCTGTTCATTCGGCGAAGCGATCCACGATCACCCGGATCTGGTGAAAAAATACATCGGCACCGTTGTGCCGAGTAACGATAATTTCTTTGCCGCGCTTAATGCCGCCGTGGCCTCCGATGGGACGTTTATTTACATCCCGAAAGGCGTGCGTTGCCCAATGGAGTTGTCGACCTATTTCCGTATTAACGCCGAAAAAACCGGACAGTTCGAACGCACCATTCTGGTGGCCGACGAAGGCAGTTATGTCAGTTACATCGAAGGGTGTTCTGCGCCCGTGCGTGACAGCTACCAGCTGCACGCGGCCGTCGTGGAAGTGATCATCCATAAAGATGCGGAAGTGAAATATTCCACCGTGCAAAACTGGTTCCCTGGCGATGGCAATACTGGCGGTATTTTGAATTTCGTCACCAAACGCGCGCTGTGCGAAGGTGAAAACAGCAAGATGTCCTGGACGCAATCGGAAACTGGCTCAGCCATTACCTGGAAATACCCGAGCTGCATTTTGCGCGGCGATAACTCCATCGGCGAGTTCTACTCCGTGGCGCTGACCAGCGGACATCAGCAAGCCGACACCGGCACCAAGATGATTCACATCGGCAAAAACACCAAATCGACGATCATCTCGAAAGGGATCTCCGCCGGGCACAGCCAGAACAGCTATCGCGGCCTGGTGAAAATCATGCCGACGGCCACCAACGCACGCAACTTTACCCAGTGCGACTCGATGCTGATTGGCACTGACTGCGGCGCACACACCTTCCCGTATGTGGAATGCCGGAACAATACGGCTCAGCTTGAACATGAAGCCACCACCTCGCGCATCGGGGAAGATCAGCTGTTCTACTGCCTGCAACGTGGGATCAGCGAAGAAGACGCCATTTCGATGATTGTGAACGGCTTCTGTAAGGACGTGTTCTCTGAACTGCCGCTGGAGTTCGCCGTGGAAGCACAAAAACTGTTGGCAATCAGCCTCGAACACAGCGTCGGTTAAGGATTAAGGAAAGCACATGTTAAGCATTAAAGATTTACAGGTCAGTGTGGAAGATAAAGCGATCCTGCGCGGGCTAAACATTGAGGTTCGCCCAGGAGAAGTGCATGCCATTATGGGCCCGAATGGTTCCGGTAAAAGCACGCTCTCGGCCACGCTGGCCGGACGTGAAGACTATGAAGTCGTCGGCGGAACGGTTGAATTCAAAGGCAAAGACTTGCTGGAGTTGTCACCGGAAGACCGCGCGGGTGAAGGCATTTTTATGGCTTTCCAGT
This sequence comes from Lelliottia sp., assembly GCF_045627565.1. Lineage (NCBI taxonomy): Bacteria > Pseudomonadati > Pseudomonadota > Gammaproteobacteria > Enterobacterales > Enterobacteriaceae > Lelliottia > Lelliottia sp. The sequence continues at coordinate 206,255 of NZ_JAZQNX010000001.1, read as the reverse complement.
ACCCGGTTGAAATCCCAGGTGTCAGCAACCAGTTCTTCCTGCAAACCTCTCTGAATGCGGTGCGAAAATACCGCGGCGAAGAAGAACTGGATCGTTTTGATTTTCAGGATCTGATGGAAGAGAAGATCAAACTGCTGAAAATGCCGGAAGATTTGCTCACCCGCTCGGTGAACGTCGGTTTCTCCGGCGGTGAGAAAAAGCGTAATGATATCCTGCAGATGGCAGTGCTTGAACCTGAGCTGTGCATTCTGGATGAAACCGACTCCGGGCTGGACATTGATGCGCTAAAAATTGTCGCTGACGGCGTGAATTCCCTGCGTGACGGCAAACGTTCGTTCATTATCGTCACCCACTACCAGCGCATTCTGGACTATATCAAACCGGATCACGTCCACGTGCTGTACCAGGGCCGTATTGTGAAATCGGGTGATTTTACGCTGGTCAAACAACTGGAGGAGCAGGGCTATGGCTGGCTTACCGAACAGCAGTAACGCGCTGCAACAGTGGCATCGCCTGTTCGAAGCGCAGGGCGAAACGCGTTCGGAATACGCGCAGCAGCATCTGCAGCACATGCTGCGCCTGGGCCTGCCCACGCGTAAGCACGAGAACTGGAAGTACACTCCGCTGGACGGCTTGCTGAACAGCCAGTTTGTCACGCGGCTGGCGGATGTCAGCCCGGCTCAGCGCGATGCGCTGGCGTTGAACATTGACGCCGTTCGCCTGGTGTTTGTTGACGGGTGCTTTAACCCGGCGCTCAGCGATAACACCGAAGGCAGCGGTTTTGATGTCGAGATCAACGATAATCGTCAGGCCTTGCCCGCACCCGTGCAGCCAGACGTGTTCCTGCATCTGACCGAAAGCCTTTCTCCGAGCGTGACGCACATTCGCATCAAGCGTAATCAGCGTCCGGCAAAACCGTTGCTTCTACTGCATATCACGCAAGGGCTTGAGGGCGACGAGGTCAACACCGCGCATTACCGTCACCACGTTGAATTGGCCGAAGGGGCCGACGCGACGGTTATTGAGCATTACGTCAGTCTTAATGAAACCGCACATTTCACCGGTGCGCGAGTGACGATGAACGTGGCGGCGAATGCGCATCTGCATCACATCAAGCTGGCGTTTGAGAACCCGGCGTGTCATCACTTTGCCCATAATGATCTATTTATGGCGGCCGATGCGGCGGCGTTTAGCCACAGCTTCCTGCTCGGCGGGGCGGTGCTGCGTCATAACACCAGCACCCAACTGAACGGCGAAAACACGACGCTGCGCATTAACAGCCTGGCGATGCCAGTGAAATCTGAAGTGTGCGATACGCGCACCTGGGTTGAGCACAACAAGGGCTACTGCAACAGCCGTCAGATGCACAAAATTATCGTCAACGACAAAGGCCGTGCGGTGTTTAACGGCATGATCAACGTTGCGCAACACGCCATCAAAACTGACGGGCAGATGACCAACAACAATTTGCTGCTGGGGCGTTTATCTGAGGTGGATACCAAGCCGCAGCTGGAAATTTACGCCGATGACGTGAAGTGCAGCCATGGCGCGACGGTCGGTCGTATTGACGACGAACAGATGTTCTATCTCCGTTCACGTGGGATCGATAAACAGGCCGCGCAGAAAATGATCATCTACGCGTTTGCCGCGGAGCTGACGGAAGCGCTCGGCGATGAAGAACTCAAACAGCAGGTGTTGGCGCGTATTGGTCAGCGTCTGCCTGGAGGCAAAGCATGAGTTTCCCGGTAGAGAAAGTGCGGGCGGATTTCCCTGTCCTGACCCGTGAAGTCAACGGTTTGCCGCTTGCCTATCTCGACAGCGCCGCCAGCGCGCAAAAGCCGAATCAGGTGATTGACGCCGAGATGGAATTTTACCGCCACGGCTATGCGGCCGTGCATCGCGGGATCCATACCCTGAGCGCAGAAGCCACTCAGCGCATGGAAAATGTCCGCACGCAGGTAGCGGCATTCCTGAACGCTCGTTCACCGGAAGAGCTGGTGTTTGTGCGCGGCACAACCGAGGGGATCAATCTGGTCGCCAATAGCTGGGGCAATGCGCAGGTGCATGCGGGCGATAATATCGTGATCACCCAGATGGAGCACCACGCCAATATCGTGCCGTGGCAGATGCTCTGTGAGCGCTCAGGCGCACAGCTGCGCGTCATCCCACTTAACGTGGACGGCACGTTGCAGCTGGAACAGCTCGACGCGTTGCTTGACGCGCGTACGCGACTGGTGGCAATGACGCAGATATCTAACGTTCTTGGCACCGCGAATCCGGTCGCAGAAATCATTGCGAAAGCGCATCAGGCTGGCGCAAAAGTGCTGGTGGATGGCGCACAGGCCGTTATGCATCACACTATTGACGTGCAGGCGCTGGACTGTGATTTTTACGTGTTTTCCGGTCACAAGCTGTATGGCCCAACCGGAATCGGTGTGCTGTATGTGAAAGACGATATTTTGCAGGCGATGCCGCCGTGGGAAGGGGGCGGATCGATGATTGCGACCGTCTGCCTGACGCAAGGCACGACCTACGCCAAAGCCCCGTGGCGCTTTGAAGCGGGTACACCGAATACGGGCGGGATCATCGGGCTGGGTGCGGCAATCGACTACGTTTCCACACTCGGATTGGATGCTATCGCCGAGTATGAAGCGTCGCTGATGCGCTATGCGCTGGCGGAACTGGTCAGCGTCCCGGATCTCACGCTGTACGGCCCTGACGCGCGTAAAGGCGTTATTGCCTTTAATCTGGGCAAACATCATGCTTACGACGTGGGCAGTTTCCTTGATAATTATGGCGTGGCGGTACGAACGGGTCACCACTGCGCAATGCCGCTGATGGCATTTTACCAGGTCCCGGCAATGTGCCGCGCGTCGCTGGTGATGTATAACACGACGGAAGAGGTCGACAGGCTGGTGACGGGGCTCAAACGCATCCATCATCTCCTGGGATAAGAGAGAGGCAAGACATGGCCGCGTTGCCGGACAGAGATAAGCTGTTGCGTAACTTTACCCGTTGCGCCAACTGGGAAGAAAAGTACCTGTACATTATTGAGCTGGGCCAGCGACTGCCGGTTCTCAGCGAAGAGGCGCATAACCCGGAGAATATTATTCAGGGCTGCCAGAGCCAGGTATGGATTGTGATGCGCCAGAACGACGATGGCGTGATCGAACTGCAGGGCGATAGCGATGCGGCGATTGTCAAAGGGCTGGTGGCCGTCGTTTTCATTCTGTATCACCAGATGTCCGCGCAGGATATTGTCGCCTTCGATATTCGCCCGTGGTTCGAACAAATGGCCCTGACCCAGCATTTAACCCCCTCCCGTTCACAGGGGCTGGAAGCGATGATCCGCGCAATCCGCTCCAAAGCCGCCAACATTAGCTAAACTAACAAAACAGCATTCATTCATGTTTCGCGAGGTGGTTCCCATCTCGCGGGTTTTTCAGCTTTCTGGCGTCCTGTCAGTGAATAAGGAATCTCAGCATGAAGCGCGCATCTCTTATTACTCTTTTACTGATTAGCTCTTTCGGTGGCCTTCATTCTGTCAGCGCGATGGATTACCCATTGCCGCCAGCGGGAAGCCGTCTTATTGGACAAAATCAAACCTATTCCATCCAGGAAGGGGACAAAAACTTGCAGGCCATTGCCCGACGATTTAATACGGCGGCGCAGCTGATCCTCGAAACCAATAATACGATTGCGCCAGTTTATCCAGCGCCGGGGACGGTGATTACTATCCCATCGCAAATGCTGCTGCCCGATACGCCACGCGAGGGCATTGTGGTGAACCTGGCGGAACTGCGGCTCTATTATTTCCCACCGGGTGAAAATATCGTCCAGGTCTATCCGCTAGGAATAGGGCAATTAGGGCTGGAGACGCCGGTCAGCACCACGCGTGTTAGCCAGAAGATCCCTAATCCTACGTGGACGCCTACAGCGGGCATCAGAGCGCGCTCACTGGCTCAGGGCATCAAATTGCCGCCGGTAGTACCGGCAGGGCCTAATAACCCGTTAGGGCGCTTTGCGTTGCGTCTGGGGATAGGTAATGGGGAATATCTTATCCACGGCACCAGTGCGCCGGATAGCGTCGGGCTGCGTGTCAGTTCTGGGTGTATGCGAATGAACGCGCCTGATATTAAAGCGCTGTTTGCGCAGGCTCGCGTGGGGACGCGCGTGCAGATCATCAATGAACCCGTGAAGTTCTCGGTAGAACCGGATGGCAGACATTACATTGAGGTGCACCGTCCTCTGGCTCAGGTAGAGGGCGAGAACCCGCAAACCACGCCAATCATCCACAACGCGGACTTTGCATCGTTTGCTTCTCAGGAAGGGAATGACAAGGCGCTGATCGACAAAGCGTTAACGCGTCGCGCGGGGATCCCGGTCGCGGTATCGGCCGGTAATGGCCCTTCTGCGAACAGTGCGGTGTTGTCGGTGCAGAACAATCGTGTTTCAGCGGCAGTCACTGAAGGCGAGCAGGACGTGGTGATGCAGTAGGTGTTCGCGGATAACAGGCAAAAAAAATGGCGCACAATGTGCGCCATTTTATTAACAGGTACTATTACTTACGGTATTTAGTAGCCTGGTTGTCCAGACGCTGGTTAGCGCGTGCTGCGTCGTCTTTAGCAGCCTGAACGTCAGAACGCATTGCGTTCACGTCGTTGCTCAGCTGGTCAACTTTAGCGTTCAGAGTCTGAACGTCAGAAGACAGTTGGTCGATTTTAGCATTGCTAGAACAACCAGCCAGCATAGTAGAAGCCAGGATTACCGCGCCCAGTACCAGTTTAGTACGATTCATTATTAATACCCTCTAGATTGAGTTAATCTCCATGTAGCGTTACAAGTATTACACAAAGTTTTTTAGGTTGAGAATATTTTTTTGATGGGAATACACCTATTTTTGATCGTTCGCTCAAAGAAGCAACGAATCTGGGCAATTCTTTAAAAAAGCTATGTAAAAAAAGAGAATTTTCATCGGATTCATCTTAGATAAATCGCTCTTAAATAGAAAAACCCGATTTGCTTTTTAAATAATTATGTTATTGCCACAAATAAAAAAGCGCCCCGAGGGGCGCTTTTTGCGAAAACAATTCGTTTGTTAATGATTACAGCACGTGAACAGATGCCGTATTGGTGGTGCCACTTGGAACCAGTGCACCAGAAACCATCACAACAACGTCGCCTTTACGTGCCAGACCACGATCAACCAACTGCAGAGCAACTTCTTTACCCAGACGGTAGAAATCGTCGGTAGACGCGATCTCTTTTACCAGGTGCGGAATCACGCCTTTGCTCAGAACCAGCTGACGCGCAGTGGTTTCGTTGGTGGTCAGCGCCAGGATGGTCGCGCTTGGGAAGTATTTACGCACGGCTTTCGCAGATTTACCGCCCTGGGTCGCCACAACGATCAGTGGCGCGTCCAGTTTTTCAGCAGTTTCTACAGCACCACGGCAAACGGCTTCGGTGATGCGCATCTTACGGCTGTCGTTGTTGCTGTCCAGACGGCTGGTCATCACGCGGTCAGTACGCTCGCAGATGGTTGCCATGATGGTCACAGCTTCCAGCGGGTATTTACCCTTCGCGGATTCACCAGACAGCATTACTGCGTCGGTACCATCGATGATGGCGTTCGCGACATCGCCGGCTTCAGCACGGGTAGGACGCGGGTTTTTGATCATAGAATCAAGCATCTGTGTCGCGGTGATCACCACTTTACGCGCACGAACACATTTTTCGATCATCATCTTCTGCGCGAAGATAACTTCTTCAACCGGGATCTCAACGCCCAGGTCGCCACGCGCAACCATGATGCCATCTGACGCTTCGAGGATTTCGTCGAAGTTGTTCAGGCCTTCCTGGTTTTCAATCTTGGAGATAATCTGGATGTTCTCGCCACCGTGCGCTTTCAGGTGTTCACGGATTTCAACAACGTCAGAACGCTTACGGATGAAAGAAGCCGCAACAAAGTCAACGCCTTGTTCGCAACCAAAGATCAGGTCCTGTTTGTCTTTTTCAGCCAGCGCTGGCAGAGCGATAGAAACGCCTGGCAGGTTAACGCCTTTGTTCTCGCCCAGGTCGCCGTTGTTCAGCACTTTACAAACAACGTTTTTGCCTTCGATCGCGGTAACTTCCATACCGATCAGACCATCGTCTACCAGTACGGTGTTGCCAACAGACAGATCGCTGGTGAAGCCTTCATAAGTCACAGCCACGATGTCGCTGTTACCCACAACGGTTTTATCCGTGGTGAAAGTGAAGGTCTGACCGGCTTTCAGGGAGACGTCATTACCGCCTTCCAGTTTGATGGTGCGGATTTCTGGGCCTTTGGTATCCAGCAGGATGGCTGCTTTTTTACCAGACTTGCTCATCACGTTGCGCAAGTTCTGAATACGCTGACCGTGTTCAGCATAGTCGCCGTGAGAGAAGTTCAGACGCATTACGTTCATGCCGGCGTCCAGCATTTTGCTCAGCATCTCTTCAGATTCGGTTTTCGGGCCGATGGTGCAAACAATTTTCGTCTTTTTCATGACAGTCTTAGTCTTTTAAGTTGGGAAGGATATGGGAATCTCGCTCCGGGGGCGCACTGCCGCGGAGTCAAACCTGTGTTGCGAAATTTTAAATGGCACGCACTAAGGATAGGTGACATCAAATGAGCGTGCAGAAGAAAGTGTGCCTGAGTATCAGCCCAACGAAGGAGAGGAGAAATTTTACGTTGTTTTTTGTATTCCAAGGGCTGAAACCATTCACCAGGGATTAGGCGCGCATTATACGCTGATTTTCAGACAAAAGGAAAATGGAAACGGCGTTTCAAAAATAATCTGTGCAGATTCACATAAGATTGTTATCAACGCGTTAAGGTGCAAGAGCAGGTTGTTGCGGCAGATTAGCACTCTGCCGCGAAATGCTTAAATTGTCAGCGCCTGCTCCAGGTCGGCAATCAGGTCGCTCGCATCCTCTATTCCGACAGACAGGCGAATCAGTTGCGGAACAATACCGTTTGCCAGCCGCTGTTCGAGGGGAATGGACGCGTGCGTCATGCTGTAAGGCTGGCTAACAAGGCTTTCTACACCGCCCAGGCTTTCGGCCAGCGTAAACAGCTTCAGCTTACGGATAATGTCCGTTGCCCGTTGCGCATCGCCTTTCACCACCACCGAAATCATCCCGCCGGGCAGTGCCATCTGGGTGCGGGCCAACTGATAATGGGGATGAGATTCCAGCCACGGGAACCAGACTTTTTCAATTTGTGGATGCTGCTCCAGTCGTTGCGCAATCGCCAGCGCATTCGCACTGTGCTTTTCCACGCGCAACGCAAGAGTACGAATCCCGCGTAAGGTCAGAAAACTGCTGAATGGATCGAGGACGCCGCCAATCGCGTTTTGCAAATAGCCCAGCTTTTCTGCCAGAGCGCTATCACTGCCGACCACCGCCAGCCCTGCGACTACGTCCGAGTGGCCGTTGAGGTATTTCGTCGCGGAATGCACCACGATATCAAAACCAAACTCCAGCGGACGATGAATAACCGGTGATGCAAAGGTGTTATCCGCGACGCTAATAATGTTATGGCGACGGGCGATAGCGGCGATCCCCGCTAGGTCGGCCAGTTTCAGCAGGGGGTTGGTCGGCGTTTCCACCCAAATCATTTTGGTCTCGGGGCGGATGGCCGCGTCCAGCGCGGCAAGATCGCCGGGCTTCACCCAGCTAACCTGTAAGCCTGTACTGCGTTTGCGCACATTTTCGATCAGGCGATACGTTCCACCGTACACATCGTCAATCGCGACGATATGGCTGTCTTTATCCAGCAGTTCCAGCACGGTGGCGATGGCCGCCAGTCCTGATGCAAACGCAAATCCGCGTGTACCGCTCTCCAGTTCAGCGATGGCGGTTTCCAGCGCATGACGAGTCGGATTTCCGCTGCGGGAATATTCGTATCCGGTGTGCTCGCCGGGCGAGGGTTGCGCAAACGTCGAAGTGGCATAAATCGGCGGCATCACCGCGCCGTGCTGATCGTGAAACTCGCCGCTGTGGACGCTTAACGTGGCCAGTGTTTTCATGGTGTTCTCCTTATTGTTGTAGACGGTTGCGCCAGACGGTGAGGACATCGCTGCGCGTAATCAGGCCGAGAAAACGGTCGCTGTCATGAATGACTGCCACCAGGCCGCGATCGAAAATCGGTTTCAGCTCGCTCTCAGGCGCATGTTTATCCAGCACTTCAACGTGGCGGGTCATGGCTTGCGTGACGGGCAGGGCGAAACGCGCTGCGTCGCCCGCGATATGGCTGACCAGATCCCATTCGTCGACGATACCGACGACCTTGCCGTTCTCCAGTACCGGCAGCTGTGAAATGTCATACAGGCGCATTCGCGCCAGCACGGTGGCGAGCGTGTCATCCGGCGCGGCGGTCACGGTGGCACCTTCGTCATGACGCAGGGCAATATAGTCAGACAGATCGCCCGATTGTGGGCGCGCGATCAGCCCTTGCTGGCGCATCCAGTCGTCATTAAACATTTTCGAGAGGTATTTGTTGCCGCTGTCGCAGGCAAACGTCACCACCCGTTTGGGCGTGGTTTGCGCCTGGCAATAGCGCAGCGCGGCCGCCAGCAGCGTGCCGCTCGACGAACCGGCCAGAATACCTTCGGTTTTGAGCAGTTCGCGCGCGGTGGCAAAGGCTTCCCGGTCGGTTACGCGATACGCCTGTTGCACCCCTTCGATGTGAGCCAGCGGCGGAATAAAATCTTCGCCGATGCCTTCCACCAGCCACGAACCCGCCTCCTGATAACGACCCGATTCCACCTGATCGGCCAGCACCGAACCGGCCGGATCGGCGAGGACAAATTCAGTGTGTGGCGAGTGTTCGGCAAACCACGTCTGCAATCCGCCCAGCGTTCCACCCGATCCCACGCCAACGACAATGGCGTCGATTTTGCCGTCAAGCTGTTCAAACAGCTCCGGCGCGGTGGACGTGCGATGGGCCAGCGGATTTGCCTCGTTATTGAACTGGTCAATATAAAAGGCGCCAGGCGTCTCATCTGCCAGCCGTTGGGCGTAATCCTGGTAATAGGCGGGATGACCTTTATTCACATCAGACCGCGTCAGGACAACCTGCGCACCCAGCGCCCGCAGATGGAAGATTTTTTCGCGGCTCATTTTGTCGGGCACCACCAGAATCAAGGCATATCCTTTTTGCGCGGCAATCAGCGCCAGCCCGAGTCCGGTATTTCCGGCGGTGGCTTCAATAATGATACCGCCCGGTGCGAGCAGCCCCTTGCGCTCGGCTTCGGTAATCATCGACAGCGCCACGCGGTCTTTGATAGAGCCGCCTGGATTCTGGTTTTCAAGTTTCAAAAAGAGCGAGCACATACCGGTATTCAGCTTATGCAACTGAATCATCGGCGTGCGGCCAATCAGTTCGGTAACGGAGTGATAAATCGCCATGGTCTTTTCCTGAAAGGGAACATGGCAGGATGATAGGACTATGAAATTTTCTCAATAAAGAACCTTTCACTGCCTTTTAGAACGGAAAGTAATATAAATGACGTTTTCGGCGGTAAGGACTGCAAGCCGTCAAGTGGTCTGGATGGGAGGATGTCTATCTAAGGGCAAAATGCTGCAAAAATGCGCTCTTTTACGTCAGCTACGCCGTCATATATGCATCTGGCAGATAATCATTGCTGAAAATAAGCTATTCCCTCTGCGCCTGGTTGCCACGCTACATATTTCCGTAGGTTATAAGAAAGACTATTTTGTTCATTTAAAACATGATAACGTCAGATTATTATCGTTTGGACATCCATACTGCTAAACCGCTATATGCGTAACGGATAAGTAAAATAATGATTGTTCTCAGGAATATTTCGAAGGTTTTTGACAACGGGAAAGTGTCGCTCACCGCTGTTGATAACGTCAATTTGACGGTTGAGCAGGGACAGATTTACGGAATTATTGGCTATAGCGGTGCCGGAAAAAGTACGCTGATTCGCCTGCTGAACGGCCTGGAAAAACCGACGTCTGGCAACGTGACCATTAACGGCCATGACATCTCATCTGCGAAGGGCGAAGCATTGCGCCAGGCGCGTCTGAAAATCAGCATGGTGTTCCAGCACTTTAACCTGCTGTGGTCGCGAACCGTCAGCGAGAACATTGCTTTTTCCATGCAAATCGCGGGCGTACCGAAAAACAAAATTACGGCGCGCGTAGCGGAACTGGTGGAACTGGTGGGCCTGACGGGTCGTGAAAATGCCTATCCGTCCCAGTTGAGCGGTGGGCAAAAGCAGCGCGTCGGCATTGCCCGTGCGCTGGCCAATAACCCGGATGTTTTGCTTTGCGATGAGGCAACCTCGGCGCTCGACCCGCAGACAACCGATCAGATCCTTGACCTGCTGCTCGATATTAACCGTCGCTTCAAGCTGACGATCGTGCTGATTACGCATGAAATGCACGTTGTGCGCAAAATCTGCGACCGCGTGGCGGTGATGGAAAACGGTCAGGTGGTGGAAGAGGGCGACGTCCTGAGCGTCTTCACACATCCGCAAAAACCGATTACCCAGCAGTTCGTGCGTCAGGTGAGTCAGTATCACGAGGAGGACGCGTTCAACCCGGAACTGGCAAATGAACTTGAAGGTACCGTTATCAAGCTGACGTTTACCGGACATAGCACGCACAAGCCGATTGTCGGTGAGCTAACGCTGCGTTACGGCCTGCCGTTTAACATCCTGCACGGCAAAATGACGCAAACCGCCCACGGTGTGTTTGGCCAGCTCTGGCTACACGTGGTGGCGACAGAAGAACAATTGAACAATATCCTCGCCGACCTGAAGCACAGCGATATTGACGGTGAGGTAATTAAGCATGGCTGAGACACTTTTCCCGCATCTGAAATGGGATCAACTCTGGGCGGCGACGCTCGAAACGTTGTACATGACCGCGCTGTCTGGGGTAGCAACCTTTGTGCTCGGCATTGCGCTGGGTCTGGCACTGTTCTTAACCGCGCGCGGCGGGTTGTTTCAGAACCGTACTCTGTATAGCGTGATTTCGATTGTGGTGAACGTATTCCGCTCCATCCCGTTCATCATCCTGATCGTTTTGTTGATTCCCTTCACCAAAACGATTGTCGGCACCATTCTTGGCGCGAACGCCGCACTGCCTGCACTGATTGTCGGCGCGGCCCCATTCTATGCGCGTTTGGTCGAGATCGCCCTGCGTGAAGTGGACAAAGGGGTTATCGAAGCGACGCGTTCGATGGGCGCACGCCTGAGTACCTTAATTTTTCGGGTTTTATTGCCGGAATCATCCCCTGCGCTGGTATCAGGCATCACGGTGACGCTGATTGCCCTGGTGAGCTACAGCGCCATGGCCGGGGTGATTGGGGCTGGCGGTTTGGGAAATCTGGCTTATCTGGAAGGATTCCAGCGCAACCACGGTGACGTCACGCTAGTGGCAACGGTGACCATTTTAATCATCGTTTTCATTATCCAGTATTGCGGCGATGTCATGACTTCTTTGCTCGATAAACGCTGAAAACACACATACTAAAAACACACAGGAACCGACATCATGAAAAAAACACTGACACTGATTGCCGCTGCAACCCTGAGCGCCCTGAGCTTTGCGTCCTGGGCGGACACCTTGACCGTGGGGGCATCCAACACGCCACACGCCGAAATTCTGGAGCAGGCCAAACCGATTCTGGCAAAACAGGGTATCGATCTGGAAATCAAACCGTTCCAGGACTATATCCTGCCGAACACCGCGCTAGCGGGCCGTGACATCGACGCGAACTATTTCCAGCACATTCCTTATCTGAACAGCGTGCTGAAAGATCATGCAGGCGATAAAGATTACGATTTCGTCAGCGCAGGCGCGATCCACATCGAGCCAATCGGCATTTACTCGAAAAAATACAAGTCGCTGAAAGACCTGCCGGAAGGCGGCAAAATCATCATGCGTGATGCGGTGTCAGAAGAAGGCCGTATTCTTTCCATCTTCGAGAAAGAAGGCGTTATCAAGCTGAAGCCGGGCATCGATAAAGTGACGGCGCGCATCAGCGATATCGTTGAAAACCCGAAAAAACTGAAATTCACCCCGAACGTCGAAGCTGCTCTGCTGCCGCAGATGTATAACAATGACGAAGGCGACGCGGTAGTGATTAACGCCAACTATGCCATCGACGCGGGTCTGGACCCGGTTCACGATCCTATCGCCGTAGAGAGCGGAGAAAATAACCCGTACGCCAACATCATTACTGTCCATCGTGGCGATGAGAAGAAGAAAGATATCGTGGCGCTGGTGAACGTACTGCATTCAAAAGAAATTCAGGATTGGATCCGCACCAAATATAAAGGCGCGGTTATTCCTGTAAACCATTAAACATTTATTTTTTATTAAAGCCCGGCACATTCTGCCGGGCTTTTTCTTTGTATAGATTCAGCGAATCCTTTAAGCTAGGCGAAAAGGCCAATGGAGTGAGCAAAATGGGCAATATCACCAAAGACGAAGCGCTGTATCAGGAGATGTGCCGGGTTGTCGGTAAAGTGGTTCTTGAAATGCGCGATTTAGGCCAGGAGCCAAAACACATTGTTATTGCAGGCGTATTGCGCACTTCGCTGGCAAACCAGCGCATTAAGCGCAGCGAGTTAACCACGCAGGCGATGGAAACCGTCATCAAATCGCTGGCGGGATAATCCCGGCAGCGTTTCTGGTTTGCAATAATAATACCCAGGGTTATTTATTTTCAGATATCACGTCTGAAAATCAACGTTAAAAATGAAGCGCGCATGGTGTTTACATTTAAATAAAATGTGCGAGTCATTATTCATCAAATCAAAAATGTTTTAATCGACAGCACTGTGAAATCCAAAAATTATCTAATACTTGAGTCGTATTCACGACTTTGGCTTTTTTTATGTTTTGCGCGATCTTTATCTGAGCGACACCGCGCAGGTTGGCAGCATTATTAACAGCGGTTTTATTGTCGGTAATAGCGCGGGCGTGGTGTTTGCTGATAACAGTAATACCAATCTGTTTCTTAACCGCGGCGTAAAACGGTGCGCTCGCCAGCACGATTTGTGCGGTCACGTCGTCCAGCACTGCGGCACAGGTGCATAAAAATGTGGCGCAGCTCGCGCCGCTGATGGATGGCAGCATGCCGTATATTGAGCTGAACAATCTGCGCGCATTTGGCAACATTGTGGGCGATCGTCAGGAATCCGTGCGTGGACAAGGCTACAACAGCGAGTTCAACCCGGAAAAATATCTCTGGCTCCGCCCGGTTGGCCGCTGGGATAACCAGTCGATCCGCGGGGATTACACCGGCTATAACGCAGACACGCGCGGGATTGCGATCGGGGCTGACGGATTGATCATCGACCAGACGCGACTCGGCCTGGCGCTCGGTATGAGCCGCACAGACGTGAATGACACTTCCAGCGAGATTCGCCACGATGCCCGCGTAGTAAGCTGGAACGCGCTGGCTTACGGTGGGTACGATTTCACGCCGGATACCAGCCAGAGCGTGAGTATGAAAGTGCGTTACGCATTCTAATCAGGCACGTCCTCAAAGCGCTGGCCGGGTCACCCGCCAGCGTTTTGCTATCTGCTCCAGGGCGCAGCAAAGCAGGTAATACACCACGCCGGTGAAGATAAAGATCGCTGCCGGGTAAATCTGCACCCGGTTATTGACCTGTCCGGCCACGGTCGTTAGCTCTGGAACGTTCACAATAAACGCCAGCGACGTGTCCTTTAGCAGACTGATAAATATCCCCAAAAGCGACGGCAAAATGGTGCGTAAGACCTGCGGGAGCAAGATCAGCCACAGCGTTTGCTGCGTGCCAAAACCCTGCGTCAACGCCGCTTCGTACTGCCCGGTCGGCAGTGCGCGAAGACCCGCTAACACCGAGTGCATCACCGCCGCCGCGGTAAACCATGCCAGCGCAAGGGTCACGGTGACGGCACCGGGTAAATCCCCACCGGTTAACAGCGGCAGCAAATACCACATCCAGAAAATCACAAAAATAAGCGGAATACCGCGAATCACTTCTGCCCATACATAAAGCACCTTGCGCACCATGCCTGGAAAACGCCAGGCGAGGCTCGCCAGGACAATACCCGCAGGCAGAGCCAGAACCGCTGCGCCCAACGCCATCAGCAACGTCAGCAGCACGCCGCCGGGCTGGCCTGCAGACAGACGCCCCCACAGCAAGTAATCCAGGTTATCGGTTATCGCAGCCAGTCCGGCGATCATGCGTTTTCACTCCCTGTGGCAATCGTGATTTTTTGTGCGCGCTGAATACGTTTTGCGGGAGAGGGGCCGAGTTTGCCCAGCAGCAGACCCATCAATACGCCGGTCAGCAGGTAAAGCACCGTACCGACGGTAAAGGCTTCCAGCGCATGCGCGTTATAACTTTCAATTTGCCGTACCTGATAGGTCAGCTCGGCAAAGCCAATGCCGCTGGCAAGCGAGGAGAGTTTCATTAAGTTCAGGTACTGGCCAACAACCGGCTGCCACGCATGTGCCACACCTTGTGGGAGCAAGATAAAGCGGAAGAGCTGCCATGAGGAAAACCCTTGCGCCAGCGCTGCCTGCCGCTGCCCGCGCGAGACGGCCTGTAATCCGGATTCAATCTCTTCAACCAGAAACGCAGAGGTGAACACGCCAAGCCCCCAGGCGGAACATAAAAACTCAGGCGTGAACCACCAGACGTCGCCTGGCAAAATCGACCAGGTGTGTTCGCCATTGATGTAATCGCGAAGCGTAAACGGTAGCCAGTTCCACGCCGCAAAATACCAGAACAGAAGTTGCACCAGTAACGGCGTATTGCGGAACAGCGAAACCCAGACGGAAACGACGGCTTTGCCCGTTTTACCGCCCGCCGTGCGCAACAGCAGAAACAGAATCGCCAGGCCGCTGGCGATGACCATTCCCGCCAGCGTCACCCACAGCGTGGTCAGGAAGCCGGATAAAATCCACTGCACAGGTTGTCCGGTCAACACACCTTGCCAGTCGAGAGCGGGCATTACGGCTGCTCCTGATGAAGGGGGTTTAACACTTTTTGCAGGAAACGGCGGGTGCGAGGATGTTCCGGATGCTGGAAAAATTGCGCCGGTGGGGCGGTTTCGAGGATCTCGCCGCCGTCAATAAACACCACCCGATCGGCAATTTCACGCGCGAACTGCATCTCATGCGTCACCACAATCATGGTGATCCCGCTGTGGGCGAGGGATTTCATGACCTGCAATACCTCGCCGATCATCTCGGGATCGAGCGCGGATGTCGGCTCATCAAACAGGATAATTTGAGGTGATGATGCCAGGGCGCGCGCAATGGCCACGCGCTGCTGCTGACCACCGGAAAGCTCCGCCGGATAATGGTGTGCTTTTTCTGCCATGCCGACTTGTTCGAGCAAGGCCAGTGCGCGCACCTGAGCCTGCGGCGGCGTCCAGCCGTGCACTTTTTCAAGCGCCAGACTGATGTTCTGAGCGGCGCTGAGATGGGCGTACAGATTGAATTGCTGGAACACAAATCCCACGCGGCTTCTGAGTTGGCGAAGGGCTGTGCCGGTCAGCGCGCGGGTGGGTTTATTATCAATCAGTATTTCGCCACCGTTCAGGGACTCAAGCTGATTAATGAGACGGATCAGGGTGGATTTACCGGAACCCGAGGGGCCGAGGATGGCCACCACTTCGCCGGGTGCGACGGTGAAATTTATCCCGTTAAGCACCTGATGATCGCCGTAGCGTTTGACCACATTTCGGAACTCAACGCTAGCATGTTCCAGATGTGAAAAATCCGCGGCACGAGCCGCGGAGCGTGATAATAGACCTGAGAGCATTTTACTGGGCTTCTATTTTAAAGGCGCGGGGCTGCGGTGACTGGGTTTGCGGCCCGAACCAAACGTCATAGATTTTGGCCGCTTCGCCGTTTTTCTCAAGATTAACCAGCTCGCTGTTGACGACGTTGAGCAGGGCGGTTTCGCCTTTTTTCACGCCGACGCCGATCTCTTCTTTACTGAGCAGGTCCGGCAGGATTTTGAAGTTGGCTTTATCGGGGGCTTGCGCCAGCAAGCCCGCCAGAATGGTGCTGTCCTGCGTAATCGCCTGGACGTTACCGTTACGCAGCGCGGTCAGCGCCAGCGGAATATCATCATAGGAAAGCACGCGGGATTTCGGGAAACGTTGATGCAACGCCTGTTCGCCAGTGGTCCCTTTAACCGCGCCAATGCGTGCTTTGCTGTAATCGTCGAGTTTATCCGCAGATTTTACCGGAACCAGGAATTGCTGTCCGGTCACGAAATAGGGCGTTGAGAAATCAATAACCTGAGCACGCTCCGGGGTGATGGTAATGTCCGCGACAATAAGATCGGCTTTGCCAGATTGCAGCAAAGGGATGCGGTTGGCGGGATTCGTCGCCACCAGTTCCAGCTTAACGCCCAGGGTTTTGGCGAGCGCTTTCGCAAAATCAACGTCATATCCGACGATGTCATGTGTTTTCGCATCGATGGAGCCGAACGGCGGATTCGCGTCAAAAGTGGCGACTTTCACTACCCCTGCGGCTTTGATATCCGCGAGCTGATCGGCATGAGCCTGTGTCGATAAAATGCCGCCTGCCGTCAATAAACCAAGTGCCAGTACGAGTTGCTGATAATGTTTTTTCTGCGTTGCCATAGATTCCTCTGCTTTCCCGTTGTTTTTTGTTTTGTCCCGTTACGCTCCCATAAGCGTTCGCTATCGCCAAATAAGAAATCGTTCTTTGCTATATGCAAAAAGGCATTAGTGAACAATGTGTTATCGACAAGTAGCGGAAATGAATGCATTTGCAGATAGCGCAAATCGTCTGCCGATATTGGTATTTCCATTGCGGCGAAAACGGGTGTTTAACTGAGGTCAGACAAAACGGTGGGGAGTCAGAATCATGCAAAACTGGGTGAATACGTTACGGCGGTTCTTTGCAACACCATCCGAGAGCGCGGAGAACAGTGCGCAACGTGTTATCGAGTCGGTGCTTCCGATTGCCAGTCTTTACGGCGTCGATGTCGCGAACATCGATCCGGAGTGGTTCCATGACAAAACATCACGCTGAATTACGCCAGACGCGCGTGACTTACTGGAACGAGCTGTGCAACTGCTACCTTAACGTATCAACGCATCTGCTGTGGCGTAACCGCATGGGTTACCGATGAAAGAGAAAGAGGGTGTGAAGGGGGATGGGTTTCGTCTGCACGCAACCGGCGAGCGATTGCCTGAATAAATGTTGAAAAAAAAGCACCGGAACCTGTCCGGCGCTTTGGTATTGAGAGATTAGATTTTGCAGGCGTCGCCGCAATCATCGTCAGCTACAACCGCCTGCGCTTTTTTGTCCGCGTCTTCCAGACGTTCAGCGTTGCGCTCTTCAGCTTCATCCAGGCCGTTAAACACCAGATTATCGAGATCAATTTCCATCATTTACCTGCTTTGTTCGTTTTTGTTCCTGGAACATTATAAGGCAAAAATGGACGATGAAGTACATCACCGCACGTAAGGCCAATCCCTGTCATACTCTTTCTCTGATGACATAACGGGAGAGCCCATGATTATTCTCTGCAAAACCTGTGGGACGTCTTATGACGCGCCACGGGCGACGGTTGAGCAGTGCAAAATTTGTGAGGACGAGCGCCAGTATGTTCCGGTGAGCGGCCAGGCCTGGGTCGATTTTAACACCGTAGCGACGACGCACAGCAATAAATGGCAGCAGCTTGAACCGTATCTTCTGAGCCTTAAAACGGTGCCCAAATTCGCGATTAATCAACGTGCTTTTCTGCTGAGAACCCCGCAGGGCAACGTGCTGTGGGACTGCATTGCAAACCTGGATGCCGCAACCCAAACGCTGATTGCCGCGCTCGGCGGAATCAGCGCTATCGCAATTTCTCACCCTCATTACTACACGACCATGCAGGACTGGGCGGCGGCGTTCGATGCGCCGGTTTATCTCCACGCCAGCGATCAAGAATGGGTGATGCGAGACAGCCCGGCACTGCATTTCTGGGACGAGGATGTTCTGGATATTCTGCCGTCCGTGAGGCTCATGCGGCTGGGCGGGCACTTTGCAGGTGGGACGGTGTTGCACTGGCACGAGGGTGACGGTGTGTTGCTCGCCGGTGATATTTTGCAGGTGACGCCAGGTGCGGATCGTGTCTCGTTTATGTGGAGCTATCCGAATATGCTGCCGCTGCCGGGCGCAGTGGTTGAGGATATCGCGCGCCGCCTGAGCCTCGTCAAATTTGACCGCCTGTACGGCGCGTTTGAAGGCCAGAACATCAACGCGAACGCGCATGAAATCGTGATGCATTCGAGTCAGAAATATATTTCTTGTCTCAAGTGAAGCGCGGTGGGTAAACTTCAGGAGCGTGATCCAGATCATGCCTAAACTAAAACAGATAAAAGAGACATTGCTATGCAACATATTATTGAAGGTTTTCTCAGCTTTCAAAAAGAGGTTTTCCCGCAACGTAAAGAACTCTTCCGCAGTTTAGCGTCCAGCCAGAATCCCAAAGCGCTTTTCATTTCCTGCTCGGATAGCCGCCTGGTTCCCGAACTGGTCACCCAGCAGGAACCCGGACAGCTCTTTGTCATTCGTAATGCGGGAAATATCGTACCGTCGTTCGGGCCAGAGCCGGGTGGCGTGTCAGCCACCATTGAGTACGCCGTTGTGGCGCTGGGTGTGACCGACATCGTGATTTGTGGTCACTCCAACTGCGGTGCGATGAAAGCCATTGCTGACAACGCGAATCTTGATCCTATGCCGGCTGTCTCCCACTGGTTGCGCTATTCCGACGCCGCGAAAGCGGTGGTTGAGCAGAAAACCTGGGACAACCCAACGGACAAAGTGAACGCGATGGTTCAGGAAAACGTCATCGCTCAGCTAAATAACGTCAAAACGCACCCGTCGGTCGCTGTTGGCTTGCGTAACAATGCCATCCGCCTGCATGGCTGGGTTTATGATATTGAAAGCGGCGATATTCGTGCGCTGGACAAAGACAGCAAAAGCTTTGTATCGCTGTCTGATAATCCGCAGGTTTACTTCGAGTAAGTGATCGGCGTTTCAGGGTGGGGAATTATCCCACCCTGAGTTTCATTCCCTTTCGCTGCGTTCTGTTGTCGCCTCAACCCATACACGCGTGTTGAAACAAGCACTCCAGGACGACCTCACCAAAATCAGAGCGCTTTACATCTCAATAAACGGCAGCCGTTTTCGCGTTTTTGATGTCTGGCGAACGACCGCATGGGCGATGGCTTCTCCAATTTCAGCACTGACCACCAGACCCTGTACGAAAGGCTGGTCATGCATGAGATAGGGCAACGCACCAAACGCAATTTTCCCACGAACATAGTCAGGCTCCAGTAACGTGTAATCATCGCCAACGTCCGGAATCGCATCGCCCGTGGCCGCAATTTGTTTGCGCAACGTCGGGAACGGAAGATCTTTCGTCTTCAGCGGTTTTTGCCCACGAGCATCGATAAACACATCGAATTCATAGGTTTTATCCTGCGTTCGAATCACCGTCAGATTCTCTTTTACCTCCATGTCGTAATCCGCGCCCAGCGCCACAACGCTGATGATACCTGCCTCGCGTAACGCCAGCAGCCTGCGAATCGACTCAGACGGGATGGCCGCATAATTGTCGATGAAAATGCGTGCGAGACCCGCATCAAAACGCTTTCTGTCCATTTCATTAAGATGCGGGACAATGTCCTGCACGACTTCATGCAGCCTTAGAATCGTGTAGCGCCACGGCACCGTGCGTTTGTCGCGTTTATTGCGTTCAACTTCTTCGAGGTTGGACTCAGCCCAGCAGAACGGATCGTGCCTGTGCCGCTCGGCAAACCAGGCATCGTGGAAACTGTCGGCATTCAATGTGTTGAGTGCAATGGTTTTGCTCCAGTGCGGATCGGCATGTTCAAGTTCCTGAACTATAAGGGAAAATGCACGATCCAGGAGGCCATCTGCGCCCGTCGCAATTTCGTTTTCAATGGCCTGTTCGGTCGCGAAGGTTAACGGCTCATAGGGGATAGGGCAGTAGAAATCGGCTTCTGGCAGGATACCTGAGCGAGAGGCCAGGACGATGTTAAGCGACTCGCTCCCTTCATCCAGGCGGAAAGTCACAGAATGATTATCCGTTTCAGTGAATGTACCATGCTGAATGACGACAGCCATCGCAGCATCAAGCCCACTCAGTGAGGTGCCTAAAATACCGACATTACAGGCGCTGATGTCCGCCGCCATCAGACCGGACCAGGGGCTGGGAAAGAAGGCGCGCGTAGCGGTGTCATCTTCGGGCCAGACGTGTCCGGTGGCGATAACCGCGAGATCGAAAACCTCAGGCCGGGATTGGTTTTCAGCCCATAGGGTGACGCCGTCTGACAACGCCTCCAGGTCAGTGACCTGGCATGACTCGATCACATTGACCTCAAAACCACTTTCCCGGGCCTGCTGAACGAGTTTCAGGAACTGGTCGCGGAAATACTCGCCGAGCAGAATTCGCGGCAGGAACTGCCGGACATGAAGGGATGCTTTATCCACACCGTAGCGTGTGAGGTGCCCAGTATCCTGAGTCCGCAACCAGTCAATATAAGTTGAGAAAAGAGGCGGTATTTCTATGCTGGCGATATTCGCCAGCATCATCCGGGAATTATCTTCACCGCTGTACGGCATCCCGACACCGGCTTCTTCGGCTTGCTCGTAGATCGTTACGGAAAGTGGCGTCTTGTGTTTGAGCAGAGAGAAAAACGTGTAGATACCCGTAGGCCCGGCTCCAATTATCGCAATTTTCTTCATCGTGACTTACCTGTTTTATTGTACCGACTCCATGGGAAATAATGGCCATGCAGAATAATTGTGGTAGAAAACGGGTAATGAGCAAATGAAGCGATGGGAGGAATTTAGCAAACGAATGAATTAGGACTGAAAAGAGGAGATGTGCACCATTTCAGAGCTGAAATGGTGCGTCCGAGTGGACTCGAACCACCGACCCCCACCATGTCAAGGTGGTGCTCTAACCAACTGAGCTACGGACGCAAAATGGTGCGTTCAATTGGACTCGAACCAACGACCCCCACCATGTCAAGGTGGTGCTCTAACCAACTGAGCTATGAACGCAACGTGTTGTCTGGGACAACGGGGACGAATATTAGCGGCACCGGGGAGATCAGGCAAGAGGGAAATCGCGATTTTCTTTCGGATTTCACGCGATTGCGGAATTACCGCGCAAAGTGAAGAGAAAGTAGCCGCCCGCAGGCGGCCATCGGTGATTTAGCGTGCCGCGCGTTGTAAAATGACGCTGGACGGCTGGCGTTGCAGGAAGCGCATCCGCAGCATCATCAGGATAGCAGCGGACGTCAAACCGATGATAAAGCCCATCCAGAATCCGGCTGGTCCCATGCGGTCAACGACCAGATCCGTCAGCGCCAGAATATAACCGGTGGGCAAGCCCAATACCCAGTAAGCGGTGAACGTAATAAAGAAGATCGAACGCGTATCTTTATAGCCACGCAGGATGCCGCTGCCGATAACCTGAATAGAATCAGAAAGTTGATATATCGCGGCTAACAGCATGAGCTGCGATGCCAGGGTAATCACTTCCGGATTGTCATTATAGAGCAGGGCGATTTGCTCGCGCAGCGTGACGGTAAAGAGTGCCGTGCAGAACGCCATACAAACCCCCACACCCAACCCCGTGCGCGCAGCAGTTTGTGCATCGAGCGTTGAACCTTGTCCCAAGCGGTAGCCCACGCGAATAGTCACCGCAGCGGCCAGCGACATGGGCAGAACGAACATCAGGGAGCTGAAATTCAGCGCGATCTGGTGCCCTGCAACATCCACAATTCCCAGCGGCGAAACCAGCAGAGCGACCACGGCAAACAGCGTCACCTCGAAAAAGAGCGCCAGAGCGATAGGTAAACCCAACTGTGTCAGGCGTTTCAGAACATCCATATCTGGTTTGCTGAAGCGTTGTTCATTGCGAATGTCACGCATGGAACGCGCGCGCTTCACATAGGAAATCATGCAAAAGAACATAACCCAATAAACAGCAGCCGTTGCCACGCCACAGCCCACGCCGCCCAGTTCAGGCATGCCGAAATGACCATAAATGAAGATGTAGTTGACCGGAATGTTGACCAGCAGGCCGATAAAGCCCATCACCATACCCGGTTTTGTTTTGGCCAGGCCTTCGCACTGATTTCGCGCGACCTGAAAGAACAGATAGCCGGGAGCACCCCAGAGCAGGGCGCGTAAGTAGCCGACGGCTTTATCCGCCAGCGCGGGATCGATGTTATCCATGGAGCGAATGATATAACCCGCATTCCACAGCACCACCATGATCAGAATGGAGACAAATCCGGCCAGCCAGAAACCCTGACGCACCTGATGAGCGATCCGCTCGCGACGTCCTGAACCATTCAGCTGCGCAATAACGGGCGTCAGCGCGAGCAGCAGGCCGTGACCAAAGAGAATCGCGGGGAGCCAGATAGAGGTACCGATCGCCACGGCAGCCATGTCGGTGGCGCTGTAACCACCGGCCATCACCGTATCCACGAATCCCATTGAGGTTTGAGCGACTTGCGCGATGATCACTGGTATTGCCAGTGCCAATAACTGACGCGCTTCAAGCATGTACTTCTGCACGTGAACACCTTTTATATTGTTGTTATTTGAAAGACTACAAAACCCGCCATAACTGGCAGCAAGAAGAAAATGCAGGGGGGATGCCAGCTATTGTAGCGGGGTTTATTCATTTATCTAGTGAAAAAATCGTCAGGAAATGCGCTCTACTGGCAACCTGTTTTTCCACCTGTTATTGTGATGCGATTAAACGGTGTCAAAGCCGCGCGGATAAAAAAGGAGTGATAAGCATGTTTACTGGTATCGTGCAGGGCACAGCAAAACTGGTGTCTATCGATGAGAAACCCAATTTCCGTACCCATGTTGTGGAGCTGCCGGAGCATATGCTCGACGGGCTGGAAACAGGTGCATCGGTTGCGCACAACGGTTGCTGTCTGACGGTAACGGAGATTAACGGTAATCGTATTAGCTTTGATCTGATGAAAGAGACGCTGCGTATTACCAATTTGGGTGAACTGGTCGAGGGCGATACGGTAAACGTTGAGCGCGCGGCAAAATTTAGCGATGAAATTGGCGGCCATTTAATGTCAGGTCATATTATGACCACTGCTGAGATTTCGAAAATTCTCACCTCTGAACACAACCGCCAGATCTGGTTTAAGCTCCAGGATCCCACTCTGATGAAATACATTTTGTATAAGGGATTTATCGGCGTAGATGGGATTAGCCTGACGGTTGGCGAAGTTACCCCAACGCGTTTCTGTGTGCATTTGATTCCAGAAACGCTGCAGCGCACCACGCTTGGCAACAAAAAGCTCGGTCATCGCATCAATATCGAAATTGATCCGCAAACTCAGGCGGTAGTCGACACCGTCGAGCGCGTACTGGCCGCTAAACAAGCTGCAAGCCAATTCAGCGCAGAAGAATAACTCAGTACTTTTATCTGTAGTGCCGGGCGTTTAGTTATTTGGGACGCCCGCATAATTCATCCGGAAATGGTCATCGTTTCCGGATTTTTTATGCGTGCTACTCAGCGATACGCTCCATTTTGCCTCAACGTTTATCAGCGCAGCCTGAGTGGTCTCAACGCTTTTTTAAACCTGATCCGTCTCATGCGCATCAAACCTATTTTTTGAAAACACGTTCGTCACAAAAAAACATTCTCGCTTGACTAGAATGGCAGTTACAAAATCATAACGCTATTCCTTGGTTTGGAAACCTATCCATAACAATTAAAATGAAACATTATTTTAATTTAAAGTTAACTGCGTTTCTTTTGTGATTTAGTTATCAGTTAACCCGTTGGGAGTAGTGCTAGTATGCTGGCGATTTGAGTTTCTTATAAAACGCTCGCCATGAGCATAAAATATCTGACTGGGATACGATAATGGATATACTATTAGGGTTAGTGAAAACGCCCGCCGTAATAATAGCGATTGTGGCATTTCTTGGTTTGTTATTCCAAAAGGCATCGGTATCAAGACTGATAACCGGGACGGCGCTTTCTTTTATTGGCTTTACAATGATAAAAGTGGGCGGCAGCATTTTAATGAAAGTGCTGACAGCGTTCAGTTCACTGTTCTCAAAAGCTTTTGATATCGTGGGTGTGGTTCCCAGCAATGAAGCGATTATGGCCGCAACAATTGATAAATTAGGGGCGACAGCGGCGCTTATTCTTCTGTTTTCGATGATTCTTAATATTATTTTGGCGCGATTCACACGCTTCAAGTTTATTTATCTTTCCCTGCATCTCGTCTTATTTATGGCCTTCGCGCTCACTGCGGTATTAATGCAATTTGGATTTAGTAATTACCAAATGGTGATTATATGTTCAGGGCTGATCGGGACTTACATGGCGGTGTCACCCTTTATCCTTAACCGCTTTAGCCGTGAAATTATCGGTTCGGATGAGTATGCCATTTCCCATGCGGCCATCTCATCTTATATTATTGGCTCATACATGGGGAAATGGTTTGGTAACAAAAGTACTGATACTGAACATCTGAAAATCAGTAATAAATTTGATTTTATTCGTGAGCCGAATATCGCCACGCTATTAACCATGCTGGTTTTACTGCTTATCTCTTGTTTATTTGCGACCCAACCTCAAGTCAAAGACGCTATGACGATGGTTTACGGCCCAGGCGCAGGCGATAAAAACGTTGTTATTTTCATTCTTGAGCAATCCGCTATTTTTGCCTGCGGTCTCTATCTGGCTAAAGCGGGTGTGAATCTGTTTACTGCCGAAATTGTTCCCGCCTTTAAAGGCTTTGCTCGCGTGTTCGCCCCAGGTGCTGTGCCTGCCGTTGATGTCATGGTGCTGTTTACCAAAGCGCCAAACGCAACGTTAATCGGTTTCCTGATAAGCTTTATTGTTGAACTGGTTTGTATCTTAATTTTCCCGGTCATTGGTCTTCCTATTATTGTACCAGGCATCATGGCAAGCTTTATTACGGGGGGCGCGGCGGCTATCTTTGGTAACGCAACCGGTGGTTTCCGAGGGGCAGTGATTGCCAGCGGAATTAACGGTTTGCTGTTATGCGTTTTGCCCGCGCTGACGCTGCCGATTTTCTCTCAGCTGGGCGCTCACGGCGTCACATTTGCTGACCCGGACTTCACCATTCCTTCCCTTATTTTGGATTATATTTTACGCCTCTTCAGCTAATGCTTTTATGGCCGGTCGGTTAAAGTCTTGTTGGCCGGTATGAACGGCTGAGGGGCAATAAACTCACCGTTCATATGGCAAAAAAAATCCGGGAATGGTCATCGTTTCCGGATTTTTTATTGTGTTCTATGACGCGTAATAACTATCGCGGTACGCGCAGGCCGTGCTCCACACCTCTGCTAAATACCACCTGCCACAGCTGGATATCGCGGGCGCGAAATGCCCCCGCACAAGCGTTCAAATAATAACTAAACATCCGCCTGAAACGATCTGAATAGTTATCGGCAATGTCAGGCCAGGAGGCCTGAAAACGCGTATGCCAGGCCATCAAGGTGGTATCGTAATCTGCGCCAAAATTATGCCAGTCTTCCATCACGTAAAAAGGCTCGCTGGCTTTCGCAATCTGGCGGACCGAAGGGAGACAGCCATTCGGGAAAATGTACTTATTGATCCACGGGTCGACTGTATGGTCCGTTTTTTTGGAACCGATTGTGTGGAGTAGGAAAACGCCGTCTGGCTTGAGATTGCGATCGGTGACGCTGAAATAGGTATCGTAATTTTTGGGCCCGACGTGTTCAAACATCCCAACAGAGACGATGCGATCAAACTGATCGTGGAGGTCTCGGTAATCCTGCAACAAAATAGTCACGTCCAGACCCTCGCAGCGGACCTGAGCCATTTTTTGCTGTTCGGCGGAAATGGTCACGCCCACCACGCTGACACCGTAATTTTTGGCCATGTAATACGCCAGTCCCCCCCAGCCGCAGCCAATGTCCAGCACGCGCATGCCGGGTTGTAACTGTAGTTTCTCGCAGATGAGGTGGAGTTTGGCCAACTGAGCCTCCTCGAGCGTTGAGGCATCTTTCCAGTAAGCGCAAGAATACTGCATCAAGGGGTCCAGCATACGCGTGAACAGGTCATTGCCGAGGTCGTAATGTTCCTTCCCGACAATCCATGCGCGCTTTTTACTTTGCAGATTAAACAGGCGTGCGGAGGCGATGCGTAAAGTGTCTCTCAGGTGATGAGGGAGCTGACTATCAAGGCCGGCGCGCAGGACGTTGTTGAAAAAAACATCCAGCCGCTCACATTCCCACCAGCCGTCCATAAAGCTTTCGCCCAATCCGAGGGAGCCCTCCTGTAACACGCGCTTAAAAAAATCGGGATGTTTGACCTGGATATCAGAAGGGGCAGGCCCGTTGACGGTAATGCCCGCACGACTCAATAACTCACTGACGATTCGGGACCAATTGTCGTCCCGAAGGCTGACTTCTTCTATGCACGATGAACTCATAGCTTCTCCATCACCTGATGTGATCAGAACCTTCAAACAGCGTAGCCGCTTTTTATGGTTTGTGAGAAGTCTCACGGAATTATCCGTAAGGCTAGTATCCGACGTAGAACAGAGGAAGGGAGATAACCCTTGCCGAAAAGCCTTCCATGGTAAAACGGGAGCACTCCGGCTCCCGTTAACAGAGAGTATTTATCGTATTTATATGAACCAAATTTAGTATAGGCTTCAAAAATTACGCATTCAACTGAAAGTTGTTAGCAGCCTAATCACGCATAAATCACATAATTACGTTCACGACGATGCTTGCGACGATTCTATCGGCGTTCCATTTGGCGTGTTTTCAGTTGCCGAAACTTGCATGCGATAACCGAGTGCAGCAAGCGCGACCGTCACCAGCATCACGCTGGTGGTCGTCATCAGCGGCGTGGCGATCAACGCCGAGACAATCAGGCTTGAGAGGAAACACAGACCCAGTTGCAGCGTGTTTTGTAACGCCGCAGCACGACCTGTCGCATGAGGGAACGGACGCAACGCCTGGGCAACCACGATCGGATAGATAGCACCGTTAGCGACGGCCATCACGCAGAACGGGATTAAGATTTCAGCCAGGCCGACGTTTGGAATAAACCCGACAGCCCAGGTGCCGATGACGCTCAGGGCGTACAGCACCAGCAGCCAGGGCAGCATCTTTTGACCCTCCCATTTTTGCAGCGCTGCGCGACAGCCATAACCACCGACCAGGAAAGCGATGGTCTGCGGCACGTAGCTCAGGCCAATCACTGCAGGGGTGTAACCCATGTCGTGCAAAATGAACGGTGACCCGGTGAGCCAGGCAAAGAAGCTGGCGGAACAGGCCGCGTAAATCAGCACATTTCCGCGATAAGCGCGGGAACGCAGCAGTGACATAAAGGTGACGCGAGCCGCATTGTTCTCGACTGGTTTGGCTTGAGCGGGTTTGAGCGCAAAAGCGGGCAGCATCAGAACCAGGGTGATGATAAACAGCGTGGCAAAGATCGCCTGCCAGTCAAAATGCACCAGAATCCAGCTCCCGATCAGCGGAGCCAGGGCCGGCGAAAGCCCCACGAGCGGCATGATGGTCGCAAAAATGCGGTTAACGCGCGATGCGGGATAATAGTCGGTGACCAGCGCCTGCCAGGTCACGGCAGCAGCACACACGCCAAACGCCTGTACAAAGCGCAGTACCAGCAGCCAGGTTGCATCGCGCACCCACAGCATGCCCAGACAACCCAGCGCAAAAATAGTTAAGCCAAGAAGAAGAATAGGCTTGCGACCATAACGGTCAGAGAGCGGTCCCCACAACAGTTGTGCAAGCGCAAAACCGGCCAGGAATACGCTGAGGCTGGCGCTGATCGCGGCAGCAGGTGTCTGCAAATCTTGCTGCATCGCGGCAAACGCCGGCAGATACATGTCGGTAGCCAAAAAGCCCAGCACGCTCAAACCGCCGAGCCAGACTAAGAATCCTTTGTTGGGTTGCATTGTTATTTCCTAATGAAAGCAGGTGTACATTGGCGCAGATTGTAGGGAGTGCAATCTGGCTTGTGAAACGCTAATATTTGGCGGTTGCGTTCAAAAATTTTGCAGGCAAAAAATGTGGTCTGAATATTCTTTAGAAGTCGTGGATGCTGTCGCCCGAAATGGCAGCTTTAGCGGAGCCGCGCAGGAACTGCATCGCGTACCTTCTGCCGTAAGCTATACGGTGCGTCAGATGGAGGAGTGGCTGGCGGTACCGCTGTTCGAACGCCGTCATCGCGATGTCGTTCTGACCCCCGCTGGCGTATGGTTTTTGAAAGAAGGCCGATCTGTTATCAAAAAAATGATGATCACGCGTGAACAGTGCCAGCAGATTGCCAATGGCTGGCGCGGTCATCTTTCTATTGCGGTGGATAACATCGTAAAACCTGAACGGACGCGGCAGATGGTGGTTGATTTCTACCGGCATTTCTCAGATGTAGAACTTCGCGTGTCCCAGGAAGTGTTTAATGGCGTATGGGATGCGCTATCGGACGGCAGGGTGGAGATGGCGATCGGCGCGACGCAGGCCATTCCCGTCGGGGGGCGTTACGCCTTTAGGGATATGGGAACGCTGAGCTGGAGCTGCGTGGTGGCAAGCGATCATCCTCTGGCTGCGATGGACGGGCCGCTGAGTGACGACGTGTTGCGCAACTGGCCGTCGCTGGTGATGGAGGATACGTCGCGCTCGCTGCCAAAACGCATCACCTGGCTGCTTGATAACCAGCGGCGGGTCGTCGCGCCAGACTGGGAATCATCGGCAACCTGTTTGTCGGCTGGGCTGTGTGTGGGGATGGTGCCCGTACATTTCGCGCGTCCACGGATTGATCGCGGAGAATGGGTGGCGCTTGAGCTTGAAAATCCGTTCCCGGATGCGGCCTGCTGCCTGACATGGCAGCAAAACGATATGTCTCCTGCGCTGGCCTGGCTGCTGGATTATTTGGGGGATAGCGAAACGTTGAACAGAGAGTGGTTACGGGAGCCGGAATAACCGGCCCCGTAGAAACGATTAACGACGGTAATCGCGGAACGGACCGTCAGCGACGGAGCGACGTTCAATCAGGCGCGGATGGACTTCAATTGATTGAGACTCTTCACGTTTGCTGACGATACGATCCATCAGCATGTTGAATGCCGTTTCACCCAAAGAGTCTTTCGGCTGGTGAATCGTCGTCAGCGCGGGAGTAAAGTAGCGAGCGTTGCGCACGTTATCATACCCGATCACGGAAATATCCTGCGGGACGCGCAAACCAAGCTCATCGGCGGCGCAAAGCGCGCCCATTGCCATAATATCACCGCCACAGAATACGGCAGTCGGACGATGCGGCTGCGAAACGATCTGCTGCATTGCGCGGTAGCCTGATTCCGGTTCAAAGTCACCCTGGACAATCCAGTTTTCCGGAACGGTAATCAGCGCTTCTTCCATGGCTTTCATAAAGCCCGCCAGGCGGCCTGCACCGGTATTACGCTCCAGCGGACCGGGGATGACACCAATCTCGCGATGACCGCGTTCAATCAGGTAACGGCCAGCCATGTACCCGCCTTCAAAGGCGTTATCGTTGACGGAATCGGTAAAATCAGCGCGCGTATCGCCCCAATCCATCACCACCATCGGGATATGACGGTACTCTTCCAGCATCGACAGCACGGATTCAGGGTATTCAGAACACATGACCAACAGGCCATCGACGCGCTTTTGCGCCAACATCGACAGGTAAGCGCGCTGTTTTTCCTGGCTGTTCCAGGCATTTCCCAGAATCAGGGTATAGCCTTTCTGGAAGCAGTTTTTTTCTACTGCCTCGATAATTTCGGCGAAATAGGCGGCTTCGCTGCTGGTCGCCAGCAGACCAATCGACTTGGTGTGATTTACTTTCAAGCTGCGAGCCACGGCGCTAGGGGAGTAGTGCAATTCTTTGATTGCGGCCCAAACGGCGTTGCGCGTCTCTTCCGCCACGAAACGGGTTTTGTTAATTACATGTGATACGGTTGTAGTGGAAACGTTTGCGCGTTTCGCTACATCTTTAATTGTTGCCATTAGCTGTCACTCCAGACCATATCCTAAGCTCCTGATAAATTGAGAGGTAAACGTTTGCCTTCTCTCACCCTAATCTCGCAAATTGAATTGCGATACGCCGGGAAAACGACACAGGACGTCAGGAGGGGGTCAGTGGCCGGTACGCTTATAAATTTAGCGTGGAATTTTGTCCTATCTTGATGAAAAGGGGAAGCGCAAAAACGGTTATGAGCCTAAATCGAGGAAGATTTTTGAGCGAAACTGTGTAAAAATGAGCAAGCTCACTTTTCATGTGGGGATTAAAAGGAGAAAAATTGATGAATACCGATCTTAAGTTTTCGTTAACGACCACGATTATCGTGCTGGGTTTGATTGTTGCGGCAAGTTTTACGGCTATTCTGCACTGATTCAGGCGGGGGAGAGCCTTCTCCCTCGTTTTCTTCCTTCGATTGTTACTCTCCCGACAATAATCTTTTGCCAATTTGTTAACTTCTCATTTTTTGTGATTGCTGTCATGCTTTCGACATGTTTTTTCTGTGTCGCGTAATGACACGGTTTCCGGAGTTAATGAATGAAAATCAATTTTCCACTGCTGGCCCTCGCGATTGGCGCATTTGGGATTGGCACCACCGAGTTCTCCCCAATGGGGCTGCTACCGGTTATTGCTAAAGGGATGGATGTTTCTATTCCTGCGGCGGGAATGCTGATCAGTGCTTATGCCATTGGCGTGATGATCGGTGCGCCTTTGATGACGTTACTGCTTTCGCATCGCGCGCGTCGAAATGCGCTTATTTTCCTGATGGCCATTTTCACATTGGGGAATGTGCTTTCGGCACTCTCTCCGGACTACACCACCCTCCTGTTGTCGCGCATTTTGACCAGCCTCAATCATGGCGCATTCTTTGGCCTGGGGTCGGTGGTGGCCGCGAGCGTAGTGCCTAAGCACAAGCAGGCCAGCGCGGTCGCCACGATGTTTATGGGGCTCACGATAGCGAATATTGGCGGCGTGCCGGCGGCGACCTGGCTGGGTGAAGTCATCGGCTGGCGTATGTCGTTCCTCGCCACAGCGATGCTGGGTGTCGTGGCGATGATCGCGCTGTTCTTCTCGTTGCCGAAAGGTGGGGCAGGCGAGCGTCCGGACGTACGCAAAGAGCTGTCGGTTCTGCTCCGCCCGCAGGTGCTGTCAGCGCTGTTGACGACGGTGCTGGGCGCTGGAGCCATGTTTACGCTCTATACCTATATTTCACCCGTGCTGCACGACATCACGCATGCCACACCGTTCTTTGTGACGGCAATGTTGGTATTGATTGGTGTGGGCTTCACCATCGGCAACTATCTGGGCGGCAAGCTGGCCGACCGTTCGGTGAGCGGCACGTTGAAAGGATTTTTAACCCTGCTGATCGTCATCATGGTCGCCATTCCGTGGTTAGCACGTAATGAGTTCGGAGCCGCTATCGCCATGGTGGTTTGGGGCGCAGCCACGTTTGCGGTGGTACCGCCGTTGCAGATGCGAGTGATGCGTGTAGCTCACGAAGCACCAGGGCTTTCGTCTTCAGTCAATATCGGGGCGTTTAACCTGGGCAATGCGCTTGGCGCAGCGGCGGGGGGCGCGGTGATCTCCGCGGGGCTGGGTTACAGCTTTGTTCCGGTTATGGGAGCGATCATCGCCGGGCTGGGTCTGCTGTTGGTGCTGTTGTCCGGGCGCAAACAACCGCAACCGGATTGCGCAACAGAGTGATAAAAACGCAGAAGGGTTACCCCTTCTGCGTGTCTTTTACGCGGCGAAGTTCTTCGCAACAAATTCCCAGTTCACCAGCGCCCAGAAATGTTCCAGATAGTTTGGGCGAGCGTTACGGTAATCAATATAGTAAGCGTGTTCCCACACATCGACGGTCATCAGCGGTGTGGCAGCAGTGGTCAACGGTGTTCCTGCGTTGGACGTCGACACGATCGCCAGTTTGCCATCCGCTTCTTTGACCAGCCAGGTCCAGCCTGCACCAAAGTTCTTAACCGCCGCATCCGTAAACTTCGCTTTAAAGTCTGCAAAGCTACCGAAAGCGTTATTGATGGCAGTTGCCAGCTCGCCAGTCGGCTCTCCGCCTGCGTTTGGCGCCAGACAGTTCCAGTAGAACGTGTGATTCCAGACCTGCGCGGCGTTATTGAATACACCCCCCTCTGAGCTGCGTACGATCTCTTCCAGGGTTTTCCCTTCAAAGGCCGTATCTTTGATCAGATTGTTCAGGTTGGTGACATAGGTCTGATGATGTTTGCCGTAATGGTACTCCAGGGTTTCCACGGAAATATGGGGGACCAGGGCGTCTTTTGCATACGGTAATGCAGGTAATTCGAACGACATTGCTTCTCTCCTTATTATTTTATGCACACCCAATAACCCTATTGAGTGTAAGGGTAGAGTAGCAAATTGAAGGGATCGGCAAAAGAGGAACTTACCCTGCCGACAGCGCGACAGGGCAGGGATTAGCGGATGGTTTTCGGCGTCATGACACGGCGCGCGCCAACGTAGTGGCGGACCCAATAATCTTCGCTAAGGGAGGTTATCTGAATATCCTGGCCGCTGCGTGGGGACTGAATGAATTTTCCGTTGCCCACATAAACGCCAACGTGATCGGCGGTGCCGCGACCCTGAGTACGGAAGAACACTAAATCGCCGCTCTCCAGTTCGCCACGATTGACGGATGCCGCATCACGCAGGTGGTACATCTCATTCGCGGTACGTGGGATGCGGAATTTCACTAAATCTTTGTAGGCGTAATAAACCAGGCCGCTGCAATCAAAACCGGTACGCGGCGAGGTGCCACCCCAACGGTAAGGCTTGCCAATTTGTCCCATCAGTTTATTCATGGCCGTTTTTTGTGCCTTCTGCACACGGACTTTATGCACTTCTGATAGTTTCGCCGTTTTCCCCACTTTCAGACAGTTTGATTTATGCCCTTTTCGCACGGTGCATTTTTCAGTGACGAGAGTTGAGGCAGTACGGGAGGTTTTGCGGGTTTTCTTGGCGGCAGGCTTGCTGGTCTTGTTGGAAACGGTTTGCTGCTTGTGATTCGCTGTTTTTTTCTTTTCGTTTTTGGTAGTGGTTTTTTTCTTACGTTCTGTGCTTTTCGCCAGATGCGTTTTTTGTACGGCCGAATGCCGCGCCTGCTCAGAGGCGTTAGCCATCGGCGTGAATGAAAGTGTTGTAAACAGTAAAGCACAGAGCGTGATCGAGATTTTATTTATCCGCGCCACTGGGCATTCCCCTGGTTGTTGCAGGTCATCAATAATACCTGCGTGTGATTTACAAAGCCCGTCGATTCTAATCTATATAAACCTAATTCGTTAAGTCTCTTTTTAGATCTAAAATCGCGTTTCGCTAGCAAGTGCAAATATTTTCGCCAAACTGAAGCGCTTTTGCTCACACTATGAGCAAGGCCACAGACAACGCAGGGTTAAACTATATTGCGAATGCAACTTCTGCAGACACACGTTAAGATATATAAACGTGACAAAAATGTTATTTTCCGATATTGGTCTGAACCGCTACAATGTCAGACGATTGCCGTAACAGAAGTTTAAGGAAGCAAGAAATGACCACGACTATTGAAAAAATTCAGCGCCAGGTTGCTGAAAACCCGATCCTGCTGTACATGAAAGGTTCTCCAAAGCTGCCAAGCTGCGGCTTTTCCGCGCAAGCGGTACAGGCGCTTTCAGCGTGTGGCGAGCGTTTTGCTTACGTTGATATCCTGCAAAACCCGGATATCCGTGCTGAAATGCCGAAATACGCTAACTGGCCGACCTTCCCGCAGCTGTGGGTTGATGGTGAGCTGGTTGGCGGTTGCGACATCATGATCGAAATGTATCAGCGTGGCGAACTGCAGCAGTTGATCAAAGAAACCGCGGCGAAGTACAAAACCGAAGAACCTGACGCAGAGTAACGTTTTGCATCAGACATAAAAAAGCGACCCTTCGGTCGCTTTTTTTATTCTTCGCTATCGTTGTCGCTTTCAGCCATCGGCAACGGCCAGCCGCCAAGGCGTTTCCAGCGGTTCACTATTTCACAGAATAATTCCGCAGTGCGTTCCGTATCGTACAGCGCGGAGTGCGCCTGCGTACCGTCAAAATCAATGCCCGCCGTGATACAGGCTTTAGACAGCACCGTTTGCCCCAGTGCCAGGCCGCTCAGCGCGGCGGTGTCGAAGGTCACAAACGGGTGGAACGGGTTGCGTTTCAATGATGCGCGTTCAGAGGCCGCCATCATAAAGCTGTGATCGAACGTAGCGTTATGCGCCACCATGATCGCGCGATTGCAATTGCTGTCCTTCATCCCTTTGCGCACCATTTTATAGATGGCGTGTAACGCGTCATATTCGCTTACTGCGCCGCGCAAGGGGTTATGCGGATCGATGCCGTTAAAAGCCAGCGCTTCGGGTTGAAGATTGGCGCCTTCGAAAGGATCTACATGGAAATGTAGCGTGGTGTCCGGAGTAAGCCAGCCCTGTTCATCCATTTTCAGCGTGATGGCAGCAATCTCGAGCAGCGCATCGGTTTTAGCGTTAAATCCAGCTGTTTCAACATCAATAACAACAGGATAAAAACCACGAAAACGGTCGCACAGACCGGTAAGTTGAGCGTTATCGGACATCAGGGTCTCTTACAAGGGGAAAAAAAGCAGTGCGCATTATGGCAAATTTTGAGAGGGGATGCAGTAAAACAACGGGCGCAAAATGCGCCCGGAGGGATTAATCGCCCAGACCGCGACCGGCGTCTTTGGCTTCGATCAGTTCGATTTTATAACCGTCTGGATCTTCAACGAAGGCGATGACGGTGGTGCCGCCTTTTACCGGACCGGCTTCGCGAGTGACGTTACCCCCGTTGCTGCGGATGCGTTCGCAGGCTTCAGCGGCGTTATCCACTTCCAGCGCGATATGGCCGTAGGCGGTGCCCAGCTCATAGCTGTCGACATCCCAGTTATAGGTCAGCTCGATAACGGCTTCATCGCTTTCCGGGCCGTAGCCCACAAACGCCAGTGAATATTTGTATTCCGGGTTTTCGCTGGTGCGCAGCAGTTGCATACCCAAAACGTTTGTGTAGAAATCGATAGAACGTTGCAGGTTGCCAACGCGCAGCATCGTGTGAAGTAGGCGCATAATTTCCTCTTAACCAACTCAATGGCATATCTTTTTGAACAGAAACGATGTTTTAGTATAGCGGCGAATCATCGCCGCTATCAATGGACAGCAGAGGGATTATAAAGAAGGGTAGTCAGTGTAGCCTTCAGCGCCGCCGCCATAGAAGCTCTCAGGGCGCTGCGGGTTTAATTCCACTTTACGCTCAAGACGTGCCACCAGGTCAGGGTTCGCGATGTAATCACGACCAAAGGCCACTGCGTCGATCAACCCTTTGTTAATCAAATCTTCTGCTTTCTCTGGCGTGTAAGCGCCTGCACCGATGATCACACCGTGAAAACGTGCGCGGACTTTTTCACGGAAGGCATCAGAGTACGGCTCGCCGCCTGCCCAGTCTGGTTCGGACATATGCAGATACGCGATTCCGCGTTTCGCCAGCTCTTCAATCAGGTACAGCGCGTCAGCTTCTTCGTTTGGACCGTTATCCACATTCTGGAAAGAACCGATTGGAGAAACACGAATACCGATACGGTCCGGGTTCCATTCCTGACACACGGTGTCAACCACTTCCAGCACCAGGCGCGCGCGGTTTTCAACGCTACCGCCGTACTGATCGGTACGCTGGTTAGATGATGGTGACAGGAACTGGTGCAACAGATAACCGTGCGCAGAGTGCAGTTCCACTAAATCAAAGCCTGCTTCACGCGCATTAGCCACCGCCTGACGGAAATCGTTAACGATGCCTGGGATTTCGTCGAGTTCAAGTGCGCGCGGCGTAGAGGTATCGACACGAATCGCCTGGCCGTTTTCATCACGCAGAGAAGTGCGCGTGCCTGCATTTAACGCGGAGGCTGAAACAGGGGCTTCGCCGCCAGGTTGAATGCTGCTATGTGAGATACGACCGGTGTGCCACAGCTGAACGGCAATACGGCCATCTTCAGCGTGAACGCCCGCGGTGATTTTTTTCCACGCTGCGATTTGCTCTGGGCTGTGCAGACCCGGTGCGCCGGCATAACCTTTTGCTTGTGCGGAGATCTGCGTTGCTTCGGAGATGATCAGACCGGAGCTGGCTCGCTGGCGATAATATTCACCCATCAGCGGGGTAGGAATATCACCCGGCTCAATACTGCGCAGACGGGTGAGTGGGGCCATAAACACGCGATTCGGTGCAGTGACCGCGCCCACTTTCAGTGGGGTGAATAATTTTTCTGCTGACATTGTGACTCCTGAGTAGACCGGTCGTCTAGTGATTTAATAAATAAAAACGCCTGTTAAACGACAGGCGTCGTAATGCAGTTTTCCACATGTGCCAGTGCGCTTTCGAGCGGCACGGCGCTGCGGGATATCTTAGCTTGCAGGTTTGCGCCCAACCACAGGGCATACAGCACCTGTGCCTGGGTCAAAGCATCGCCGGTAAAGCTCAGCGTTTTTTCATCGCGACCTTTTTCCAGCGCCTGGGCCAGCAGGGCGATAACGCCGCTGGCTCCCTTGTCCATCGCCGTGCGCATATCTTCAGAAAGATCGCACACTTCGGCAGACAGTTTGACGGTCAGACAACCACTGATAATGCCTTTCTGGCAAAACTGTCTCAGTGTTTCCTGATAATAGTTAAGAACACGATCGCGATAGCTGCCTTCACCACTCGCAAAGTGGGTGGCGAGTCGCTGATGGTAACAGGCATAGTGCCGTTCCAGCATTGCGACGCCAAACGCCTCTTTCGAGCGAAAGTAGTGATAAAACGAACCTTTAGGAACCTCAGCGGTTTTGAGTAACTCGCTAAGGCCCATACCCGTAAATCCGCGATGCATACAAAGTTGCTCGCCGGTTGCCAGTAAATGTTCGCGCGTATCGTGTTCAGTATTTCTGCTCATGTCGCCACTGTAATAGACCGTTCGGTCTAATGCAAGCGTCATGATGTGCGGCACGGTGCCAGAATGTCCATCTGCGGCTGATAAACCGATGATTTTATGTTCATCATACCCAGCGCCGTCGAGAATAAATTATCCTGCGATACGGTCTCTTTTGCCGCTTGATCGCGCAGACATGTCTCATTGACGCCAAAGTTCTTAACGTAATCCGGGGAGAGCCAGAACATAAACGGAATATGCGTTTGTTGCTCAGGCGCTAACATATACGGCGTACCGTGCAGGTACACGCCATTTTCACCCAGGGATTCACCGTGATCGGACAGATAAATGAGCGCCGTGTTCATCGTCGTTTGGCGTGCTTTTAGGGTATCTATCGCTTTCCCAAGCACGCTATCCGTATAAAGAATGGTGTTGTCGTAGGTGTTGATCAGCGCCTGGTGATCGCAATCCTGGATTTGGTTGGTGTCACAGGTCGGGGTGAAGCGACGGTAAGCCTGCGGGTAGCGCTGATAGTAGGCGGGTCCGTGGCTGCCCATCAGGTGGACCACCAGTACGGTGTCCTGCTTAAGGCCGTCCAACACGTTATCGAGCCGATTGAAGTTCACGTCGTCAATGCAGGATTTGTCTTTGCAAAACTGATCCAGTTTCCACTGCGTCATATCGGTATGCGGCACGCGATTACATGCGCCTTTGCAGCCGCCATCATTTTCACGCCAGAGAACATTGACGCCAGCATGCGCCAGCACGTCCAGTAACCCTTCCTGATGATGTGCCAAATCGGCGTCATATTTTTTACGCGGCATACCCGAGAACATGCAAGGAACGGAAACCGCCGTTTCTGTACCGCACGATGAAGCATGCGGGAAGTTAATGACGTTTTGTTGCTTCAGTTGTGGATTGGTGTCGCGTTCATATCCGTTCAGGGAATAGTTCGCTGCACGTGATGCTTCGCCAACCACCAGGATCAGTACGGTTTTTTTCTTTTGGGCAAGGATTGCCGGACCTTTATGGGCATCTTGTCCGATGCGCACCAGCGTTTGGTCGCCCGCAAACCAGCGTTCCTGGCTGTACTTCATCATTGCGCTGACGTAATTGGCAGGGGTGACCATTTTGACAATGCTTTTGTTGTTGCGAAACAGCGAGGCGTAATCCTTATAAAAAACGGAGGCCACCAAAATGATCACCATTAATGCGCCAAGTAGCGCGGCAAAACGCATCAGCAGCGCGTACCACCATTTACCGGAGCGAACACGAATAAACAGTAACGCGATGGAAGGGAGTAGCCCAATACCTGCAATCCACAGCAGCATCTGCGGTGTCACGAGTGCGGTGGCTTCCTGCGAGTTAGTTTCGAAGACATTCACCATCATGTTCTTATCGATAACCGCACCGTAGGTGTGCATGAAGTAGGTCGCACCGGCGCATCCCAGCGTCAACAAAATCAGCAAAGGTTTGCGAATAAAAGGGAGACTTATTACGCAAAAAATGATCACCCACCCGCAAAACAGCACCAGCGGCACCGATGCCGCGAATAACAGGTCGTGGAAATGTGCAGGAGCGATAATGCTCCAGCTGCGGCTGATAAACATCGCATTGAGAAGGGTAAAAAATAGGGCACAGCCCAGGGTGAAGGTTAAATCGCTACACTGTAACTTTTTCACTGACCACATCATTGAGAAACCAACTGTTTTATTGATGAGGCGAGTATACGCAGAGAAGATTAGTGAAACCTTAATGCCATGTTTCTACGTAAATCTCTTGCGGACGGGGCGTTTAGCGGCTTCACTGTAGATGAGAATGGTTTCAGGAGGTGTGTGTGGCAGAGCAACTGGAGTTTTTCCCCGTCCAGAGCCCATGCCGGGGCATTTGCCAGTCAGACGAGCGCGGTTTTTGTCGAGGCTGCATGCGCAGTCGTGACGAGCGTTTTAACTGGCAAAGAATGAGCGATGCGCAGAAGCAGGACGTGATCCGCCTGTGCCGTCAGCGTTTGTTGCGTAAATTACGCGCAAACAAACCTTCCGAAACCGAAGAACCCCAGCAACCTTCACTTTTTTAGCGGCACAAATGCGTATACTCATAACATTACTTCCTTGAGGAAATTGTTATGGTTCAGCGTATTGCCCTTGCCCCGCAGGGCCCGGAATTTTCACGTTTTGTCATGGGTTACTGGCGTTTGATGGACTGGAATATGTCCCCGCGCCAGCTTGTGAGTTTTATCGAAGAACATCTCGACCTGGGGATCACTACCGTCGATCATGCTGATATTTATGGCGGTTATCTCTGTGAGGCCGCGTTTGGCGAGGCGATGAAGTTAGCACCTGCGCTGCGTGAGCGTATGGAGATTGTCACTAAATGCGGCATTGCCACCACGGCGAATCCTGACCATGCGCTGGGTCATTACATCACTGATAGCGATCACATCATTAAAAGTGCCGAGCAGTCTCTGGTAAATCTGGCGACAGACCATCTTGATCTGCTGCTGATCCACC
Source organism: Lelliottia sp. (assembly GCF_045627565.1). Taxonomy (NCBI): domain Bacteria; kingdom Pseudomonadati; phylum Pseudomonadota; class Gammaproteobacteria; order Enterobacterales; family Enterobacteriaceae; genus Lelliottia; species Lelliottia sp. Next base: position 166,684 of record NZ_JAZQNX010000001.1, on the reverse strand, counting down.
GCCCGGACCCGCTGATGGACGCCGATGAAGTTGCTGCTGCGTTTCTCAATCTGCACCAGAGCGGTAAAGTGCGTCACTTTGGCGTTTCGAACTTTACGCCTGCGCAGTTCTCGCTGCTTCAATCCCGTCTGCCGTTTACCCTTGCGACCAATCAGGTTGAAATCTCCCCAGTACACCAGCCGCTGCTGCTCGATGGCACGCTCGATCAACTGCAACAGCTGCGTATTCGTCCTATGGCGTGGTCTTGTCTCGGCGGTGGACGTCTGTTCAATGACGACGCTTTCCAGCCGCTACGTGATGAGATTCAAACCGTTGCTCGTGAACTCAATGCCGAAAGTATTGAGCAAGTCGTGTACGCCTGGATAATGCGCTTGCCTTCACAACCGCTGCCGATTATCGGCTCGGGCAAAATTGAGCGTGTGCGTTCGGCAATAGCGGCTGAAGATCTGCAAATGACGCGTCAGCAATGGTTCCGAATTCGTAAAGCTGCGCTGGGTTACGACGTCCCTTAATAACGTTTATTGGCGACTTTCCGGTGAAAATGCTGCCCCTGGTATAAACTTAAGGGGCAAAAAATAACCCGTGGAGGTCTCATGAAGCATTTTGCTCTGGCAGCGATCGCGCTGGTTGTGTGTGCAGGCGCGCAGGCAGCCAGCGATAAAGTTGAAATAAATCTCGTCACCTCTCAGGGGATAGGCCAGTCGATCGGGACAGTGAACATTACTGAAACCGACAAAGGGCTGGAATTTACCCCCGATCTTAAAGCCCTCCCTCCCGGTGAACATGGTTTTCATGTTCACGCGAAGGGCAGCTGTCAGCCAGCGCTCAAAGACGGTAAAGCGTCTGCGGCTGAAGCGGCTGGCGGCCATTTAGATCCTCATCAAACCGCTAAACACGAAGGGCCAGAAGGCATGGGGCATACCGGCGATCTCCCGGTATTAGTGGTCAATAATGACGGGAAAGCAACAGAGGCTGTTGTTGCACCGCGGCTGAAAAAACTCGATGACGTAAAAGGTAAAGCGCTGATGATCCACGTGGGCGGCGATAACATGTCCGATCAGCCTAAACCCTTGGGCGGCGGCGGGGCGCGTTATGCATGCGGCGTGATTTGATCGGCAATAGTGCCGGGTGGCGGTGCTTGTTCCAGCTGTGAAAGCGAGCAGTGTAACCGCCAGATGATTGACGCCAGATCGCGCGCTGCCGGCTGATGGTGGCGCGCGAGAGTCTCGCAAATTCGCTGTAACTCGTTAAGCGTCACCGCCAGCGGACGCTGCTGAACACCGCGTTCACTCATGACATCCCGCAGCAATGCAATGCACACATCACGCACCTGTGAAAGCGGGTCTGAACGCGTTTCCCATGATCGCAACTGCCACACCACATGTGAGCAATTCAGCAGCACGACGCCCCAGCGCAGTAGCCAGCGCCGGGATAATTCATCCTGACTGCCGTTTAACTGGCTAACGTGATGGTAAACCAATGATTCATATTCATTTTCGCGAAGATACGGCTTGCGGCTGAGCTGGTCAACAAAACCCCGCCGTAGTTCACGGATATGCCGTCGACTTTTACGCGCATCGGAGCCTGGTCGCAGTACGGCAAACGCCAGCCATGCCAGCCCAACACCCAGAATTTTCGCCAGATTATCATTCAGAAAATCTGCAAAGTCATAGACCGGCGGATTCGTCACTGCGATGAATGACCCCATAAAGACGATCAACTGTCCCCATAACCCTGCAAATTTCAGCATCTGCAATTTCAGGAGTTGCATTGTGGTGAGTAGCGGGAACAGGAATAACAGAAATTGCCACAGATCGGTTATCTGTACCATCAAGCCAAATTTCACCACAAAACTGAAGAGCGAAAGCAGCACCAGCGTGCGTAGCAGCAATGTGAGAGAGTTAAAGGGGGAGGCGACAACGGAGTAAAGCACACAACTGATCGCTGCCAGCGTCAGTGCCGCGCTACCTGACTCCCACTGGGTGACGATGCTCCAGGTACCCACCAACATAAGCGCGCAGAAGGTGCGAAAACCGCTCCAGAGTGCCTCAAGATTATCGGTATGTCTTGTCAGCGAGGGGCTGGCGGGAACGGCGAACTCAGTGATTGGCGTCGCGTCTTCAAGGATTTTGATCCAGCGACTGCTGCGTAAATACAGGCGACAAAAATACTGAAGCCGCGACCAGAAAGCGCGATGTCGATAATCATACTCATCGACTGGCGCGAGCGGCGCAATAATGCGCGCGACTGTGTACATATCGGCATTGGGATGCGCCAGCGCCACTAAAACATGTTCAATGATTTGACGCGTATTTTCTGGCGGATTGGGCCAATTCAACAGAATTCTGCGCAAGCCTGAAATGGCGCTGGTCATTCTGAGCTGCTGGTGGAGCAAATAATTCAGTAACCTGTTCTGACGGCGGAAGCGGTAGTGACTCCAGAAAGCCTGAATGCGCAGCAGATTCGTGGTCAGGATTTGTCCAATTACTTTTTCATGAGCAAGCCGGATGGTGTCGTTGGTGTCGGGTTGCCAGAGCAAACTCGCGTGTTCGAGCAGCCGCGTGTGCAGGGTTTTTAGCGCGGAGATAAGCGTCGTACCATCAGAGGTGCTCGGCAGAATCATCATCATGACGCCACCACACAGAATACCGATGATGACTTCACACACGCGAGCCTGGGCGATATCCCAAAGTTCTGTTGTATCCAGAATATTGACGACCGGGAAAGCAATAATGGCCGCCGTGTATCCTGCAAGCTGGAATGCGTAAGCAACATTATTGGTGAAATGCGCGCAGGCCCAGGTGCAGAGCCCCAGCCAGGCAGCCATGCTCAGTAAAAAGAGCCAGGGATCGTTAAGCGTATTCCCGGCAATGATCAGCGCCGCCATGGCACCCAATAAACTGCCCGCCACACGTCCCAGACTTTTGCTTATCACGCCGCCCACGGTCGGAAAGCTGACGACCGCCGCAGACGTCATTGCCCAGTAAGGTTCATCAAGATTCAGATAATAGGCGACGCTAAGTGCAAGACACATGGCAATACCATTGCGCAAAGCGTATCGCCACTGCGGGCGAGTGGCGTTGAGCCATGGCAAATGACGCCATGAGAGCGCGGCCAGTTTCATTAATGCTTCCCGATGGATACGGTACACGTCGTCCCGGACACCAGCGTCACGTCTTTGGGGAGAGCGGTGAACTCAACGCGTACTGGAACGCGCTGGGCGAGGCGCACCCATGGCACGTTAGGTTTGATATCGGGAACCAAACCCGAATCGGTCTCAACGCTTTGATCGTAGATCGCGCGGCCTATGCTGCCTACGTGACCCTGTAACGTCACGGAGCTACTGTAAAGCGTGATTTGCGCCGGTGCGCCTTCGCGGATGTGGCGGAGTTTAGTCTCCTCGAAATACCCGATAACGTAAAACGAGTGACTGTCCACCAGCGCAAATACCGGCTTGCCCTGCGTTGCATAATCGCCCACACGGGTCGAAAGATTCGTTATCCAGCCATCGACCGGCGCTTTGACCACGGTTTGCGTCAACTGCCATTGCGCTTGCTTCAGCGTCGCTTCGGCCACTTGCACACTCGCCTGCATCGCCTTGACGTTAATATTCGCGGTATCGAGATCTTCAGCGGAGATGTAATTCTGTGAAAGATGACGGCGGCGACTGGCTTCGTTATTGGCTTTAGCCAGATCTGATTGCGCTTTAGTAAGCTGCGCCTCGGCGTTCAGCACCGCGATATTGAACGGTGTCTCATCAATTCGAAATAAAACGTCACCTTGTTTCACGTACTGATTATCTTTAATGAGAAGCGTGGTGATACTGCCGGAAACTTGAGGCGTAATGCTGACCTGCTCGGCACGAATTTTTCCATCGCGCGTCCAGGGTGACTGCATGTAAAAATTCCACAGCCACCAACCCGCGACGAGTGCCAGCGCAAGAACAAGGAGAGTAGAAAAGTATTTTAGCGTTTTCAGAGACATATTCACCACGCAATCAGTAAAGCCAGACCCAGAGAGACGGAAAGGGCGAAGAGCGAAAGATCCATGAGCATCGGATGCCAAATCTCGCCGGAATACATCCAGTCACGAAGCACTCTGTGCGCGACAAGCCAGATAAGAAAACCCAGCATCACCGCTTTAAAAAGGGGAGGGAAATAGACAGAAGCACCAACAATCAGGTCCTGTAGGGGGAATCCCGCAGAGCTAAATGAGAACTTCACAAGCAGAGATCCTTTGCAGTGGAAAGTGGCCTGAGGGACTAAACACGATGAACAGCCTTCATTAAGGTTAAATTATATGTCCAAAGTGGAGGAATGCAGTATTGCATTTGTTTTGGCAATATAATTGCTGCACACTATTCTAAAATCAGTATAATAACTTAGCAAGCTAATTATAAGGAGATGAAATTGGAATCGCCATTAGGTTCTGATCTGGCCAGGTTGGTACGCATCTGGCGTGCTCTGATTGACCATCGCCTGAAACCTCTGGAATTGACGCAGACGCATTGGGTTACGCTGCATAACATCCATCAGTTGCCGCCTGAGCAGTCGCAAATTCAACTGGCAAAAGCGATAGGAATTGAACAGCCGTCTCTGGTGCGAACGCTCGATCAACTGGAGGAGAAGGGGTTAATTTCCCGGCAAACCTGCGCCAGCGATCGTCGTGCCAAACGTATCAAACTGACTGACAAAGCGGCACCTATCATCACCGAGATGGAAGCCGTCATCAGTAAAACACGTGGGGAAATTCTGTCGGGTATTTCGCCTGCGGAACTGGAACAACTCATCGGAATGATTGCTCGTCTTGAGCAAAATATTAACGAGTTGCAAACCCGCGACTAACGTCATGAAAAGCCTTGCCTCGCAAGGCTTTATTTTACTTATACACCACCACTCGATTTCGACCCGTCTCTTTTGCCTCATACATCGCCTTATCCGCACGCTCTACACACTCCTCAGCGGTCACCGGCAACGTGGTTGCGGTGTAAATGCCCATACTGATGGTAACCCATTCCGGCAGCATTCCTTCCGTTGTGATCCGATCAAAGCTGCTTAAGCGGAGGCGAATACGCTCTGCCACGAGCCTGGCGGCCTCGGAATGTGTGTTACTCAGCAACAACACAAACTCTTCTCCCCCAATCCGTGCGGTAATATCTTGCGGACGTACTGAATCCATCAACAAATTAGCGACGAACTGCAGCACTTTATCGCCTTGCAGATGGCCATAGTTGTCGTTAATCCGTTTGAAATAGTCGAGATCGCACACGATAACGGAAACCGGATGACTGTCCGTTATCTTACCGAGCGCCTGATTCAGGCTCTCGTAAAAGTAACTGCGATTGTAGAGTCGCGTTAGCGCATCTCGAATTGAATTCTGATAAGACTGCTGGTATTTGATGTGGGAATTTCGATAAAGACTGAAGACATCATGCAGTAGGGTTAAAATGATCAGCAATGACGCGGTGGTTTCAAACAAACGCGCGCTATACCAGACGGAACCCCCAATGAAATCGGCGGGCAATAAGGTGATTAATATAATCACATAGCAAGTACATAAGAACGTTCCACTCGCCCAGAATAGATTGCGCAATCGGGTAATGATTAACAGCGTCGTGAGCGCAATAAGCCATAATATAATCAACGCCCCATTAATTATCTGCTTCCATAACGCCGTGAATTGTCGAGTCGTATTATTGATAAGATCGAGCGGGAACAGCTCGCTATGACCTGAATAAAACCATGCCACGGTCACCATCGTCAGCGTAAAAAACAATAATCCAGCAAAGGTCAGGTGACGCATCAGGCGTGTTAGAGGGGAATGGCGGAAAATAAACAGCACGCCGGCAAGCGTAAACAAAACAGCCATCATGACGTTGCGCATCATGAAGAAAATCATCGCGCCGCTGTAATTGACGTGAGGCATGTCGGGTTGCATCAGCCAGACGGGAAAACAGGTGAGTGTGGCGAGTAATAGGACAGTTGAGCCTGTAAAGGCGAACGCGATCGCGAGATGATAAATGCGCTTTTTGTCACACCAATATTTCATCACCATAAAACAGGCAATGAATAAATGAAAAACCGCCAGGAAACTTGTTAATAGCGGAAAGAGTAACGGCGAGAAGGCAGGGGCGAAGTTCAGCAGTTTTACAGAAAGAACGTGTAATGCCACAAAGAAAAACAAACAGAAAAAGGTAAAGGCAACATATCTGTTTCTCAGTCGTGGACTTATCGTAATCATAGGTGTTCTTAAGTGAGAAATCAGTTTAATGCAGAAAGAGTAAAAAGAGAGACTATCGGTTTTCGACGGAATTACTTTGCGCTGGGACAATATAAAAGGAGGTGCGTCAATTAAACATTTTGCATGCTTAATATTATGTAACGAATGAATAATAGATATTAGAGAATGTGGTCCGAAGACCACATTCCGATGATATTAGCGTGGCGAAACAGTCACCTGGCCGCCATTGCTTGCCAGCACGACACGCTGGCCGTTGGCAAACTGAGTTTTGCCTTGTTTCTGAACCACCATAATGGTGTTGCCGTCATCTTTACGGATTTCGAGTTCAACACCCTGCGTTTTGTTCATTGAGCCTTGAACGCCCTGGCCTGCGACGCCACCCGCAACAGCACCCGCAGCGGTTGCCAGTGAACGTCCGGTACCGCCACCGACGGTGTTACCGAGGAATCCACCCAGCACTGCACCACCGATTGCGCCAATAACGTTATTGTCATCGCCACCCTGAATCTGAACCGGGCGAACGTTTACAACAGTACCGTAAGTCACGTTTTGAACTTGTTTAGCTTCAGAAGCGGTATAAACATCGCCAGAAAGCGAGTCGTTGTTTACACAACCTGCAAGAGTTAATCCAATCAGCGAAACGCCCAGTACACGTAAAATCATTTGAATCTCCTGTTCACCCAAAACGCTCAAATTGAGCATCCGTTATGGCTAAATTATATGGCATTGGGAGCCATAGATCATATCTTTGCACTAACAATAGGAAAATTGTACTTGAATTTGACTTAACGAGACATAAACGAAGCGCGGCCACTGCTCTGCCTCTGACATTGTTAAAAAATATTAACCCGTCGTAGAAATGCCCATCTGTTTATGGTGGAGTGAGGCAATTAGCCCACGCAATTTAAGGAAAGCGCATGAAATCGGGTCGCTATATAGGCGTTATGTCGGGCACGAGCCTGGACGGTGTCGATGTTGTCCTTGCCGCAATTGATGAAAATATGGTGGCGCAGCAGGCCAGCCTGACCTGGCCGATTCCCGTAGCGTTAAAAGAAGCGATTCTGAGCATTTGCCAGGGGCAACAACTCACGCTTTCGCAACTGGGGCAGTTAGACGTCAGGCTCGGGGCACTGTTTGGTGATGCCGTCCTGGCGCTCATGCATCAGGAAAATCTGCATCCTCAGGATATCGTGGCGATTGGCTGCCATGGACAAACCGTGTGGCATGAGCCGACGGGGGATGCGCCGCATTCGCTGCAAATCGGCGACAATAATCAGATCGTGGCGAAAACCGGTGTGACCGTTGTGGGGGATTTCCGCCGCCGTGATATTGCGCTGGGTGGGCAGGGCGCGCCGTTGGTTCCTGCTTTTCACGAGGCGTTGCTGGCGCACCCGGTTGAACGCCGTATGGTGTTGAATATTGGCGGGATTGCTAATTTGTCCATGCTCATTCCGGGCCAACCGGTGCGCGGCTACGATACGGGTCCCGGAAATATGTTAATGGATGCCTGGATCTGGCGTCAGCGCCGTATGGCTTACGATAAAGATGCACTGTGGGCGCGTGAAGGGAAAGTCATTATCCCGCTGCTGCAAACGTTTTTAAGCGATCCCTATTTTGCGGCCCCTGCGCCAAAAAGCACCGGGCGTGAGTATTTCAATTACGGCTGGCTCGAGCGTCAGCTGGCACAATTCCCCGGCCTCGCTGCGCAGGATGTTCAGGCCACGCTGGTTGAACTCACGGCGATGTCGATTTCTGAACAGGTGCAGTTAAGCGGGGGCTGTGAACGACTGCTTGTCTGCGGCGGCGGAAGCCGAAATCCGCTGGTCATGGCACGCCTCGCCGGACTGTTGCCTGGGACAGAAGTCACCACGACTGATGAAGCAGGTATCAGCGGGGATGACATGGAAGCGCTGGCGTTTGCCTGGCTTGCCTGGCGTACAGTAGCTGGGCTGCCGGGAAATTTACCGTCCGTGACGGGCGCACGTGAAGCCAGCGTATTGGGGGCCATTTATCCGGCAAATCCTCGTCATAATCAGAGTTAACTTAATTTCAGCACGCACCGTTGGCGGTAAAATAGAGACGAATACAGGAGGGTGAATTCGCCCTCCACAGACCTGGATAGTCTTCGGAACCCGCCCATGAAAAAACTGCTCGTTGCTTTTGCCCCTCTTTTACTGGCCAGTTGTAGCTACTACAACCAGTTTGTCGAACGTATGCACACCGATTCCCTGGAATACCGCTGCGACGAAAAACCGTTGACCGTCAAGCTGAACAATACGCGCCAGGAAGCCAGTTTTGTTTACGACAATACGTTGCTGAACTTAAAGCAAGGCATGTCAGCGTCTGGCACGCGTTACACCGATGGAATCTATGTGTTCTGGTCTAAAGGCGACAGCGCGACAGTCTACAAACGTGACCGCGTAGTACTGAACAACTGCGAGCTTCAAAATCCGAAGCGTTGAGATTTTTCCAGGGGCGGCGCACAATAGCGCCACCTAATTCTCATTTCTGCTAACGCCATGTCCGATAACGATGAATTGCAGCAAATTGCGCATTTGCGCCGTGAGTACACTAAAGGCGGTCTCCGTCGTCAGGATCTTCCCGCTGAGCCTCTGGATCTGTTTGAGCGCTGGCTGAAACAAGCCTGCGAAGCCAAACTGGCCGATCCTACGGCCATGGTTGTGGCAACGGTCGATGAAAACGGTCAACCGTATCAGCGCATCGTCCTGCTTAAACATTACGACGAAAAAGGGCTGGTGTTTTACACCAATCTCGGTAGCCGTAAAGCGCATCATCTTGAGAATAATCCTCGTATCAGCCTGCTGTTCCCGTGGCACATGCTGGAGCGTCAGGTCATGGTGACGGGCAAAGCGGAACGACTCTCAACGCTGGAAGTGCTGAAGTATTTCCACAGTCGTCCGCGCGACAGCCAAATTGGTGCCTGGGTGTCAAAACAGTCGAGCCGCATTTCTGCGCGTGGCGTGCTGGAGAGCAAATTCCTCGAGCTGAAGCAGAAGTTTCAGCAGGGTGAAGTCCCTTTGCCGAGCTTCTGGGGTGGATTCCGTGTTTCTGTCGAACAGATGGAGTTCTGGCAGGGCGGTGAACATCGTCTTCATGACCGCTTTTTATACCAGCGCGACAATGCTGCGTGGAAAATCGACCGTCTGGCCCCGTAATCCCCGAAATTTGTTGTGTTAAGCGCTGGCGCTACAGGTGTCAGCGCTTTATTCTATGTACCTTTCGCACCAGGCGAAAAGTCGTGTACCGACAGAGGTGCAGTCGTTTATACATGGAGAATTTGATGGCAAGCAGTAACTTGATTAAACAATTGCAAGAGCGGGGCCTCGTGGCTCAGGTGACGGACGAAGACGCGTTAGCAGAGCGACTGGCGCAAGGCCCGATCGCGCTCTATTGCGGCTTCGATCCCACCGCTGACAGCTTGCATTTGGGGCATCTTGTTCCATTGTTATGCCTGAAACGCTTCCAGGAGATGGGCCATAAGCCTGTTGCACTGGTAGGTGGCGCAACCGGTCTGATTGGTGACCCAAGCTTTAAAGCCGCCGAGCGTAAACTGAATACGGAAGACACCGTACAGGAGTGGGTGGACAAGATTCGCAAGCAGGTTGCACCGTTCCTCGACTTCGATTGCGGTGAAAACTCAGCCATTGCCGCGAATAACTATGACTGGTTTGGCAACATGAACGTGCTGACCTTCCTGCGTGACATCGGCAAGCACTTCTCCGTCAATCAGATGATCAACAAAGAAGCGGTCAAGCAGCGACTGAACCGGGACGATCAGGGCATCTCCTTTACCGAATTCTCTTACAACCTTTTGCAGGGTTATGACTTTGCCTGTCTGAATGAACTGCATGGCGTTGCGTTGCAGATCGGCGGCTCCGACCAGTGGGGTAACATCACCTCCGGTATCGACCTGACCCGTCGTTTGCACCAGAACCAGGTCTTCGGTCTGACCGTTCCACTGATCACCAAAGCGGATGGCACGAAATTTGGTAAAACTGAAGGCGGCGCGGTATGGCTGGATCCGAAGAAAACCAGCCCGTACAAATTCTACCAGTTCTGGATTAACACCGCAGACGCTGACGTTTATCGCTTCCTGAAATTCTTCACCTTCATGGACATTGAAGAGATCAATGCGCTTGAAGAAGAAGATAAAAACAGCGGTAAAGCCCCACGTGCACAGTATGTGCTGGCCGATCTGGTCACCCGCCTTGTTCACGGTGAAGACGGTCTGGCGGCAGCAAAACGCATCACTGCAAGCCTGTTTAACGGAACCCTGAGCGATCTGAGCGAAGCGGATTTTGAACAATTGGCGCAAGATGGCGTGCCAATGGTTGAGATGGAAAAGGGTGCGGACCTGATGCAGGCGCTGGTGGATTCCGAGCTGCAACCGTCGCGCGGACAGGCGCGTAAAACTATCGCCTCTAACGCCATCACCATTAATGGCGAGAAGCAGGCGGACCCGGAATACACGTTCGTCGATGGCGACCGCCTGTATGGTCGTTATACGCTGCTGCGTCGCGGCAAGAAAAATTACTGCCTGATTTGCTGGAAGTAATTGTCAGGACATAAGGGGCGTGGGAAACCACGCCCCTTTATTTTTAGGGTTGTGATAACAAAAATGAATAACATCCTCGCCATTCAGTCCCACGTTGTTTTTGGACATGCAGGCAACAGCGCCGCGGAATTCCCGATGCGCCGTCTTGGGGCCAACGTCTGGCCGCTTAATACCGTACAGTTTTCTAACCATACGCAATATGGCAAATGGACGGGCTGCGTCATGCCGCCAGCGCATTTGACTGACATCGTGCAGGGGATTGCGGATATCGATCAGCTCAAGCGCTGCGACGCCGTGTTAAGCGGGTATCTGGGGTCTGCGGAGCAGGGTGAGCAAATTCTTGGTATCGTTCGTCAGGTTAAAGCTGCGAACCCCTCTGCGAAGTATTTTTGCGATCCGGTGATGGGGCATCCTGAAAAAGGGTGCATCGTTGCGCCGGGCGTCGCTGAGTTTCATGTTCGTCATGCGCTTCCCGCGAGCGACATTATTGCGCCCAACCTGTTAGAACTCGAAATCCTCTGTGAACATCCCGTTAACAACGTTAAAGACGCGGTCGCCGCATCACGCGAACTCATTGCGCAGGGCCCCGATATTGTGTTGGTTAAACACCTGGCTCGCGCCGGTTTGAGCCTGGATCGGTTTGAAATGCTGCTGGTGACAAAAGATGAGGCCTGGCATATCAGTCGACCGCTGGTGGATTTTGGATTTCGTCAGCCGGTGGGTGTGGGAGATGTGACCAGCGGCTTGCTGTTGGTGAAACTGCTGCAAGGCGCAGCGCTGCGTGAGGCGCTAGAACATGTCACCGCAGCGGTTTATGAAATCATGATCGCCACGAAAAATATGCAGGAGTATGAATTGCAGGTTGTGGCGGCACAGGATCGCATCGCAAAGCCAGAGCATTATTTCAGCGCCACTGAGTTGTAAATTTTGACTTGCCGGGTAAGGCGTAACCCTTACCCGGCACAGCAGTATACGTTAAATCAATTCAACCCTTCAGCTTTCAGCGCTGCGGACACCGCAGGACGCTCTGCAACACGCGCCATATAGCTATCAATATGATTCAACCCTTCCATATTGAGCTTCACGGCACGCGCCCAACGCAAGACCGTAAACAGATACGCATCTGCGATGGTAAAGCGCTGGCCGCTGATCCACTGATCATCCTTCAGCGACTCGTTAATGTACTGCAGCTTTTTCTCAAGCAGGGCGCGTACGGTAGGTTTGTACTCTTCTGGGGTATCCGGGCGGAACAGCGGCGTGAAGCCTTTGTGCAGTTCTGTGGCGATGTAATTCAGCCATTCCAGCGTTTTATAGCGTGATGCGCTGCCGGTCTGTGCCAGCAACTGGCGATCGGGAACCGTGTCGGCCAGGTACTGCATGATAGCCACACCCTCAGTGAGCAGCGTACCGTCGTCCAGAACAAGAGCCGGAACCTGTCCCTTCGGGTTGATTGCGAAAAAGTCTTCGCCATTTTCCAGACGCTTTTTCATCAGGTCTACGCTATCAAGCGTAAAATCTTTCCCGCTCTCGCGCAGGGTGATATGGCAGGCAAGAGAGCAGGCGCCCGGTTTATAGAACAGTTTCATCGGTAACTCCTTTTTGCTGAGGTTATAATGATGTTAACGCCAGGTAGAATAAAAAAAAAGCCGCTAACGCACAGTTAGCGGCTTCTCTTCAGTCGTTTCCCGATGGCAATTATGCAGTCGCGGTATCTGTCGCTTTTGCAGCCTTGTCGTCTTCCAGCGTCATACGATTCAGCTTCGGTGCAGTCAGCAGCATCAGAACAGCAATAACCGCTGTCGCAATACCGATCTGCATGAATACGCGACCGTAGACTTCCAGTGAGACCAGAGGGTCAGTCACGTTTTCTGGAACGGCCATCAGGTTCGCGATTTTACCTGCAATAAGTGCGGCACCGGCAGTCGTCAGGAACCAGCTACCCATGATGAAGCCCATCAGACGCTGCGGAACCAGCTGTGCAACCATCGCCAGACCCAGACCTGAAATCATCAGCTCACCAATTGACTGCAGCGCGTAGCTCAGAATCAGCCAGTTCACAGACACGATACCTGCGTCAGTAGCAAATTTGGTCCCCAGCGGCAGCACGAGGAATGCACCAGAACACAGCACCATGCCGATCGCAAATTTGTGCGGCATTGGCAGACGATCGCCCATTTTGTTATAGATAGCGGCCAGAATCGGGCTACCAATCATGATCCAGAATGGGTTCAGTGCCTGGAACTGTTCCGGCTCGAACGCGATACTCAGAATCGAGTGCTCAACGTTACGAATCGCGAAGAAGTTCAAAGACGTTGGCATCTGGCTGTAAAGCACGAAGAATACAACTGCCTGCAGCATCAGAATGAAGGCCACAATCATCTTACGACGTGCAGCGCCCTGCATGGCGAATGCTTCTTTAGCAAAGATGCAGATAATACCAAGTGCCACCACGCCCAGTACGGCACGCGCCACGCCCTGGTTATGCAGCAGCCAGGTCGCGATCGTTGCCAGAATGACTACACCGGCTATTGTGGCCAGCAGTTTACCCATGTGAACCGGTTCGAAATCGGGTTTTGAACCGTAGTTTTTCACCCAGCTGCGGCAGAACAGGAAGTTCACCACGGTGATCAGCATACCCACAAAGCTCAGCGCAAACGCCACACTCCAGCCGAATTTAGCCGCGAGCCATGGGGTTGCCAGCATTGAGAAGAATGAACCGATGTTGATGGACATGTAGTACATGGTGAATGCACCGTCCAGACGTGGGTCATCTTTGTTGTAGCAGGTAGAGAGCAGGGAAGACGGGTTGGCCTTGAACAGGCCGTTACCGACGGCGATAGTCGCCATACCCATATAGACCACCGCTGCATCGTGACCAGACCACGCAACCAGACCATAACCGATCGCCAGAACAACGGCGCCCAGCATGATAACGCGTTTGGTGCCGAGGACTTTATCGCCCAACCAGCCGCCAACGGCGACCAGACCGTAGACCAACGCACTAAAAGAAGAGAACAGTGTGATCGAATCCGCTTCGGACATACCCAGTTGTTTGACCAGGTAGACAGCCATAATCCCTTGCAGGCCGTAAAAACCAAAACGTTCCCATAATTCGATAGAGAAGATGAGATAAAACGCTTTAGGTTGTTTGAAGGCGTTTAAACTAACGCTTTCATCTGTTGGTTTATTGTTTGCAGTAGACACTTATACCTCTTTTTTTACATCCCATATTAACGGGGGTGTTCACGGCGTAATGACCGAAGTTCATTCGCCTTATAGTTATATTGGGAGGGGGAAACGGCGGGTAATGTTCACTATCTTGGCGCGTCTGGCAATACATTTGCAATATTCTGTTACATATAACGATGGCGGCATAATGCAGTGGTCAGGTAAATGTTATTCAGCGTTAAATCTTTCATCATCTGAAATGACGGTTTTTTTCACTACTAAATCCCCGTTCATGACGCGGTAAGGAGATATGTTCTGCTGATAAGCTATTCATCCAGTGATATAGCCCATAATCTGAAAAATGAATGGTTTAATCTTTTGTTAATGAAGGGCTAGGGCCTGTCTGGACAATGGCTTGGGGCGCATTTTTAAACAAAAATTCAACATCACGTTATCAGGGTGATCGCGATCACAAATGTATAGAAATTTTCGCTCACGAAAAAACAATTAACCTGCATGAGTGTTAATGAACCGGATCATCGACAGGTTAAGAAGGCAGGGCGACGGATAATTGTTCGGGAAATGAGGGGAATGCGGTAAAGCCCGGCCTAAGTAAGAAAGCGCAGACAGCAAAATCAGGCCCGCGCCTTCTCTATCAGGAATAGACTTTCTCTTTGAACTCGCACAAATCTTCAATAATGCAGCTGCCGCAGCGCGGTTTCCGCGCGATACAGGTGTAACGCCCATGCAGGATCAGCCAGTGGTGGCAGTCGACTTTAAATTCAGCAGGAACGACCTTCAGCAACTTATCTTCAACCTGTTCGACGTTCTTCCCCGGCGCAAAGTTTGTGCGATTACAGACGCGGAAGATATGGGTGTCGACGGCAATTGTCGGCCAGCCAAACGCGGTGTTGAGCACCACGTTCGCGGTTTTACGCCCCACGCCTGGCAGGGCTTCCAGTGCGGCTCTGTCTTCGGGGACTTCGCCTCCGTGCTGTTCCAGCAAGATACGACACGTCTTGATGACGTTCTCCGCCTTGCTGTTAAACAGGCCGATGGTTTTGATATAGGATTTCACGCCCTCGACGCCCAGCTCAAGAATGGCCTGTGGCGTGTTAGCGACAGGATATAGCTTCGCCGTCGCTTTGTTGACGCTGACATCGGTCGCTTGCGCGGAAAGAAGGACTGAAATCAGCAACTCGAAAGGGGAGTTGAAGTTCAGCTCTGTCGTCGGATGAGGATTCTCATTGCGCAGACGCGTCAAAATCGTGAGGCGTTTCTCTTTATTCATGACGCTTTCTCTGGCATCCCTTCCTGCACGCTACGTTCAGCGGCGCGGCGTTTACGTTTTTCATCGATCAGGTATTTTAACGCCAGCATCATGCCAAGGCCAATAAAGGCACCGGGCGGCAGCATCGCTAACAGGAACGGTGTGTCGGTATGGAACACTTCGATACGCAGTGATTTTGCCCAGCCACCCAACAGCGCATCCGCGCCATCAAATAGCGTTCCGTTCCCCAGAATTTCACGCATCGATCCGAGGACGAACATCGCACAGGTCGCGCCCATCCCAATCGCGAAACCGTCGAGAGCAGAGATCAGCGGATCGTTTTTGACTGCGAAGGCTTCGGCACGGCCCACCACGATACAGTTTGTGACGATGAGCGGGATAAAAATCCCCAGCGACTGGTACAGGCCAAAAGCGTAGGCGTTAATCAGCATCTGCACGATGCTGACGACTGACGCGATGATCATGACGTAAATCGGGATACGAATTTCCGACGGCGTCCAACGACGCAGCGCCGATATTGATAAGTTGGTGAGCGTCAGCACCAGTGTCGTCGCCAGGCCCAGCCCAAGGGCATTAGTAGCGGTGGATGTCACGGCCAGTAGCGGGCACATTCCCAGTAGCTGGACCAGCGCGGAGTTGTTCTTCCAGAGACCCTGGACGATAACGTCTTTAACCTGGCTCATTGTTATTCCTCACACGCTGGAAGTTGGTTGAGTTGCGACGGGAGCGTCTCGGCATACAGTCCGGCGCGCTTCACGGCGTTCACGACTGCACGTGGAGTGATCGTGGCACCGGTAAACTGATCAAACTCACCGCCGTCCTTTTTCACCGCAAAGGCAGCGTCATTTTCGCCGTGAATGATTTTCCCGGCAAAGTGCAAAATCCAGTCACTTAAACGCACTTCGATTTTATCACCCAGGCCCGGCGTTTCGTGATGCTCTGTCACGCGCGTACCCAGAACCGCACCAGAAAAATCAGTGCCCACGAGCAGCTGGATAGCGCCGGAATAGCCGTCTGGGGCAGTAGCTTCCATCACCGCGCCTACGGCTTTATCACCTTTACGGGCGATAAACACGCGATGGTTGCCTTTGCCTAGCTGCGGAGCCTGAACGACAAAGCAGCTTTCCTGCAAATTATTGTCATAGAAATCAGAGGGAATCACCTGATCGAATAATGCTTTTTGCTGCTTCGCGGCCTGTGCGTCAATAGTGGTTTTAGTCAGCTCGTTGACCAGGGCTGTCAATCCGGTCAGGACTGCCGCGAAAATGGCCAGCGTCATGCCGTGTTTTTGCATTGTCTTCAGCATGGCAATTCCTTAACGGTGGCCGTACACACGAGGACGCGTGTAGTAATCGATTAACGGCACGGTAATGTTGGCCAGCAAAACAGCAAACGCAACGCCATCCGGATACCCCCCGAAACTGCGAATCAACCAGACCAGCAGGCCAGCCAGCACGCCAAAGATGAGACGCCCACGGTTAGTGGTGGAGGCGGTGACAGGGTCGGTCAAAATAAAGAATGCGCCCAGCATCGTCGCACCAGAGAGAAGATGAATCTCCGGGCTTGCCATTGATTCAGGCGAAAAGAGCCAACCCAGCGTTGAGCAGAACGCCAGTGTCGCCAGGAAGCTCACCGGAATATGCCAGCGAATCGCTTTGTTCCACAGGAGGAATACCCCGCCGAGCAGATACGCCAGGTTGACCCACTGCCAGCCCGCCCCTGCCAGAACGCCGCTATAGATAGGGTATTGCATGATCTGATCGACGCTATGACCGGCATGCAGCGACGTTTTAAAGGTGTCGAGCGGCGTGGCCTGGCTGATACCGTCTACGCCCATTTTCAGCGTGGCCATGTCACCCCCCGTGGCGGTGTGCCCGGTAAAGATCACCTGCAGCGCATCCATCAAGCCAGGCACGGTCGCCGCAATCTCCTGCGGCGGTAACCAACTGGTCATTTGCACCGGGAAAGAGATAAGTAGCACCACATACCCGATCATGGCTGGGTTAAACGGGTTATGCCCAAGGCCACCGTACAACTGTTTTGCGATGATGACGGCAAATACTGTGCCCAGGACCACCATCCACCACGGTGCAAAGGGCGGGATACTGATCGCCAGCAACAAGCCCGTCAGCAATGCGGAGTTGTCCGCAAGAATGCGCGAGACCGGCATTTTGCGCAGCTTCAGAACAAGCGCTTCTGCCCCGAGTGCACTGACACAACCGAGAATAATTTGAAACAGCGTCCCCCAGCCAAAAAACCAGAACTGAACGGCAATGCCTGGCAATGCGGCCAGGCAGACCAGCATCATGATGCGTGATGTCTGGCGCTGGTTATGGGTGTAGGGGGAGCTTGCGATTCTGAAAACCATTTAATCCTCGTTTACTACCTGCTGTGCGGCTTTCTTAGCCTGAACGCGTGCAATCGCGGCGGCGACTGCGGCTTTGCGTGGGTCGTCATTTGCTGCGGGTTCCGCTTCTTGTGCCGCGGCTTTGCGCGCTTTAGCACGTGCGATAGCCGCTTCAACCGCAGCTTTTCGCGGATCGACAGGCGTCTCTTTCACGGCTGACTCTTCGGATGCGCCAGCTTTACGCGCTTTAGCGCGCGCAATAGCCGCTTCAACCGCAGCTTTTCGCGGATCGACAGGTGTCTCTTTCACGGCTGACTCTTCCGATGCGTCAGCTTTACGTGCTTTGGCACGCGCGATAGCCGCTTCAACCGCAGCTTTGCGCGGATCGACAGGTGTGTCTTGCGCGGCTGACTCTTCCGATGCGCCAGCTTTACGCGCTTTAGCTCGCGCGATAGCCGCTTCAACCGCGGCTTTACGCGGATCGACAGGCATCTCTTTCGCGGCTGACTCTTCCGATGCGCCAGCTTTACGTGCTTTGGCACGCGCGATAGCCGCTTCAACCGCAGCTTTGCGCGGATCGACATTTGCATCTGTCGCTAAAGTTTGTGCTTTTTCTGCCTGATGCGCACGCGCCTGTGCTTTACGTGCTTCACGCGCGGCAATCACTTCGCGGTTGTCAGGCTTCTCACCGGCAGGAATAACCACAACCTCTGCGGCAGTCGCTTTTTTCTCACGAACACGCGCCAGCGCGGCGTTAATCGCTTCCTGATCTTTCTCGGCAGGCTGAACGGCTGCTTTCTTGTGACGTTCCTGACGGGCGATTTTGTCGCGTTCAAGGCGTGCCTGGCGCGCTTCAAAGCGTGCTTTTGCTTCGGCTGCGCGTTTATCTTCCAGCGAAATGGCGTAGATCTCGGCCTTTTCCTGACGGAAGTATTGCACCAGCGGAATGCTGCTCGGACACACCCAGGCGCAAGCGCCACACTCGATGCAGTCGGCAAGGTTGTGGGCCTTCGCTTTATCGTGAAGCTGACCTTTGCTGAACCAGTACAACTGCTGCGGCAGTAAATCCGCCGGGCAGGCATCTGCGCACGCACTGCAACGAATACAGCCTTTTTCTTCCTGCTCTTCGCCCATCTCGCTGGCCGATGGCGCCAGCAGACAGTTGGTGATTTTAACCACCGGAACATCCAGCCACGGCAGGGTAAAGCCCATCAGCGGACCGCCCATAATGACCATTTGCTCGCTGCCCGGAGAGAATCCTGCGTTTTCCAGCAGATGGCGAACCGGTGTACCCAGGCGCGCCCAGACGTTACCGGGCTGAGAAACCGCTTCACCGGTGAGCGTCACCACGCGTTCGGTCAGGGGTTCACCATCGATAATCGCGCGTTTTACCGCATACGCCGTCCCGACGTTTTGCATCAGCACGCCAATATCGGAGGAGCGTCCGCCATGTGGGACCTGTTTTCCGGTCAAGATTTGCGTGAGCTGTTTCGCACCGCCAGACGGGTATTTGGTAGGAATCACGCGCAGGCCAATATCGTGACTGCCTGCCAGCACCGCACGGAGCATTGAAATGGCTTGCGGTTTGTTATCTTCAATACCGATCAGCACTTCGCGGGGTTGCAAAATATGCGCGAGAATGCGGATGCCTTCTACGACCTGTGCTGCGCAATCCTGCATCAGACGGTCGTCGGCGGTAATATAAGGCTCACATTCCGCGGCATTGATGATTAGCGTCTGGATCTTGTCGCCACCGCCGCGCAGCTTTGTGCCGGTCGGGAAGCCAGCGCCGCCAAGACCCGCAACGCCAAACTGATGAATGCGTTCAATCAACGCTTCGCGGCTTTGCGCGCGATAATCATTCCAGCCTTCACGATCGATCCAACGGTCTTCGCCGTCAGGCTCAATCATGACGCTCAATTCCGCCAGCGCAGAAGGGTGAGCTACCGTATGGGGCGCGATCGCCACCACCGTTCCGGACGTTGGGGCGTGAACCGGGAGCATGCGTCCGCGACCAAAGGTAAGCTGTTGGCCACGCAAAACGGTATCGCCCACATTGACGCACAGTTCTCCCTCAGCGCCGATGTGCTGTTTTAGCGGCATAACAAAACGGTTCGCCAGCGGAATCTGGCGCAGCGGTGCGCCGCTGGACTGGGATTTCATCTCTGGCGGATGAATGCCGCCATCAAAATCCCAAATCTTCTCTTTTCTGAAAGCAGAAAATAACTTAAGCATGGTGTTCCACAGGAATTATGCGAACTGGAATGGTTTGAAGATCCCACTTCCAGCTTTCGGTAGTCGTTTCGACCGGGCGCAGGTCAATACATTGCGTCGGGCAGGGGGCAACGCAGAGGTTACAACCCGTACACAAATCCGCCATGACGGTGTGCATAGCACGCGTTGCGCCGACGATCGCATCAACAGGGCAGGCCTGGATGCACTTCGTACAGCCAATACAGTTGGCTTCGTCAATAACGGCCAGCAGACGTGCTGGCTCTTGCGCGCTTTCATCGCCATCAACAGGCTGAGGGTCAACGTTAAGCAGCGTGGCTATTTTCAGCATCACGGCTTCGCCACCCGGCGCACAACGGTTAATGTTTTCGCCCTGACTGCCCACCGCCTCAGCGTAGGGGCGACAGCCAGGGTAACCGCATTGCCCACACTGGCTTTGCGGTAACAGTTCATCGATTTTTTCGACGACCGGATCACCCTCGACCGCAAAACGGCGCGACGCGTAACCCAAAATGATGCCAAAAATTAGCCCCAGAATGCTGATGGCGATGATGGCAATCCAGATAGCGTTCATTACAACTTCACCAAACCACTAAAGCCCATAAAGGCCAGAGACATCAAACCGGCAGTCACGAGTGCGATGGCGTTACCTTTAAAAGGAGCCGGAATATCGGCGGCGGCCATCCGTTCGCGAATGGAGGCAAACAGCACCATCACCAAGGAAAATCCGACCGCGGCGGAAAAACCGTACAACGCGGATTGCAGGAAATTATGTCCGAGATTGATGTTCAGAAGTGCAACGCCGAGAACGGCGCAGTTTGTCGTGATCAGCGGCAAGAAGATACCGAGCAGACGGTACAGCGCAGGGCTGGTTTTACGTACCACCATTTCGGTAAATTGCACCACAAATGCGATAACCAGAATAAACGCGAGCGTTCTCAAATAGATCAAGCCCAGCGGGATCAATATCCAGGTATCAATCCACCAGGCGCAAATAGAGGCCAGCGTCATCACAAAGGTGGTTGCCAGGCCCATTCCCATAGCGGTTTCCAGTTTTTTGGAAACCCCCATAAATGGGCACAGGCCAAGAAACTTCACCAGCACGAAGTTGTTAACCAGCACCGTTCCGACGAAGAGCAGTAAGTAATCTGTCATTATTCAGCCTGAAATAAAAAAGCCGCCTATTATCGGATAAACCACACCAGGCGACAACAGGATAACTGTAAGGTTATTACGGGTTCACAAAGGTCTCCTTCACGCGAGCAGAGCGCCTGAAGTAAGGTGCAAACAGTGAGGCTGCCAGCAGCGGAAACAGCAATTGGCGCACCGCTAATCCGTCTGAAACCGGCGAAAAGGCAAAGGCTTTTAACGCCAGCAGCACAGAAATCAGCAGCCAGATAATATAGTGTTTAGGCACTTTCTGACGTCGCTTAAAGAAAGCAATGGTCAGCCAGAGGGTGTAGTACCACATCGCAATCGCAAAGCCGAAAGAAATAAACCACATGGCGATATTCATTGTGCTTTGTGAGGTTAAATTTTTGAGTGCGTAGGGTGTAACGAGCGCGGTGGAATAAAGCAGCAACGCCAGCGAGGCACTTAATAATGCAACCAGCAACCAGGCAAGTGGAGCGAATAACCAGCCTCCGATTTTCTCTCCAGGCAATGTGGCCATGTTATCTCCCAAAATTCTGCGCGAAATGAAACCCTGCAAATTTGCCGGGGCGTGAGTATATAACATTTCGCGCGGATGGGTATCTTCTTAGAGCACGTAGCGCCAAACGGTTTTCGGAACCTCGCCGACATTGAACAGGCGTCCGCCAGAAACTAACTCTGCGCGACGGTGATCGGCTGCACGGTACATATTGATGATTTCCTGATTGTCGGTCAGCGTATAGTTCAGATGATCAAACAGTTTTTCCAGGCTCTCGAGAGAACTGATTTTGCGAAATTTTAATAAATAGTCCTGAACTGTCATATTAATAAGTTTCCATTTTAAAGTAAGTCGTACCGCATACCTGTAGGGTAATTCGCACGAATAATAAACGGATAAAGAAAGGCGTAAATGGCCCATTCAAATGTTGAGGCTAAATTAGGAGTTTTCTTTGGAGAAAACAGGCGTCGGACGACACCTGGAAAAGAAGGTTAACCCTGATTAACATCCCAGGCAATATGCAACTGACAACATGTGTCACTCTTTTGGCGGGGGAGGTTACTTCGCCTGCGAGGCTGCAATCGGTTCAGGTGGCTGGTAGTTATCAATATGACTCGCCACGCCGAGAAGAACGACGGAAACACCCAGGACAACCCATCCTGCTAACTCAATGATTCTATTGATTATTGACGCCATGATTCGAGTTTGTAATTTATCCATAAACACAGAGCGTGAATGTTACAGCGTGACTTTCTGCATCGCAAGTATTTTGAAGAGGGTTTACCTCCAGCAATTCAGTGAGTTATCGGAATAAGTCTGGCTCATGAGTGGAAGCATGCTATTTTTGTTTATGTAATCCATTACAAAATGATTGTGACGCCATTGTTGATAGTGTGAAAATGCGCGTACGACAAGACAAGAGGCAACGACATGAGTGACAAAATTCGCGTTGGATTAATTGGTTACGGATACGCCAGTAAGACCTTTCATGCGCCGCTGATTGCGGGTACGCCCGGGATGGAACTGGCCATCGTATCAAGTAGCGATGCGTCAAAAGTGCATGCGGACTGGCCAACCGTCGCCGTAGTTTCTGAACCTAAAAAACTCTTTGACGATCCCAATATCGACTTGATTGTTATTCCTACGCCAAATGATACCCACTTCCCGCTGGCCAAAGCGGCGCTCGAAGCGGGCAAGCATGTGGTGGTTGATAAACCGTTCACGGTAACGTTGTCGCAGGCGCGTGAGCTGGATGCGCTGGCAAAAAGCCTGGGGCGCTTGCTGTCCGTTTTCCATAACCGTCGCTGGGACAGTGATTTCCTCACGGTCAAAGCGCTGATCGGCGAAGGAACATTGGGGGAGGTGGCTTACTTCGAATCCCACTTTGACCGTTTTCGCCCTCAGGTGCGCAACCGCTGGCGTGAGCAGGCTGGTCCGGGCAGCGGAATTTGGTACGATTTGGCTCCGCATCTGCTTGACCAGGCGGTAAATCTGTTCGGTTTGCCGGTCAGCATGACGGTCGATTTGGCGCAACTGCGTCCAGGCGCACAGGCCACGGACTATTTCCACGCCATTCTGAGCTATCCGCAGCGTCGCGTGGTGCTTCACGGCACCATGCTGGCAGCAGCAGAATCTGCGCGCTATATCGTTCACGGCACGCGCGGCAGTTACGTTAAGTTTGGTTTAGATCCGCAGGAAGACCGCCTCAAAAACGGTGAGCGTTTGCCGCAGGAAGACTGGGGATATGACATGCGCGACGGCGTGTTGACGCGCGTGGAGGGCGAAGAACAGGTACAGGAAACCTGGCTGACGCTACCGGGCAACTATCCGGCCTATTATGCGGGTATCCGCGATGCGCTTAACGGCACGGGCGAAAACCCGGTGCCAGCCAGTCAGGCCATTCAAATTATGGAGCTGATTGAACTGGGGATTGAATCCGCTAAGCATCGCTCGACGCTCTGCCTGGCATAAAAAAGAAGGCCGGCATTATGCCGGCCTTTTTCAATCATCCTGCGGCTAATTCGCGCAGCGCTTGTTTCTCCGATGGCGTTAAGAACGCAATTTCCAGCCCGTTCATCTGCGCCTGACGAATCTGTTCACGGCTCAGACCCGCCTGCGGTGCCGCAACATTGTACTCGTGAATAATATCGACACCCTGTACTGCCGGATCGTCAGTGTTCAGCGTGGCCAGTACGCCATGTTCAAGGAACGTTTTTAGCGGATGCTGCGCCAGAGAAGCGACAGTGCTGGTCTGGATATTAGACGTCAGGCAGGATTCGATGCCAATACGTTGTTCCGCCAGGAAATCCATCAATGCGCGATCTTCAACGGCTTTTACACCATGGCCGATACGCTCAGCGCCCAGCTCGCGAATAGCCTGCCAGATGCTTTCCGGGCCTGCCGCTTCCCCGGCATGAACCGTAATATGCCAGCCTGCGTCGCGTGCACGGTTGAAGTGAGAGAGGAACAGACTGCCCGGGAAGCCCAGCTCATCGCCCGCCAGATCGACAGCCGTAATATGGTCACGATGGGCCAGCAAACCCTCCAGCTCCTGCAGACATGCCGACTCGCCGAAGGTGCGGCTCATAATCCCGATTAAACGCGCCTGAACATTAAAGGCTTTGCAGCCTTCGCGTACGCCTTCGATGACCGCCTCTACCACGCCTTCTACCGGCAGGTTGTGGGTCATGGCCATATAGCCTGGGGAAAAACGTAATTCGACGTAATGCAGGCCGTTACGCGCGGCGTCTTCGATATTCTCAAATGCCACACGGCGACAGGCATCCAGAGACGCCAGCACTTTCACACCCCAGTCGAGTTTACTCAGGAAACTCACGAGGTCCGGTTCGTTAGCGGTCACCTGTACATGGGGAATTAATGACTCAAGAGTTGCTGCGGGAAGTGACAAATTAAACTGACGGCCAAGGTCGAGAATAGTCTGGGCGCGAATGTTGCCGTCAAGATGACGGTGAATGTCCGTTAACGGTAGGCGTGTATCGATCATGGTCGCACTCTTTTTCTGGTTAAAGTGCGGCTCATTATAAAAACAAAACGGGGTAAAAAGCTATTTGCGCAACGGAATATTCTATTGCGCAATGTGATTACAGCAGGGCGTTAATCCCGGCAATGAGGCGTTGGACACCTTGCTCAAGCTTGCTGCGGGGGCAACCCGCATTCAGGCGCACAAATCCTTTTCCTTCATCACCGTAAGTAAATCCAGGCATAATCGCGACTTTTTGCTGCGCGATCAGCACTTTTTGCAGCGCGTTATCATCAATGTTTAATGGACGAAGATCGATCCACGCCAGATAGGTGGCTTCTGGCGGCTGCCAGTGAAGATTCGGAAAAGTGCTGTTTAATTTTTCAGCGATATAGCGAAGATTACTTTCCAGATAGTCTCGCAGCGCATCCAGCCATGGCTCGGCTTGCTGATATGCCGCGATATGTGCCGTTAGTGCCAGAACAGAAGGGGAAGAAAGTCCATCGCGCCCCTTTAATGCACTCAGATAGGCGTTACGGCTTTCGTCATCGCCAATCAAACCATACGCGCCAGTCAGCGCCGGAATATTAAAACTTTTCGACGCCGAGGTCAGAAGCGCCCATTTGCTGCGCGCCTCTTCATTCCACGGCGTATGACGATGATTTCCCCAGACCATGTCCATGTGAATTTCATCGCTGATGACCGCAACGTCGTGACGGTCGCACAGTTCAGCCATCGTCTGTAACTCGTCGCGCGTCCAGACTTTACCTGTCGGATTTTGCGGGCTGCACAGCAGTAAAACTGTGTTTGAAGGCTGAGAGAGCGCCGCTTCGAGTTTGGCCATATCGCATTGCCAGCCTGAAGCCTGCTTTTCCATCGCCACGGGCACAACGTGACGATCATTGCCTTCAATGGCCTTATAGAAGGCATCATAAGCGGGCGTATGGACCACGATACCCTCACCGGGTGTTGACCAGAGGCGGATCAGCTCCGAAACCATGTAGATAACAGACGGCCCATATACAATCGCGTTCGTATCGATGCGACTGTTAAAACGTTGCTGGAACCAGTGCGCGACGGCGGCCAGAAACTCGTCATTTTTCCAGCGGCTGTAACCTAATACGCCGTGGTTAATGCGTTGGTGCAATGCCTCGGTGATGCAGGGCGCGGTGGCGAAATCCATATCGGAGATGGTAAATGGCAGCAGGTCGGCAGCACCAAAACGGTCGGCCACATAATCCCACTGTGTACACCAGGTTCCGTGCCGATCAACCACCGTTGAAAAATCAAACATATATGCTCGTCCTTTAGGTGAAAACCCCCTTTGGCGAAGGGGGCGAGACGTCAGGCTTCTACCGTTCTCATCAGGGTTGATAGCTCATCCTTGACCGATTGCACCTGCGGGCCAATGACCACCTGCAGGTTGTGTTGGTTGAGCTGGACCACGCCGATGGCGCGATTTGCTTTCAGCGCGTTGGTGTCGACTTTCGACATATCGCTGACCGACAGACGTAAACGGGTGATGCAGTTATCCAGCGAGGTAATATTATCCGCGCCACCGAGTGCCGCCAGAATAGCCGGGGTGTTATAGCCTGATTTCCCGACCGTGCCCACGACAGCCGTTTCAACGCTGCTGGCGGTATCCGTATCGCGGCCCGGCGTTTTCAGGTTAAAGCGAGTGATCGCGAAGCGGAAGATCGCGTAGTACACCGCGAACCAAATTGCCGCGACCACCGGCACCAGATACCACTTGGTTGACAGGCCATGCAGAATGCCAAACACCACGAAATCGATCACGTTGCCGTCGGTGTTGCCGATGGTGACACCCAGAACTGCCATGGTGGTAAAGCCAAGGCCCGTCAACACGGCGTGAATGAGATACAGAACCGGGGCCACGAACAGGAACAGAAACTCGATTGGCTCCGTTGTTCCGCCAACGACGCACGCGATCACGCCAGAGATCAGCAGACCCTTAATCTTATGACGGTTTTCAGGGCGAGCACAGTGGTACATCGCCAGCGCCGCACCCGGTAAACCGCCCAGGAAGGCTGGCATTTTACCCTGTGACAGGAAGCGCGTAGCGCTCTCGGAGAAACCATGCGTGGTTGGGCAGCTTAGCTGCGCCTGGAAGATAGTCAGCGCGCCGCTCACATCGTGGCCGCAGACGTCCATTGTGCCGCCTGCTTCGGTAAAGCGGATCAGCGCCACCAGAATATGCTGCAAACCAAACGGTAGCAGCAGGCGTTCACCGGTACCAAAAATCATCGGCCCAAAATCGCCCGCGCTATTGATAATATGACCAATACCGGTGATGCCCAGGGCAAAGACCGGCCAGACCAGCGGGATCACCAGACCAAACAGGCCCATCACCACCGTGGTAATGATCGGCACAAAACGGGTTCCACCAAAGAAGGCCAGCGCATCCGGCAGACGGATATTATGAAAACGCTCGTGCAGCATCCAGATAATCACTCCCGCGATAACCGCGCCGAGAATACCGGTGTCGATCGACTGAATGCCAATGACGTTCTGGATGTTGTTGGCTTTAAGAATCGCCGCATCGGTGGTCGGCAGAATACCCTTCGCCGTTAGCCAGAAGTTCACCGCCAGATTCATAACGGCGTAACCGACGAAACCGGCAAACGCCGCGACGCCTTTGTTCTCACGCGCCAGACCCAGCGGGATAGCAATACAGAACATCACGGGCAGGAAGCTAAACGCGAAGGAGCCAACTTTGCTCATCCAGACAAAGATCGCCTGCAGCACGGGATTGCCCAGGAACGGAATCAGCGTCACGACATCGTGGCTGCTTAATGAACTGCCGATCCCCAGCATGATCCCGCAAAAAGAGAGGAGCGCCACGGGTAACATAAAGGTTTTACCCAGTTGCTGGAAAAACTCCCACAGCGATATTTTTTGTGCTGCTTTCGCCGTCATAAAACGACTCCTTTATTGTTAAAATAAATGTTACGTCTTCATTGCAGCGAAAGATAAAACGTTTTACCAAAGTTTAGTGCGCTCTGAATCACATTCTCATGCTTTAATTCGCAGTATAAAGATAACGTATTGATAAAACGTTTTACCGGTCTGAACATCAGGGAGTTACGCGTTCACATGTCTGTTGCGAAAAAAATCACCATTAATGACGTTGCGCTGGCGGCGGGCGTGTCGGTTAGCACCGTGTCGCTGGTCTTGAGTGGGAAAGGACGAATTTCTGCCGCCACGGGCCAGCGCGTCAATGATGCGGTTGAGCAACTCGGGTTTGTGCGTAACCGTCAGGCGGCATCGCTACGAGGGGGGCAAAGTGGCGTGATCGGCCTGATTGTCCGCGATCTGACGTCCCCTTTTTATGCTGAACTGACCGCGGGGCTGACCGAAGCGCTGGAAGCGCAGGGGCGGATGGTTTTTCTGATGCACGGTGGCCGCGAGCCGGAACAGCTGCTGTCTCGTCTTGATATGCTACTCACTCAGGGGGTGGACGGCGTGATTATTGCCGGTGCTTCTGGCGCGGGGAGCGAACTTTGCGCACGCGCCGCCGACAAAGGTATTCCGCTGGTGTTTGCTTCACGCGCCAGCTATCTCGATGAGGCCGACACGCTGCGTCCCGACAACATGCAGGCGGCGCAAATGCTGACCGAACATCTTATTCGTCGCGGTCATCAGCGCATTGCATGGCTAGGCGGAAAAAGTTCTTCGCTGACCCGCGCCGAGCGCGTCGGCGGTTACTGCGCCACGCTGATTAAATACGGTTTGCCTTTCCACAGCGAATGGGTTGTCGAATGCGAGTCCAGTCAAAAGAAAGCGGCGGAAGCGATGGGCGCATTACTCAGCAGCAACCCAACCATCAGCGCGGTCATTTGTTATAACGACATTATTGCGATGGGGGCATGGTTCGGATTGATTCGTGCGGGCCGTCAGACGGGTGAGGGCGGGGTTGAGGCGTTCTTCGATCATCAGGTGGCGCTGGCGGCATTTGCAGACGTGGGAGAAAACGCGTTGGATGATTTACCCATCGTCTGGGCGACGACCCCAGCACGCGAGATGGGCTATACGCTGGCGGATCGCATTATGCAGCGTATTGATAAATCGGAAGTGCAGGCAGGCCATCAGATTGTGTCGGCGCGGCTGGTGACGGTGAAATAGCGGGATGTTTCTGAGCGAAGGGCGTTTCGGGCAAATAAAAAGCCCCTCAACAGAGGGGCTTTAACATTACTGCTGCGGTACGGCAGGCATTGCGGGTGCTGCCGGTTCGGCAGGTGCATTCTGGCCCGGCAAGCCGAGGGTCGGCATACCGAACATGCCGACAAAATCTTCCAGTGGCATTTTCTGACCGTTGAGTGTGACCTGGCCATTGGCATACTGCAGGCTGGTCCCAATCACGTTGTCTTCAAGCGTAGTGATACGGAACATCTGGCCCATAGCCGCCATGCCTTTCACCTGCTGGCTCGCCAGTTTTGCAGCGTCCGCTTCGTTATATCCTTCCAGCTTCGCAATCTGCGTCATGAACTCAGTCGCCATATCCACTGGAATGGTCAGCTTGCTTTCAAGCGATTTCACGCTGCGATCCACTTCCTGCGCCAGCGTTTGAGCTTCGCCAGTTGCGGTCGCCGGATCTTTCAGGAACAACGACAGGTTAAAGTTGGTTTCGCCTTTGCTGTTTTTCCAGCTCAGCGGCGCAATCGTAATAACCGGTTCGCCTTTTAACAGAATCGGCAAATTACTGACCAGTGCATCCATCGCTTTCTGCTGGTACAGCTCAGGATTGTTGGTCATTAGCTCTTTATCCGCGAGCAAAGCCTGGCTCTGCGCACGATACTGCTGGCTAAACTGGTGCCACGCCTGGCCATCGATATTGCCCACTTTCGCGGTCAGTTTGCCGGAACCCAGATCCTGACCCTGCACCTTCAGGCTTTTCAGGGTGTAATCCAGTTGGCTGTCGATATTCTTGCCATCTTTAGAAATCTCAGATTTACCGTTGAGATCCATCTCTTCCAGCACGGCCATCTCTTTCCCTTCAACGCCGATTGCCAGCTTACCGAGGGAGATTTTCTGATCGCCAATACGTTCGTCAAAGCTGGTGAGGCGGCTATTACCGTCAGTTTTCAGATTATTAAAGGTCAGCTGAACCTTCTGGCCGTATTCATTCACCGCGTTAACCAGTCCGCTTTCTGCGCTACCCGTCAGTGAGAATTCGTTACCTTCGCGATCGGCATCAAGCTGGAAATTACCGCCGCTGAAGGCCACTTTCTCATCGCCTTTTTCGTAGTTCAGGGCTTTAAGGGCAATATCAGAGCGGGTATCACCGGCATAGCTAATGCGCGTATCAATAACAAACGGTGATTCGTTCTTCGCGAGATCGAACAGCGGCTTAGACGCTTCGTTGTTCACCAGGGTGGTTTTCACCGACGCCATGGAAGGGATCAGATTGAAATGCTTCAGTTGTGCAAACGGGAACGGACCGTGATCGATAACTTCATCCAGCACAACGCTTTGCCCGGCTTTCAGCCAGGTATTTTCTGTCCCGGCGACGGGCTTCACGATCAGTTGCATATGGCTGGTAAACACGCCGCGTTGATAATCCTGATAGCTCAGTTCCAGCCCGGCTTCCGGGGCGGTGCGTTTCATTTCGCTGTTGGCCTGCGCCACCATCTCTGCCAGACGACTTTCCAGTTGCTTACCGGTGAACCAGGACGCGCCTGTCCAGACCACACCTAACGCCACTACAACCCCAACCGCTATAACCGATTTTTTCATCGTCATTATCCCTAAAATGAAACCAGGCGGAGTTAACCGCCTGGCAATGTAAGAAGTCTCTGTCTAGCTTAGCAAGAGTTGTTAAAAACGTCAGTAAGTTGCTAGAACTTATTGAAAACTCTGGCCAGACGGCCTGTGCCACTTATCGCAATCGGTGACTCATTCGCCGCAATAAAGGCTGACTCGCCCGGTTTAAGCACCAGACGTTGTTCACCTTTCTTCAGCACGGCTTCACCGTCGACGCAGAACAGGATCGCTGCGCTCTCCTGTGCAACGGTCGTTTCTGTGTGGCTGAGATCGTGCAAGGAGAATGCGAAATCCTCGACCGGGATCGGGAAATCCAGTTCCGCGCCGTTTTTCACCGGCTGGGTCAGCAGTTCTGCCGCCGGTTTGGCCACAAATTTGACGTTAGCGACCAGTTCCGGGATATCGATATATTTTGGCGTCAGGCCCGCACGCAGCACGTTGTCCGAGTTCGCCATCACTTCCAGCGCCACGCCCTGTAAATAGGCGTGTGGCGTTTCGGCGAACAGGAACATGGCTTCGCCAGGATTGAGCTTCACCACGTTCAACAGCAGCGGGGAGAACAGGCCGCTGTCGTCCGGATAAAATTCAGAAATCACGCGGATGGTCTGCCAGGGTTCACCTTGCTGGTTGTTGAGGGCGGTTTTTAAAATCGCCAGCGCGTGAGACTTTTCGTCACCCTGCATATTCAACAGGCTGGCAAAAAGCTGGCTCAGGCTTGCGGCGTCAGGGTTTTCAAGGAAATGCGCGATCGCTGTATGCGCACCGGCAACCGGCTGCAATAAAGAGACAATCTCAGAAAACTCGCGGAAGGCGTTCATGGCCAGGAATGGCGTCAGTGCGAAAACCAGCTCCGGCTTATGGTTCGGATCTTTGTAATTACGTTCGGCTGCATCGAGTGGGATACCCGCTGCGTTCTCTTTCGCAAAGCCCAGCTCAGACGCCTTCTTGTTCGGATGAACCTGAATCGACAGCGGCTGATCGGCGCACAGCACTTTAAAGAGGAAGGGCAGTTCGCCGAAACGGTCAGCAACCGCGTTACCCAGCAGCGCGTTTTTATCCGCATCGATCACATCGCGCAGCGAGCGCACATTGCCGCTGGCATCTTCAATTTTTGAGCTGCTCTTCGGATGCGCGCCCATCCA
This sequence comes from Lelliottia sp., assembly GCF_045627565.1. Lineage (NCBI taxonomy): Bacteria > Pseudomonadati > Pseudomonadota > Gammaproteobacteria > Enterobacterales > Enterobacteriaceae > Lelliottia > Lelliottia sp. The sequence goes on along the minus strand of NZ_JAZQNX010000001.1, from coordinate 135,276 downwards.
CAGTTCTGCCATCGGCAGATTATCTGGATTGGCGATCCCGTAGAGATCCGTTAACGCAGTTTGACTTCCCCAGGCGTAGTTCTGCACTGAGTTGATGAGTTTTTGCATTATCAAGCCCTGTTTCAAATGTGGAATTATCTGCCTGTATTAAAGCAATAAACCGCATAGAAGTAACCTGCGCGCACAAAAAGTCGTACTAGTCTCAGTTTTTGTTAAAAATTTGTGTAGGATAAGCCAACGCGTTTTTAAGCAGGGTAGACAAAGATCTGCCTGGATCAGAATGTGCAATGTCGTCAGTGAGAGCAAAATGTCGAACAAACCCTTTCATTACCAAAATCCTTTCCCGTTAAGTCAGGATCAGACCGAATACTATCTGTTAACCCGCGACCACGTTTCTGTCTCTGAATTTGAGGGGCAGGAGATCCTCAAAGTTGAGCCACAGGCGCTGACGCTTCTGGCACAGCAGGCGTTTCATGATGCCTCATTTATGCTGCGTCCCGCGCACCAGCAGCAGGTCGCCGATATCCTGAGCGATCCGCAGGCCAGCGAAAACGACAAATATGTGGCCCTGCAATTCCTGCGTAACTCTGATATCGCCGCGAAAGGCATTTTGCCGACCTGTCAGGACACCGGCACGGCCATCATCACCGGTAAAAAAGGCCAGCGCGTCTGGACGGGCGGCGGTGATGAGGCGGCCCTGGCGCACGGCGTGTACAACACCTATATCGAAGATAACCTGCGCTATTCACAAAACGCAGCGCTGGATATGTATAAAGAGGTCAACACCGGCACCAACCTGCCTGCACAAATCGACCTCTACAGCGTGGACGGCGATGAGTATAAATTCCTCTGTATCGCCAAAGGCGGCGGTTCGGCGAACAAAACCTATCTGTATCAGGAAACCAAAGCACTGCTTTCACCGGGTAAACTCAAAAATTATCTGGTCGAGAAGATGCGTTCCCTTGGCACGGCAGCTTGTCCGCCGTATCACATTGCGTTTGTGATCGGTGGAACGTCTGCTGAAAGCACCCTAAAAACGGTCAAACTGGCCTCGACCAAATATTACGACGGGCTGCCGACCGAAGGTAACGAACACGGTCAGGCGTTCCGCGATATTCAGCTCGAACAGGAACTGCTGGTCGAGGCGCAAAATCTTGGGCTTGGCGCGCAGTTTGGCGGCAAATATTTTGCCCACGATGTCCGCGTGATTCGTCTGCCGCGTCATGGCGCATCGTGCCCGGTCGGCATGGGCGTATCCTGTTCAGCTGACCGTAATATCAAAGCCAAAATCAACCGCGACGGTATCTGGATCGAGAAGCTGGAAAACAACCCAGGGAAATACATCCCTGAAGCACTGCGCAAGGCAGGTGAGGGCGAAGCGGTTCATGTCGATCTCAACCGTCCGATGAAAGAAATTCTGGCTCAGCTGTCGCAGTATCCGGTTTCAACGCGTCTGTCGCTGAATGGCACCATTATCGTCGGGCGTGATATTGCCCATGCAAAACTTCAGGAGCGTCTGGATAACGGCGAAGGGCTACCGCAGTATGTGAAAGACCACCCGATTTACTACGCAGGACCGGCCAAAACGCCAGAAGGATACGCCTCGGGTTCACTTGGGCCAACCACCGCAGGGCGTATGGACTCCTACGTCGATCAGCTGCAGGCCAACGGCGGCAGCATGATCATGCTGGCGAAAGGCAACCGCAGCCAGCAGGTGACCGACGCCTGTCACAAACACGGCGGCTTCTACCTCGGCAGTATCGGCGGTCCGGCCGCGGTGCTGGCGCAGGGCAGCATTAAGAGCCTGGAGTGCGTAGAGTATCCGGAGCTGGGAATGGAAGCTATCTGGAAAATCGAAGTAGAAGACTTCCCGGCGTTTATCCTGGTGGATGATAAAGGCAACGACTTCTTCAAACAGATCCAGTCGTCCCAGTGCTCAGCCTGCGTAAAGTAAGTTAATCGCGATGCCCGGTCACGCCGGGCATCGATAAGAGCGCACAAAGCGCCATGCAGCAAATTGATATCCAACAATACTTATCCTGAATGACATGTGAGCAATGTCGCCAACTTCATTGGTATCAAGGAGAAAGTAATGACAACGCATCGCAGTGAGAAAGATTCCATGGGCGCTATCGACGTCCCCGCTGACAAACTCTGGGGCGCGCAAACCCAGCGTTCGTTAGAGCACTTTCGCATCTCGACCGAGAAAATGCCCGTCTCGCTGATCCACGCGCTGGCGCTCACCAAACGCGCCGCGGCGAAAGTTAACCAGGATTTAGGCCTGCTTCCCGCCGAAAAAGCGACGGCGATTATTCGTGCCGCCGACGAAGTGCTGGCCGATAAACACGTTGACGAATTTCCGCTCGCTATCTGGCAAACCGGCTCCGGCACCCAAAGCAACATGAACATGAATGAAGTGCTGGCAAACCGCGCGAGCGAACTGCTGGGCGGCGTGCGCGGTATGGAACGTAAAATTCACCCGAACGACGACGTGAACAAAAGCCAAAGTTCCAACGACGTGTTCCCGACGGCGATGCATGTGGCGGCGATCGTGGCCCTGCGTGAACATCTTATTCCGCAGCTGAATGTGTTGAAAAAAACGCTCGCCGATAAATCACAGGCGTTTAGCGATATCGTCAAAATTGGCCGTACGCATCTGCAGGACGCCACACCGCTGACGCTCGGGCAGGAGATTTCCGGCTGGGTGGCGATGCTGGAACATAATCTCAGACATATCGAAAACAGTCTTCCGCATCTGGCCGAGCTGGCATTAGGCGGGACGGCGGTGGGCACCGGTCTAAACACCCATCCAGAGTATGCTGTGCGCGTCGCCAAAGAGCTGGCGGAGATAACCCATCAGCCGTTTGTCACGGCGCCAAACAAATTTGAAGCGCTCGGCACCTGCGATGCCCTGGTTCACGCCCATGGCGCACTGAAAGGGCTGGCGGCATCCTTGATGAAAATCGCCAATGACGTGCGCTGGCTGGCATCGGGTCCGCGCTGCGGCATCGGTGAAATCAGCATTCCTGAAAACGAACCTGGCAGCTCCATCATGCCTGGGAAAGTGAACCCAACGCAGTGCGAAGCCCTGACTATGCTGTGTTGTCAGGTGATGGGAAACGACGTTGCGGTGAATATGGGCGGGGCGTCCGGTAACTTTGAGCTGAACGTTTACCGTCCGATGGTTATCCATAACTTCCTGCAGTCGGTGCGCCTGCTGGCGGACGGCATGGAGAGTTTCACTGCGCATTGCGCCGTCGGCATTGAGCCAAATCGTGAACGAATCAGTCAGCTGCTGAATGAATCGCTGATGCTGGTGACGGCGTTGAATACGCATATTGGTTACGATAAAGCAGCCGAAATAGCCAAAAAAGCGCATAAAGAGGGGCTGACTCTAAAAGCGTCTGCGCTGGCGTTGGGCTATCTTACCGACGCAGAATTCGATGCCTGGGTGCGTCCTGAAGAGATGGTCGGCAGCCTGAAATAATCACTCCGCCACATACAGGTGCAGCCGCGGAATAATCAACCGCAGCGGCTGTGCCTGAGGCTTATAACGATGCTGAATATTATCAGCATCGTAATTCAACAGTTCCCCAATATCGGGCACCATCGCACCTTGCTCCGTATCAAACAGCGCAATCATTGGCGTCGGGCAGGCATACTGCACCTGTTTTTGCTGACCGGCATACCAGACGCGGGCGATCGGTTGAACCTTCACTGGGCGTTTGATTTTGAGACGGGTGTCCGCCGGAAGGGCGGCGATATTTTCGTACTCCTCCTCGAGCCGTTCAATCCACTGTTCGCGAGACCACGGCGCCACGGTGCGCGGCGATTTCAGGCTTTTTTCCAGCAGCGAAAGCACGTCGTTGCGGGTGAAATTCTTAATAATGTGTTTATTCGCCCAGCCAAATCGCAGGGTTGCCGGTTGGCGCAACACCGTCAGCGAGCGATATGCGTTCAGCGTAATAAGCCCTGGCAACTGGCGATGGACCCATTCGAAACGCGCGGCGGGAGGTAACCCGGACTCTTCGGTGATGATTTTTTCAAACGCCATCTTGAGCGTATTAATATGCGCTATCTGACTTTCAATCTCTTCGCGCAACGCGCCATCGCATTGCAGGCAAATCACCCCCGGCAAGCGCACGGCGGCTTTACTGCTGCGTTTCTCCGACTGCTGGTGGATAAACAGATGACGGTAGTGGGCGAGCGTCAACGCCACGGCCTCTTGACCGATATGCTGTTCCACTTCAATGGTGTTTAGCTCGTCGTGCTCTGCACCTTTGGCAACGTCCGGCAATGTAAAAACGCGCGCGGCCAGCAGCCGACAGCCCTTTAAACGTTCAGTAAGAGTGACCAGTTCCAGCTCAATCTGGCGGAAAGTGGAATTCAACCGTTCGATAAGATCGTAAGTCGCCATAAGATACTCTCATTAGTTACAACATACTTTTTTATAACACAGTACGCCGGGTCAGGCAAAGGTGCGGTTGGTGTCCAGCAGGGCAAGGGAATGCTTATTGATCGCTGATGAATCATACGGTTTTTGTATATTTAGCGACACGTGCGGCCCCTCAGTTGATCCAGAGCAGGTTAAAAGTATGATGAATTATTAAAATCGTCACACGTTTTTCCTACTCCTTAATGATGAGAGGCAACTATTTTGTCCAGACCTGGCCGAATCGTCTGTGCGCTGCTGGCAGGTGCATCCTTCTTCTCGCAGGCCTCCGCACCTGATGAAATCACCACGGCATGGCCCGTCAACGTTGGACCGCTCAATCCGCATTTTTACACGCCCAATCAGATGTTTGCCCAAAGCATGGTGTATGAGCCGCTGGTGAAGTATCAGGCTGACGGAACGGTTACGCCGTGGCTGGCGGATAGTTGGAAAACCTCGGCGGATGGGAAGGTATGGATATTCACTCTGCGTGACGGTGTCACATTTTCCAACGGTGAGTCGTTTACAGCGCAGGCCGCAGCGGAGAATTTTCGCGCCGTACTCGACAACCGTAAGCGCCACGCCTGGCTTGAACTGACCAACCAAATCACCGACGTTAAGGCCCTGAGTCAGAACACGCTGCAAATCACGTTAAAAAGCGCCTATTACCCTTTTTTACAAGAACTCTCGCTGCCACGCCCTTTCCGGTTTATTGCTCCGTCACAGTTTAAAAATAATGAAACCCTGAATGGAATCAGTGCGCCGATCGGAACGGGGCCGTGGGTGCTGAAAGCGTCGAAACTGAATCAATACGATGTGCTGGTGCGTAACGAGCATTACTGGGGCGAAAAGCCACAGATTCGTCAGGTGACGGTTAACGTGATTCCCGATCCCACCACGCGCGCCGTGGCCTTTGAAACGGGCGATATCGATCTGCTGTATGGCAACGAAGGGCTGCTCCCGCTCGATACCTTCGCGCGCTTTAGCCAAAATCCTGCCATTCGCACCCAGCTTTCGCAGCCTATTGAAACGGTGATGCTGGCGCTCAATTCCACTCACGCGCCGACCGATGAACTCGCCGTGCGTGAGGCACTTAATTATGCGGTGAATAAAAAATCACTGATCGAAAATGCCCTGTACGGCACGCAACAGGTAGCGGACACGCTCTTTGCCCCGACGGTTCCGTACGCCAATATCGGCCTAAAGCCGCGTCAGTACGATCCGCAGCAGGCAAAAGTGTTGCTCGACAAAGCGGGCTGGGCACTCCCTCAAGGACAACAAATCCGTGAAAAAAACGGTAAGCCACTCCGAATTGAGCTGGCCTTTATTGGCACCGATGCGCTCAGTAAATCGATGGCGGAAATCATTCAGGCCGATATGCGTCAGGTTGGCGTCGAGGTGGCGCTGGTTGGGGAAGAAGAGAGCAGTATTTATGCGCGTCAGCGTGACGGCCGTTTTGGCATGATTTTCAACCGTACCTGGGGCGCACCTTACGATCCTCATGCCTTTATGAGCGCCATGCGCGTCCCGTCACACGCCGATTATCAGGCTCAGCGTGGCCTGGCGGACAAAGCGGTGATCGATAAAGAGATCGGCGAAGTGCTTTCCACCACGGACCAAACACAGCGCCAGTCGCTGTACCGCGATATCCTCACGCGCCTGCACAATGACGCCGTCTATCTGCCCATCAGCTATGTGTCGATGATGGTGGTGGCGAAACCTGAACTGGGCGTAATCCCGTTCGCCCCAATTGCATCAGAGATTCCCTTCGAGCACATACAACCGGTGAAACGCTGATGATCCGTTACATCTTGCGGCGTATCGTGCTGCTGATTCCGATGGTGCTGGCGGCCTCGGTAATTATCTTTCTGATGCTGCGCCTGGGAACAGGCGACCCGGCGCTGGACTATCTACGGCTGTCGAACTTACCCCCGACGCCGGAAATGGTCGCTTCAACTCGCGTGATGCTGGGTCTGGATCAACCGCTCGTCGTCCAGTACGGCACCTGGCTTTGGCAAGCACTGCATCTGGATTTTGGCATCTCGTATGCCACCCAGCGTCCGGTGTTGGATGATGTGCTGCATTTTCTGCCCGCGACGTTGCTGCTGGCGGGTGCGGCGCTGGTTTTGATTCTGCTCACGTCCGTGCCGCTGGGCATTTGGGCCGCGCGTCATCGCGATCGTTTGCCGGATTTCATCGTACGTGCGATTTCGTTTCTCGGCGTGTCGATGCCCAATTTCTGGCTCGCTTTTTTGCTGGTGATGTTTTTCTCAGTGCATCTCAAATGGCTACCCGCGATGGGCTACGGCGACTGGCAGCATCTGATTTTGCCTGCCGTGTCGATTGCGTTTATGTCGCTGGCGATTAACGCCCGTCTGCTGCGCGCCAGCATGTTGGATATCGCCGGACAGCGCCATGTCACCTGGGCCCGTCTGCGCGGATTAAGCGACAAACAGACCGAGCGCCGGCACATTTTGCGCAATGCCTCACTGCCGATGATTACTGCGGTCGGAATGCATATCGGCGAGCTGATTGGTGGAACGATGATTATCGAGAATATTTTTGCCTGGCCAGGTGTGGGGCGCTACGCCGTGTCGGCCATTTTTAACCGTGACTATCCGGTGATTCAGTGCTTTACGCTGATCATGGTGGCGGTGTTTGTCATCTGTAATCTGACGGTGGACGTGCTTAACGCGGCGCTCGACCCGCGTATTCGTCGTCATGAAGGAGCGCACTCGTGAGTTTCTTGCGCACGGCGCGATGGCCGGTTCGTCTGGCGATGATCATCATCGTGTTGCTCGCGGCTATCGCACTCACCAGCCAGTGGTGGTTGCCGTACGATCCGCTCGCCATTAATTTGCCCGCGCGTTTGCTGTCACCCGACAGCCAGCACTGGCTGGGGACCGATCATCTCGGGCGCGACATTTTCTCCCGTCTGCTCGCGGCAACACGCGTATCGCTGGGATCGGTGATGGCCTGTCTGTTGCTGGTGCTGGTGCTGGGCCTGACGATAGGCGGCGCGGCAGGGCTGTTGGGCGGGCGAGTCGATCAGTTGACCATGCGTGTGGCCGATATATTTATGACCTTTCCGACCTCCATTCTGTCATTTTTTCTGGTGGGCGTTCTGGGAACGGGGCTGACCAACGTCATTATCGCTATCGCGCTGTCGCACTGGGCCTGGTATGCGCGCATGGTCCGCAGTCTGGTTATTTCGCTGCGGCAGCGGGAATTTGTGCTGGCGTCGCGTCTTTCTGGGGCGGGGCACGTGCGTGTCTTTATCGATCATCTGACGGGTGCCGCGTTGCCGTCGCTGCTGGTGCTGGCGACGCTGGATATCGGACACATGATGCTGCATGTCGCCGGGATGTCGTTTTTAGGGCTGGGCGTGACGGCGCCTACCGCGGAATGGGGCGTCATGATTAACGATGCGCGCCAGTATATCTGGACTCAGCCGCTGCAAATGTTCTGGCCCGGTCTGGCGCTGTTCATCAGCGTGATGGCCTTTAATCTGGTGGGTGACGCGCTGCGCGATCACCTTGATCCTCATCTTGAGACGGAGCATGCCCACTGATGCCCCAGCAGATCGAATTACGCAATATAGTGATTGATGCGGACAAACCGCTGGTAAAGGGCGTATCGCTCACGCTTACGCGGGGGCGCGTGCTGGCGCTCGTGGGCGGCAGCGGCTGTGGTAAATCACTGACCTGCGCCGCCGCGCTCGGCGTGTTGCCTGCGGGCGTTCGCCAGACATCAGGCCAGGTGCTGGCTGAAGGTACACGGATTTCCCCGCAATCGCTGAGAGGGAAAACGGTCGCCACGATTATGCAAAACCCGCGCAGCGCGTTTAATCCGCTGCATTCCATGGCGACTCATGCGCGCGAGACGTGTCTGGCAGTGGGCCAGCCCGCTGATGACAACGCACTTCTCGCTGCTTTACGCGCCGTCGGGCTGGAAGATGTGCATCGCGTCTTAACGCTTTACCCTTTCGAGATGAGCGGCGGGATGTTGCAGCGAATGATGATCGCGATGGCCTTGCTGTGCGATGCCCCGTTTATTGTCGCCGATGAACCGACCACCGATCTGGATGCCGTCGCCCAGGCACGAATCCTGGATTTGCTGGATTCCATCATGCAAACGCGCGCCCCAGGAATGCTGCTGGTCACGCATGACATGGGCGTTGTGGCGCGTCTGGCGGATGACGTCGCGGTCATGGACCACGGTGTGATTGTGGAGCAGGGCGACGTTGAGGCCGTGTTTCATGCGCCGAAGCATCGCGTCACGCGCAATCTGGTGGCCGCACATCTGGCGCTTTATGGCATGGAGTTGGCATCATGACGTTACTTTCTGTCTCCGCGCTTTCACATGCGTATACGCCGTCACAGACGGTATTACGCGACGTGTCGATGAGCCTGGCATCCGGTGAAACCGTTGCGTTGCTTGGGCGCAGTGGATGTGGGAAAAGCACGCTGGCGCGTTTACTGGTGGGGCTGGAATCACCCCGTCAGGGCGAAGTGTTCTGGCAAGGGGAGTCTCTTGCGTGCCTCAGCCGGGCACAACAGAAAGCCTTTCGCCGCGATGTGCAGATGGTTTTCCAGGATTCAATCAGCGCCGTGAATCCGCGTAAAACGGTGTGCGACATTCTGCGTGAACCGATGCGTCATCTTCTGACGTTATCTAAAGCCGAACAACTGGCGCGTGCCAGGTCGTTGTTACAGGCGGTGGATTTGGACGACAGCCTTTTGTCTAAACGCCCGCCGCAGCTCAGCGGGGGACAGTTGCAGCGTGTTTGCCTGGCGCGTGCGCTTGCCGTTGAACCCAAACTGTTGATCCTTGATGAAGCCGTTTCCAATCTCGATCTGGTGCTTCAGGCGGGGGTGATTAGTCTGCTCAAAAAACTCCAGCAGCAGTTTGGCACCGCCTGCCTGTTTATTACCCATGATTTACGGCTAGTGGAGCGTTTTTGTCACCGCGTGATGGTCATGGATCAGGGGCAAATCGTTGAAACCCAAGCCGTGGGTGAGTCACTCACGTTTTCATCCGTTGCCGGAAGAATGCTGCAGAACGCGGTGCTTCCCGCTTATCCCGTGCGCCGTCGCGCGCCTCAAGAGACTGAAACCCGATGCAACGTGTCACCATAACGCTTGATGATGATCTCCTGGAGACGCTGGATAGCCTGAGCCAGCGCCGCGGATACAACAACCGCTCGGAAGCGATTCGCGATATTTTGCGCGGAGCGCTGGCGCAGGAAACCGCTCAGCAACACGGCACGCAAGGGTTTGCGGTGCTGTCTTACGTCTATGAACATGAAAAGCGCGATTTGGCGCGGCGTCTGGTGTCGACCCAACATCACCACCACGATTTGTCCGTCGCGACGCTGCATGTTCACGTCAGTCATGAAGATTGTCTGGAAATCGCGGTGTTAAAAGGCGATATGGGCGATATTCAGCATTTTGCTGATGATGTTATCGCCCAGCGCGGTGTGCGCCACGGTCACCTGCAGTGTCTGCCTGACGACGAATAGCCGGCATCAGACCGTGGCAGGCAGAGCAATGTGGTGATAGACCGGCCAGTTAAAGCAGAATTTCGCGCCGCCCAGATCGCTGACTTCGCAGCTGACGTGCCCGCCCATGGCCTGAGAGATCGAGTGGACAATCGCCAGGCCCAGTCCGCAGCCGCCAGTGGCACGGTCACGACTCGGGTCGAGACGCACGAAGGGTTCAAATACGCGATGGCGCTCTTCGGCCGCGATCCCTGGTCCATCGTCCTCGACAGATAAACTCGCCTCGCTGCCGTTCAGCTGTAAACGAATTCGCAGCCGGTTCTCGCTATAGCGCAGGGCGTTATTCACCAGATTGTCCAGCACGCGTTCCATCAGGCGTATATCCAGCGCGCCATAATCACCGGGATGATTGTCCAGTAGCAGCTCACGCTGCGGATTGACGCTCTGCACGTCCTCAACATAGCTGCTTATCCACGCCGAAAAATCTGGTGTGCTGAGTTTGAGTTCGTTTTGCGGACGATCCAGACGGGCGTAGGTCAGTAGCTCTTCGATCAGCGCTTCGAGCTGGCCGATATCGCGATTAAGCGCCACCAACTCAGCAGCGGTCAGGTTTTCACTCATCTCCAGACGATAGCGCAGGCGCACCAGCGGCGTACGTAGTTCATGCGCGATGCCGTCAATAAGCGCCTTTTTACTGGCAATCAGGGCGTTAATATTATCCGCCATCTGGTTGAAGGCGACGCCCAGCCGTTCAAAGCTGGAGGCGCTGTCGAAATGTATGCGTTCCGTCAGATGCCCCTCGCCAAAGCGCTGCGCAGCAGCCTCCAGCCGCAGCATGTCCTGCCAGTGCGGACGCATCCAGATAAACACCGGAAAGGCCAGTGAAATGGCGATAAAGGCCATCAACGCCATGTCCAGCAGTCGCATCTGATGTAAAAAATAGAGATACGGAACTGGGCCGACAGCCAGTACGTAATGGCTGCGCGGGATTCGCTGGATAAAGGTGTACTGGTCGTCCAGCGCCACAATATCGCCTTCGCGCAGGCGCTGAGCGGTGGGGGCATCCAGACTGTAATTTTTAAGCGGTTCGATGCGCATATTAAACGACAGATTCAGATCCAGCTCTTTCAGCGTGCGCGCCCAGTCGTGCGGCGGAATTTCACGTAATTCGCTGCGCATTAAATAAAGCGAGCTTTTCATCAGGTCATCCAGAGACTGTTTGCCTGCGCGTTCGGCGGTGAATTTATAGACCAGCCCGACCAGCATGGTCATCACCAGAAAACAGACAAACAGCAAAAGATAAAACTGCACAAACAGCTTTTTCATGAAATCACACCATTAATACAATGAGTTAGCTAAACTTCTTTACGGCCAGAGGTACTATGGGGGCAGTGTTGTATTCGTCTGTGCGCTTGTTGAGGAACGCAGTCTTATCGCCGTTCAAAGCATGTATCCAGGCAGAATCAACGCAATAAACTCTCTGTGCATTTTTATGTCCCATTTGAGTTGCTATGAAAGCAGGGTTTGCTCCGGCTGACAACATCCAACATGCAAACGTATGACCCTGGCCTGTTCCACGCTGATTAACACACCGCGATGTCAGTAATGCCTTCATTCGCCACATGTAGACATCCTCTTTAAGAAGCATTTTCCGAAGAACAGATCATCAGTCTCCTTCGCGAGGCCGAAACTGGGGGGGCTGCCTGAGAGCATGCTATCTCAGTCGCAATCTTTATACCCGGCGCAAGAAATTTGGCGGCATGAAGATTCCTAAGTGAAGCGGCTTGCTGAAATGTGTATCTCATGCTTTGAGCAGGTCACAACCACTAAATCTGAGAAAGAATGAATGCCATCAGCAATCAAACTTTGAGTCCCTGAAAATATACCTGTCACGAATCTTTATTAATAATACATTAAGCTAAAATTATACTGATTAATATGCTCTTGCAGCCATTATTAAAAGTCCATGATATCTATTATCATTTCTCATTAAAACATTAAAGTTCAAAGGTGAAAGCAGATTGAGGGTTATACTTGCGCAATCTCAATAACTTGTTAAAAATGATAAAATGAAATAGGTTATGATGAGTTTATTCTCATCAGGCATGGTTTTATTAAATAGTTGTTTAACCGGGGGGCTTAATAATGCATCTCGAACGACATAGTATCCAAAGCGTGGGATGGCTTAGGGCTGCTGTTCTAGGGGCTAATGATGGCATTGTTTCGACCGCGAGTCTTGTACTTGGCGTTGCTTCAGCGAATACTTCTTCATCGGGTATTCTACTTGCCGGGGTTGCAGGGCTTGTGGCAGGTGCAATGTCGATGGCAACAGGCGAGTATGTTTCTGTTTCTTCACAGGTTGATACTGAGAACGCAGCTCTTGCTCAGGAGAAAGGTGAGCTGGAAAATGATTTTCAAGGAGAGACACAGGAACTTACTTCTCTGTATATAAAACGCGGTCTCAATCCGACTCTGGCGCGTGAGGTTGCTGAGCAACTAATGGAGAAGGACGCTTTGGGGGCTCACGCTCGTGAAGAACTAGGATTAACGGATACTAATTCTGCGCAACCACTGCAAGCCGCTCTCTTCTCGGCAGTCAGTTTTTCTGCTGGGGCCATTTTACCCTTAATCGTTGCGTGGTTAGCGCCGCAAACGTATATTTCTACATTCATCATTCTTACCACGCTTTTTTCACTTGCAATTCTTGGTTATATTTCGTCGGTAGTTGGCAATGTATCTCCGGTAAAGGCCATAATAAGAATTACTTTCTGGAGTGCCATGGCAATGGGCTTATCGATTGGTGTTGGGCATTTCGCGGGTCAGAGTTTGATTTAAAAGCATGGAGCGAGAAGGGGGGTAAACGACCAGAGTGATTTGTTCTATTATTTAACCTTTGGTGAAGTTGAACTGATATTTAATTTGAATATTTTGAACAGTTCAAACATTTAGTCTGGACTCTGATAACAAATGGTGAGCGACAATTAATTTATATTTTTAGCTCTATCGCACTTCTTTGACTCGTCGTAGGCAGAGATGCCGTTCTCATGTTACTCATCAAACGGCATCCTGAGTTCTGTTACGAAAGATGTTTTTACTGGATGCTCTCCAGGTCTCTCGCAATATCGCGGCGGCGACCACTGTCAGCGATTTCACGCCCGGGACGATCTGGGGCTTTAAGTGCTTTGGTTAGGTAGCGCCTGGCTTCATCTGTTTTTTTCTCTTTAAGAAGATAATCACCGTAGAAGTAGTTAGGGTCTATACCATCCGGGTTAATGGCCAGCGCTTTTTTCAACATAGCGTCTGCTTTTTCTTTATCACCAAAGCCAATTGGCCAGCCGGGAACCTGGTAATACAGAGCGCCCAGACTGGTCCAGGCTGATCCCTGGAGGGCGGATGGGTCAATTTCAATCGCTTTTTCGAGGTTGCTGCGGGCTTCTTTAACAAGGCTTAGCGCGCCCAGACCGCCTTTAGCGCCAGCCCAGCTACTGTCGATGATGGCTGACCAAATCAAAAGTGGCGCGTTACTGTTTTTTTGTGCCTGACTGGCATGATGGGCTTTCTGGCTAACTGTACTGAAGCAGTTCTCTTTTTTGGCTTCCAGCGTTTGATACTGACAGATGGACCAGTCGTGTTGTAAATCCCCAAGTGTCGTATCCGCCAGTGCTGACGCGGGTGCCGCTGTAACAAGCAAGATTGCGTACAGGGTTTTCATTTGTTGTCTCCTCTGACCGATTTTCTGGCGAATTCCTGAATTACAGGCAATTTTTTGCCTAATGCTCCGTCGACGACGGTGGGAAACCAGGCATTAATCTTGACGAAAAGACGTTCCATCATGCCAAAGCGATAACATTTCTGTTCTTTTTCAAGAAGGCGTGCAAGTCGGGCAGCCACATACACTGGTGAATCAGTGTTATTACCGAGTTTCCGGTTCAGGGCATACACGTGGTCGTTGTTCAGTAAGGTTTCTGTTGCGCGTGGCGCGGCATACAGAACGGTAATACCACTGCCCTGTAATTCCCTGCTAAGGGCTTCGGAAAAACGGTGGGTCGCAGCCTTGGTCGCACTATAGACACTCCATGCTGGATGGCCTATTTCACCAAAAATTGAACCAATATTAAGCACGATACCCGGTGTATTCATTTTATCGAGTAAGGCCCGGGTCAGTAGGGCTGGAATCTCGATATTGGTTCGGATCTGCTCACGAATATCATCAAATGATTGTTCTTCAAACAACGCAAAGCAACTGCTCCCAGCGTTGTTGATCAGGATATCCAGCCCACCATCCTTTAAAAACCTGGCGGCAAGCGCCGATATCTCTTCGTCAGAATAGCTACGCATCAGCGCGATATTGTGTCGCTCCGGGTAAGGGAGGGTATTTTGTAGAAGAGCCATTGCCTTTTCGTTGCGGCCCACGAGAAAGAGTCTCGCCCCTTTTTGTGCCAGTTCTCTGGCCAGCGCCTGACCGATTCCTCCGCTGGCACCGGTGAGCAGAACGGTTTTGTTAAGCAGATCCATATGCACTTTCTCCCAACTGATCAAGCATCTGCCCATAAAGATGATAAATACGGCGCGCGGTGTGGATAATGGCGTCCTGGTCACTCTTATCAGTGACTGAATCCATGAGGGATGCAAAGAATTGCAGATGGCCCTGATCGAGTTCTCCGTGAGAGCGCAGGTAGGTTGTTGCCTGTTGAGGTAGGGCCAGCGTATTCTCCAGTTGAGCCGCAACAGCTGTTGCAATTGCCACGCTGGTACCTTCCAGCACGAGCACCATACCAAATATGCTCATCGGATTTACCCGCTCGATACGGTAGTAAAGATAAGCAATCATCATTTCGATGGGCAGGCCCGGCATACCCTCTCTAACTGCCTCAGGATTACCACCACATGCTCGAATATCATTGAGGATCCATTCCTGATGCCCATATTCTTCATCAATATATTCAGCTATTGCTCCGCGCACTGCTTCGTGCGTTGAAGGAAGCCGACCGCCAGCACACATCAGCAGTGGAACGGTATGGCTGACGTGATAATAAGCTTGCGTCAAAAATGCTATATACATCTCCGGCGAGATATCGCCTGTTTTACACCGGGCGATAGCAGGGGACGAAAGTAAATGTTGACGTTCAACAGCGGTCTGATCCTGTAATTCTTGATAAAAGCTCATGCGTCTTCCTCCTCACTGCAGGTGAGAATATTTTCTTTTAGGGACTGCCAGATGGCGCTCCGTTTAGGGCGACCATTAGCGGTAATCATTTCGGGAGAAGATATTTCGGACGTGAATAGTAGTCGATGAAATTGGGCGTAGTCAGGCAAGTGTGCGCAAACCCCCATAAGCTGCTCACGCGCCAGATCCTGCTGTCCTTCAAAAGCATCTACGAGAGCAACGTTACCTTTCAAACCGTCACCGAAAATCACATCTGATAACCCATAACCTTCAAAAACGGGTAAACCTGTATGTGTTGCCATCTCCATTAATGGCGCAGGGACCTTTCCTCCACCAACGGCGACAAAGCTCAGGGAACGGGTACTGTCAGGAACCGTCTGGTGCAGATGTAGTAACACCCGCAATATTTCTGGTACCAGAACAAGACTTTGCGGACCCCATCTCATCAAAGCCTGTAAAAATTTTCTGGGGTTAAACTGGCTGGAACCTTCAAAACCTGTACTGGCCGAGGGCAATATCACTGTCTGTGCACCCAGCAGTAACGGGATATAGATACCGCACAAGTTTTCCAGCAGGATGCTGAGTGGAAGGCTGACAAGATGCCTTTCCGGTCTGAACATATTCAGAGCATCAGCCAGCGTTTTTGCTGTCCAGAACCGAACGACATAGATCCTGACTTGGCTAATGTGCATAACCTAACAGGGAACCACGCCGCGTTATGGCAATGCATCCGCAGCCGTAAGGCCAAAGGGGAGCCGTGCAACCGATCGGTACTGCGCGACGATATGATCGCGATGGTTGGCGAGAACGGCCGGAAAGGATTCACCCGCTGGCTGGAAAAGCTGGCGCGTGACGAGCTAATTGAAGTGGACGACGCCGGAGAAGTAACAATTCTCGGAAGGGGGTAAAAGTGCGCGGAAGAATAATCTATGCTCTGATAAATTTCCTGTTATGGATAGCATTTTTAGATTAAGAGTTGGCGTGATTAAGGAGTAATAAAGCTTTAGCATTAACATAATTAAGGATGAAAATGGCTGTTCCCGCATATATTTGGCTTTATAACTCCACCGGAACCCTGATTCAGGGAAGTAGTAACGTCCTGTTACGCGAGGGCGCTATTGAAATGCAAAGTTTCAATCATGGTGTGCATATCCCTTACGACCATACTTTTGGAAAACTAACCGGTACGCGCGTCCATGACCAGTTAAGTTTTACCAAAGAACTGGATAAAGCCACGCCATACCTGAATCGTGCAGTTTGCCAGGGGGAGACACTCCAACAAGGAATCATTAAGTGGTATCGGATTAATGACGCGGGTGTAGAGGAGGAATTCATGCACATCATTCTGAAAAACGTCAAAGTGGTGGCCGTCACGCCAGTGATGCACAATTTTAAAAATACTGGCGGTCAAATGAACAACCCGACTGAATCCGTTTCGCTGGCGTATGAAAGCATTACCTGGTTATATCTCGACGGGAATATTTCTTACACAGACTCATGGAATCAGCGAGTGGTGGCCTGATGATCAGTTGCCGGGTTGATTTTAACCATCTTTACGATGAGGGCCGCGTGGCCCGTTTGGATGTTGGCGGGGTAGGTTCATTTCCGGTGTTTTCTGGGCTGGGCGATCTCGCCAACAAACCGGAATGTTCGTACATGACAAATGCCACCGTCCCGCCAGGTAGTTACTGGATCGTAGATCGTCCGTCAGGTGGATTATTTTCTCACAGCCAGACATGGTTCAAACACGCGTTTACCGGAAATAACTATTACGACTGGTTTGCCCTGTTCCGCAAAGACGGCGTAGTGGATGACTACATGACCTTTGATGTTGACAGTTCGCATCACTATCAGCGAGGCCACTTCCGCCTGCATCCACCACGTCCGGATGGTTCAGGAATCAGTGAGGGCTGCATTACCTTCTTTCTTTCGCGTGATTTTTACATGGTACGAGCTGCTCTATTGAAAGCTCACCGGCACCGGATTCTGCAGGGGGATAAACTCTGGGCTTATGGTGATATTACGGTGATTGGTAATGCCTCAGGGAGTTGCGATGTCACGCTCCGCTAAGTGGTCGTTACGCCTGCTGATGTTTCTGACTATCACGTTTGCGCTGATGCTCTCAGGGGTATTTGATCCACTGACCGACAGCCTGAAATATACCGTCACGGATCTCATGAATTACATCCCGACAGAAAAACCGGAGCCTTACCCTGATCGTGTAGAGGATAACTATTTTACGATGTACATCATGTTTAATGCGTTTGCGGCAGCTTTTGCAGCGCTCATCGGGGAAAAAGTAATCTGGCTGGTTAGAAATAAATGAGGTAGCGAGGCGATCATTATGCCGCTTTGAAAAAATTAGAATAGTGCTGTTAAGTGTCTTACTAGCCCGGCCCATTATGAAGGATGTGCTACTTTCAAGTTTTGGACTACTGGACAGAAAAAATATCCCTATAAAACTCAACCGCCCGGCATTCTGATGGGTATTTTTTCGAGAAATAACATTAGAGAGTCGGGGGTGTTCTTTTGTAACCTCTAAAGGTGGTGGAACAATGAATTATAAAGAATTGGAATGGTCTAGGAAATTTTACGATATAAAAAAATTTGCTCAAGTTCTGAACGTTGGCGAATATTCCCGCGCACTGGAAAAAGAGGCGATAGTGCAGGTTGATTCGCATGGTTACCTTGTGGATTCGTTCACAGGAATGTCGCTGACAGCAGATGCAGAGCAATTGAGTTTACTTATTGCACATATGGAACGCTTAATGAGTGAAGTAAATAAAAAATACCGCGAGGTAATGTAAATTAATCGTTCGGTATTGTTTGTTTCTGTTTTGGAAATTAGTAAGTTATTTACTATTGCTTTGGAATGCATATCTTAAATAGTGGCACTCAGACGTGAGCGGCCACCCAAGGCCGTTTAACACCCTGCGCGATGCCGGGAAATTCTTCACCTCAAGAACTGTTATTCGGCCTGCCCTTCCTCTCCGCGCTGGTTTCACGTCTTAATTTTTTTTCTTTACGAGAAACCACATGAAAAAATTAATTGAATTACGTCGTAAAAAATCCGAACTCGCAGCGCAGCTCCGCACCATTCTGGAAAAAGCTGACGCCGAAAACCGCAGCCTTAACACCGAAGAACGCACGCAATTTGACGACCTGAAAAAACAGGCCGAAGAACAGCGCCAATTGCCTTTGGTGACTTCAAGCGCGGTTATTACATCGTTGACCATGAAACGGGTGTACGTACCCGCCCGGACAATATCACCGAGCCGGGATTTTATAAGGTCTATTCCGCCAAATATCTGGGCGGTGGTGTGGTGGATTTCAGCGCCATTAAATTGCTCGAAATGGCGCCGGGTGCCTCCAGCTAAAAAAATACCTGAGGGCTACGGCCCCTTTTTTGTTTGCACCAAATGGTGAGCATATGAATAAAGATTTTGAGATCCGATCCGCCGCCGTCAGCGTGGAAGAAAATAAGTTGGTGGGTTATGTCGTCCCATGGAACAGCCGTTCACAACTGATATGGGGGGAATTTTACGAGGTATTCGCCCCGTATGTTTTCAAAGACAGCCTGGCGACCGGCAGCGACGTTCGCGCGCTGTATGAACATGATTACCGTGGGCTGCTGGGCCGTGGTGATATTTCTGGAATGTCGTTTGGATTCCGCGCCACGAAAGAAGCATGGGATTTTAAACAGGATCCATGCGTGCGCACCGTCACCGCCTCAGAGCTGCTGGAGATAACGTTTACCGCAACACCGGCGTACACCGAAAGCGATGTGGAGAACGGCTGCGCAGCGAGGATATAACCATCGCTAGCAGGTGTATCGCGCGAAATACCTACGGGCTAACCCGCTGTGTGTAATTTGCTTGCGTGAGGGGAAATTTACCCCGGCAACAGTGGTGGACCATATCACCCCAATCAGTGGGCAATCCGATCCATTGTTCTGGAAGCCAACCAATCACCAGCCATTGTGTCACGACTGCCACAACTGGAAGACCGGAGTGATAGACCGACGCGGATATGGTGCAAAGGCGTGAGCTATAGCGGGATGAAGGTGGCAAGGTTGTTCAGATCCTTAACGTGCTGACCACCAACTAAACGCCACCAGAGGCAGCAGGATGAGGGCGACATGACCACCGACCCACACCAAGGGCAGGGAGGCGCGACCCGCTCAGGGGCCGCCTGAGCGGGTGGGGTGGCTCGAGCTGGAGTCGCTTGCCTCCAGACCGCCCGCCCCTCGAATTTTTACGCACGCCAATTTTTTTAATTTGCAGTAAGTTTTTAAAATGAGGTTTCAAAATATGGCAAGACCACCAAAACCGCCCGCATATCTGAATGAGATAGCCGCCCAGCAATGGAAACTCAAATCAAAGCAACTTGCCGAACGTGACGATCTGACCGCTGCCGACTGGAGCAACCTCGAACTGTATTGCGTGAATTATTCGCTATACCGGAAAGCCGTTGAAGATATTGCCCTGCGCGGATTTTCGGTTGAAGGTTCGCGGGGGGCAACAACGAGCAGTCCGGCATTAAAAGCAAAAT
Source organism: Lelliottia sp. (assembly GCF_045627565.1). Taxonomy (NCBI): domain Bacteria; kingdom Pseudomonadati; phylum Pseudomonadota; class Gammaproteobacteria; order Enterobacterales; family Enterobacteriaceae; genus Lelliottia; species Lelliottia sp. The sequence continues at coordinate 115,626 of NZ_JAZQNX010000001.1, read as the reverse complement.
CAGATGCAGAGCGCATCATCATCAAAATGTCCAGTTTGCTGGGGTTCGACCCGGTATCACGCCGCCGTAATCCGCCAGAAAAAGACGAGAATGACGGCTTTGACGACGTGTAAGGCAGGCTCACATGCAGGTAATACACGCCTGGCACCAGTACGTGATCGACGTGAAAGAGGGGAAAATACCCGCCTGTGATGCCCTGAAACGAGCCGTTGAACGGTATTTTGCAGACCTTACCAGCCCCGTTTACGTGTTCGACCATGCAGCCGTTGAGCGTTTTATAAAATTTTCTGAATATTGCCGCACGTAAAGGGGCCGTTACGCGGGAAGCCCATAAATCTGGAGCCATGGCAGCAATTCGCCTTTGCCAACATTATGGGGATAAAGTTGAGGTCATTGGCCGAAATACGTTTGGCATCAATTATCATTCCGTCGCCAAAGCTAGCTAAGGTTTGTAAGTCCAATACTGTCAACATTTTATACTCCTAGTTAATTTTAAGTGGGAATTCATTAGGAAAAGAAGCGTGTAATTGGATTAGTTCATTGGTCCAAGCCAACATAAGGCAAAGGCCTAAATTCCGCACGCCCCATTTCCTGGATTCATTTCCAGCATAACCGTTATAAAGGCTATTCATTCTGCTTTCATATTCTTCCTCAAAACTCGCGTCAGCATCTAAATGTAAACTTAAATCTATATCTCTCCCGCAGCGTTTTTTGATGAAACGTAAAAGAGATTTTTTTTCAATTGCATTATGGATGTCATCAATAGTTATGTCGTTATGTTTTCCAGAATCTATCAATGAATTGAGGTGAAAAATTAGCAAGGTTAAATAAGTTAATTTCATTAAACACTCCTGCGATTTATACAAAATATCTTTTAAACTACCTATGAGAGGCGTGTATTGCAATGTGTATTGCTTTCGAAAACAGCTTGCCTCACAAAATGTAATTTTTCCCTTATGGCGTAATAGGTTAAAAAGTACTTGCAATAGATACCATGAACTTATCGCAAATGCCGGATATTTTCTTATCGGGTTTCATGCTCTTGCTGCGTTATTCCATCATTACATTGAGCGCGACAACACGCTTGAGAGAATGTTACCGCTGTTAAATCGACAGAAATGAAATTAAGACTTCTTTACTGTGAACCTGTTTTTTATTAAAAAATGAACTCCATGCCGAACACTTGCGTTATTATCAATAACAACCTCAATATACAAATAAAAATAGTTCGTTGCTGCAAGCTTTGTGGTGTGGTGGAGAAGAAAAAGACCCGATTTCATCACCTCGATTGCAGCACTGAACAGACAGGAACTGACCAGACAGGCTATGGATTCAGGAATTAAGGCGCAGGTTATTTCTCAGTTAGCTACCCCATGAGCGATGACAAAAAAGTAGCCTGCGACATGCAGGCTACTTAATTTTATCTAACGACCAGCACAGGGCATTTGGCATGTCGTACAACTGCTGCAGCATTTGAACCTAACAGATACGTTGATATATCAGGTTTATGGGATGCAATTATAATTAAATCAGCACTTACCATTTCAGCGAGTTTAAGAATTTGATCCTTCGGTGAACCCGTTACGGCATGAGTCTGTATTTTGTCTGCAGGGATTTTGAATTGCTTCACAATTTCATCCAGTTTTGATAAGGCCGCATGCTGGAATTCTTTCATCTTCGGCATTTCTACTGAGTAGGCTAAACCTAAAGATGAATAATAAGGTTGCGAAGGAATAACAGTAAGAAAATGGACTTTTGCCGTGTTAAGAGCTGTATGCGCCTGAACATATGGAATGACCATGTGTGTCAGGTCATCCTCGGAAATGTCAATTGGAACCAAAATTGTGTTGTACATTTGATCCTCCTACGTGTTTTGCCCCATTAAGGTTAGGCTGATAATTCCTGGAAAACAGAGAGCTGGATGCCATAATGGGTAAAAGTTTATTCTGCCAATATGGGTATTGTCGAACTTGGATTTACACCGGTGTTATCGTCAGGGGTTAAAATCTCTCAACTATGAAATAGTTAATTGAATTAAGATCGTTTTGAATGAATATATCATCATGCGTTAACGATAATTATTATCAAAAAATTAAATTTTAAAATGCGAAAAATCCTCACATTTATGGCAGTGATATTGCTGAGGTTTTTTTGTTTAGTATTGAACACGTTACCCAAATATCTATTGAGTAAAATAATCTAACGATACGCAATGAAGAGGTATTTTAAAATTCTCGCTTTGGAGCGTCACAGCACGCTCTTTTTTTCTACACCACATCCGCAGCCTGGTGCGGTGAGAGCCTGTCACATATCGACAAACTAACCCCGGGTGTTGCTTATGGGACATCAGCCGGGCACGCCTGATGCTGGATGTTAACGATGCCCGATTGCAGCCCATCCCGATGGGCTGCAATCGGGGTAACTGGCAGTATTCTATGCGCTGGGACCAGTCATATCATCGCGCAATCTCCCGGTTGTGTTTTTGCCTTTCATCTCTGCGCTTCATGGGAGCCTGAGATGCTCAACCAGATAATCAATCAATACGCGCTGGGCCTGAGGCATTTTTTTATGTGAAAGATAAACCGCGCTTACAGACAACCTGTCGAGCTCATATTCCGGCAGCAGCGCAACCAGCCTCCCCGCCGCGAGCTCCTGCTCTACGGCATACAGAGGCAGCATGGCTACACCCGCCCCCAACTTTGTCGCCTTAAAAAGGATCGCAGCCTCGTTGGTACTGATGCTGCCCGTTACCGGCAGGTTGACAATGTCGCTCTCTTTATGGAACCGCCACGCGCTCTGGCCGAAGTAGGTATAGGTAAGACAGTTGTGATGTTTCAGGTCACTCAGACTGCCCGGTGTGCCGTGTTTGTCCAGGTACGCGCGGCTGGCGCATATTACGGAAGAGCAGTACCCGAGGTTGCGGGCATAAAGGTTAGGTGCAAGTGTGCTTGAAGTGCGGATAGCCAGATCGATACCTTCCTCGACCAGGTCAACGGTTCTGTCCATGATTTGCAGATCAACCTGTATTTCCGGATAGGCAATAAGGAAGTCAACAAGCAGCTCCGTAAGGCAAAACTCTGCAAAAATGGAATTGGAGGTGATCTTAAGTTTGCCCTTGGGCACAGGAACACTGCCGGGTCCCATGGCTGCAAGCCCATCCGTCAGAATCCGAATGTCCTGACACAGCAAAAGTGCCTGTTCACCGGCTACTGTTAGGCTGAGCCTGCGCGTTGTCCGGTGAAGCAGGCGCGATCCTGTCCACTCCTCCATCAGGTTTATGTAGCGCGAGGCCATAGCCCGCGATAAGCCCAGATGTTCCGCCGCCGCTGAGATGCTGCCGCGTTTGACCGTTTCCGAAAACACTTCCATCGCCGTAACTCTGTCCATTCGTTCACCTCATGCAACAATGTGTCTACTGTATGCCTGTTTTTCATATTGCGTAATCTAATTATGATCAACACAACTGATTAAAGGAGGGTGCACTATGCACATCGAAAAGCTGCAGTACATTTTTGACCCGCTTTGCGGCTGGTGCTATGCCAGCGCGCCTGCCCTGCATTATTTGGCCCGACACCACGGCGACCGGCTTGATCTGATGCCCAGTGGCCTGTTCAGTGATGAGGGGGCGCGGCAGATTACGGCTCAGTGGGCAGAATATGCATGGGCCAACGATCAGCGCATTACATCGCTGACCGGACAGCCGTTCAGCGAGAGCTATCACCAACTTCTGCTGTCCGGCACCCGTTTCGATTCGACCTACATGAACCGCGCGCTGACCGCATTTCAGCACGCTGGTGCAGCCGCAGAGGCGGACCTGCTCCACGTTCTTCAGCACGCCCGCTACGTCGAGGGTCGCGACACCTCTCGATGCGATGTGGTGGCGGATATCAGCGCCACCTGGGCGCAGGAACACGGTGCTGAGGGTGATGCGGATGAGCTGACCAGCCAGTTTGAAGGTGATGCCGCGCTGCGCAACCAGACTGAACAGCGCATTGCCCGCGTAAAGCGACTCATGCACGAAAAAGGTGTGGGAGGCGTGCCCCTGTTGATTGCGACGGCGTATGGGAAAGAACATATCATCAGCGGTTACGATCTTTACAGAGGGGAAGAAAGCATCAGCGCAGCGCTGGCCACGCTGGCATAACGCAACACGAATTTTCACACGATGGCGACTGAAATGGCAAACGTCGCAATCGTATTGTTCAAGGGTTAAGGACAGACTGCCGTAGCTGGTGTTTGATACCACAAGCCGGATAGAAACTCTCAAGGATCCTCAAATTTCGACACGGTGGGATAAATTCCAATACTGACTATCCATATACTCTGGCCTTAATGGCTTTAAGGCGTGTTCGGCAAGAAAGGGCTTTCATTCTGGTTTCACTGCTCGGCTTGTAAACATGATGGTAAACCCTTTCTGCCTGCCGTGTCGGTTGATAACAACGTACTGAAATAATGATTATTTTTTAGTTATGGGTTTGTTATGAGAGTTCCCATGAGCTGTGCCTTTAAAAGTCATCAGGCAAACATGTCAATCGTATCGGACGCTGCGTGACGCCTTAGGTGTTGGTCTGCAACCACGCCGTTCGGCTTCTGGAATCCGTTCTTACTCTCGTCCACGTCAGTCATGTTACAAAAGCAGATGACCCATAAGGACAAGGCATAAGCCAACGATCAAAGGATCATGGCTTATTTTTATCGCATTTCGTTATCGGATCTCGATTAATATAATCTAACGAAGCCAGAAATCTGGATGCGACCATGAGCGATATTGCCAGGCCTGACCAAAGCCCTTGGGCTCTCTTTCTGATCTTTCTTCGACTGGGTCTGACCTCCTTTGGCGGCCCGATTGCCCATTTGGGCTACTTTCACGATGAGTTTGTGACGCGGCGGAAGTGGCTGACCGAGCCCAGCTATGCAGACTTAGTCGCTCTCTGCCAGTTCCTGCCAGGGCCTGCAAGCAGCCAGGTCGGCATGGCGATCGGGTTGTTCCGATGCGGTTATACCGGGGCGTTAGCTGCATGGGCTGGCTTCACGCTGCCATCAGCAGTGGCGCTGATCCTCTTTGCGCTGGGGATGGTCAGCGACGGGGATGTGATGCCATTGGGGGTGCTGCAAGGGTTAAAGGTGGTGGCCGTAGCGGTGGTTGCACAAGCTGTATGGGGTATGGCTCGTAATCTCTGCCCGGATACACCGCGTATCACCATCATGGCGGCAGTCACCTGCTTTGTGCTTCTTGTGCCGTCTGCCTGGGGGCAGGTGGGGGCTATCGTCATTGCTGCTGCCATTGGTCTATTGCTGTTTAAACCTCAGAATAGGTCAATACATGACCCGCTGCCGATCGCCATACGGCGTCGCGTCGGATTGTTGTGGCTCATATTGTTCTTTGTGCTACTGACAGGCTTGCCATTGCTGACGGCAATGTTTCCAAATCAGACTTTATCAATGGTGAGTGTCTTCTACCGGGTCGGTTCACTGGTATTTGGGGGTGGGCATGTCGTGCTACCGTTGCTGCAAGCTGAAGTAGTGCCTACCGGCTGGGTAAGCAAAGATACATTTCTGGCCGGCTACGGTGCTACCCAGGCCGTTCCTGGCCCCTTGTTCAGCTTTGCGGCGTTTCTCGGCGCTTCACTAAATCATGGACCCTCCGGATGGTTCGGTGGTCTGGTCTGTCTGCTGGCGATCTTCGCGCCATCCTTCCTGCTGATCGCGGGTGCCTTACCTTTCTGGGAGCATCTGCGCCGCAACACCCGTGCGCAAGCGGCGATATTAGGTGTTAATGCGGCCGTGGTTGGCCTGTTGTTAGCAGCCCTCTATCAACCAGTATGGACGAGCGCGATTCACGCGCCGCAAGACTTCATCCTGGCGCTTTTGGCACTGGTTGCTCTATTGTTCTGGAAGTTACCACCATGGCTGGTTGTGGTGAGCAGTGCTATTGCGGGCTGGTTGTTCAGTGTAGCCCTGTGAGTTTAGGGATGTATTGAGGCAAAGGGTGCATGTTAAAGTCTGCTTTTGGCCCTATTTTTTTGTTGCGGGAAACCTTCAACCTACTGTAATTAAATAATATTTCAGTACTCACAATAGGTTGAAGGATTTGGCGCTAATACTATGGAACAATCAGCGTTTTCATGAACGTATCCGGATGACAAAGTCATCAGGTTTCCCAGGCGTGCGGAGCGAACAGATAACCTTTGTTGCGCACGGTTTTGATGCGGTAGGGTTCGGTGGCGTTATCCAGCAATTTTTTACGCAGCCGCGAAATCGCGACGTCAACGCTGCGATCCATCCCATCGTAACTCACACCGCGCAGGTTTTTCAGCAGCGCGTCGCGATCCATAATCTGACCGGCATGCGTGGCCAGTTCCCACAGCAGGTCGAAATCGGCAGTCGAAAGGGCGACATCCATGCCCGACAGCAGAACCTGACGATTCACCGGGTCAATCGATAGCGTGCCGAAACGCATGGCTTTGTACGGCGTAAGAGCCGGAGACGGCGTCTGGTTTTCAGCGGCGACACGCTGGCGTAAATGAAGACGCAGGCGCGCCAGCAGAACAGCAGGCGGCGTGGTTTTAAGAATGTAATCGTTCGCCCCCATTTCCAGTGACAGAATGTGGTTCATATCGCTATCAAGCGAGGTGAGCAAAACGATAGGGCCGTCCCATTGCGCGCGCAAATCGCGACACACGGTCATACCGTCTTTGCCTGGCAGCATGATATCCAGCAGGACCAAATCGGGTTTTTCACGCAGCACAACCTCTTCAGCGCGGTCACCACGTGGCTCAACGACGACGTCCATATCGTGTTTTCCGAGGTAGGCGGCGATAAGCTGGCCAACTTCGGGTTCATCCTCAACAAAAACGATCTTATTCATAAAACGTCTGTATCGCGAAAAATGTCAACATACACCGCGTAACCTTAACCTTCCATTAATCTTTCATAATTATCATCAGTTCCGCTATTCTGGCCGCTATTGTTATTTGATTGTTAAGGGAAAAGGATGGCGCTTTTGTTGAAGGCGGCGCTAGGTGCGCTGGTGGTAGTATTGATTGGCCTGCTGGCGAAAACGAAGAATTATTATATTGCGGGCCTGATTCCATTATTCCCGACGTTTGCGCTGTTCGCCCATTACATTGTGGCGTCTGAGCGTGGAATTGAAGCGTTGCGGACCACCATCGTGTTTGGCATGTGGTCCATTATTCCCTATTTTATTTATCTGCTGTCGCTGTGGTATTTCACGGCGATGATGCGTTTACCGCTGGCGCTGGGCGGGGCCGTGGTGTGCTGGAGCCTCAGCGCCTGGGTGTTAATCTTGTTCTGGAGCCGTTTTCACTAATTCAGCGGACGACCGCCGTCGACGCCAAACGAACGCCCCGTGACGTAGCAACTTGTCAGTAAATAATCGATCAGGTCGATCACTTCTTTTTCGCCCGGCACAATTTTCATCAGCGATTTATTCAGCGCTTTCTGGCGGTATTCCGCATCGTCCTCTTCGTTAAACAGAATTAACGAAGGCGCGATAGCATTGACCTTTACCTCCGGCGCAAGCTTGCGCGCGAAAGAGCGAGTCATGTTGTCCAGCGCCGCTTTGCTTGCCGCATAGGCAATATGCTTATCGCTGCCGCGTTCGACGACGTAATCGGTGAAATGAATAATGTCGCCAGCGGCATGGCCATGGCCGCGCAGTAACTCTTCGAGCGCATGATTCAACAGATAAGGCGCATGAACGTGGATCTGCATCATGCAGGCGAGCGTTTCGCTAAGCGGTGTGCCAGGTTTTTCAGCCTGCCATGCGCTGGCATTATGAATGATGGCGCGCAACCCGCGGGTGTTGGACTTCACCGTTTCGGCAAATCTCAGAATCCCTTCGTCAGTAGAAAAATCGGCCTGAATGCAGGTGGCGCCTGCCTGGCGTAATCCTTCTATCGAGGGATATTCGTTGCGATAGCTCACGATAACCGGCTGGCGGAGAGTGAGAAAGTGGTGGGCAAGGGCGAGGCCGATACGTCGGCCTCCACCCGTAATCAGAATGGGGCGTTGTGGCGCGTTTCCCATCGTTTTCTCCTTTTCAGTTCGACAATGGGAAAGTATGCGCTTATCCCATTAACATCCACGTTGCCGGTACGGATGCAACCAGTAACAGACCAATCAATGCCAGTTCGCGCCGTTTCAGCGTGTGGCTAAGCTGATGCGTGCGGCGGGCATAAATAAACACCAGCAGACCCGGCGCGTAGAGCACCACGGAAAGCAGCAGATGCATCGGGCCGGAGGCATACAATAACCATAACCCATAGAGACAAGCACCGACACCCACCACGTAATGCACGGGACGGGTGGCTATTTTTAGCAAATAGGCACCGACAAGGAAATAGGGTACCAGAATCATCTCTGAGGCAATGGTGAGCAGCGTGTTATAGTCCGAACCTGTGAGCCAGATCAGCACCAGACACACCTGGACGCTGATGTTGGTCAGCCACAGAGATGCAGAGGGCGCGCTGTTCTTATTCTGACGCGCAAACAAGCGCGGGAACGCTTTGTGCGTGGCGGCAAGGAAGGGCACTTCTGCCGCCATAATCGTCCAGCTCAGATAGGCACCGCAAACCGAAACAATCAACCCCGCTGCAATCACCACATCGCCCCAGGAACCCATCATTTTGACCATCAGGCCTGCCATTGAAGGGTTACGCATTTGCGCCAGTTCTGGACGGGCAACCACCCCAATAGACAGCAACGTGACCAGCAGATAGACGCTTAACGCAGCCAAAACGGCCAGCAGCGTGGCACGGCCGACATCGCGTTTATTGCGTGCCCTTGCCGAAACCACCACTGCGCCTTCTACCCCAATAAATACCCACAGCGTGATGAGCATGGTGTTTTTGACTTGTTCCCAGACGGGGACGCCCAACGCCACGCCGCTGAAATCAAGGGTAAAGACGTCGAGACGAAACGCGACAAATGCCAGGACGATAAACAGGCCCAGCGGGACCAGTTTTGCCAGCGTCGCCACCAGATTGATGCTGGCCGCCGTCTGCACGCCGCGCAGGACCAGAAAATGGACGAGCCACAGCAGAACCGACGCGCCGACAATAGACTGCCAGGTGTTGCCATCACCGAAGAAGCGCAGTTCAGGAGTATCAGTAAAGAAACTCAGGGCGGAGAAAACAATCACCAGATAGGAGACGTTGGCGATCACCGCGCATAACCAGTAACCCCAGGCGGAACAAAAGCCGATTAACTCGCCAAATCCTGCGCGCGCGTAAGTGAATATTCCGCCATCTAAATCCGGGCGGATACGCGTCAGCAATAACATGGCAAACGCCAGCAGGAGGATCCCAACGCCAGTGATGGCCCAACCGATGAGCAATGCCGCCGGGCTGGCGACTTCGGCCATATTCTGAGGCAAACTGAAGACGCCTGCGCCCAGCATGGAGCTTAAAACAAGCGCAGTTAATGCGCTCAGGCCAAGTTTCTTTTCCATTGGCTTCCTGTTATGAAAGGTCCAAATCCAGAATAATTATTTCGCACAGGCGCATAAAAATGGTGGATCACACTAAGGCGCGGGATTTTACGGAGTGTCTTGCTGGCATGCAATGATGTGAGGCAGAATTTCGATCAAATTAAGAAAAAAGGCGGCATTGCGCCGCCTTTTTAGACCTGGGTGTTACTTGTACAGGTCGGCGCTGATGGTGATGTTATTACCACGTTCCTGCCACTGGCGGGTGATGTGATAGTACTTAGCCCCTTTCTTCTGCGCGCGTTTAGCGACCTGGTACGAAATTTCCGTCATGTTGCCGTAGTTGCCGGTGAACTTCACGCTGTCGAAGGGAACCATCTGCGCTGCGGCAGTTTTGTTCAGCTCTTCAATTTTAGTGCCGTCTGGCAGGGTCACGGTATAGCGACCCCCTTTAGAGGATTGCGTTTCAAAGAAACGGCCCACATCAGAACTTGGTGCGGCAGAGGTTGCCACGCCTGGAATCTCAACAGCCTTAGCCGCTGCGCCGCCGGTCGCCAGCGCCGCACGTCCTGCTTCTGAATCTGCTGGAATCGCATCCGGGCTCTGCAGAACACGCTTTTTCGCATCAGCTTTATAAATGTAAGCAGTGATACGCTGGTTACCGCCCTGATTAGCATCCACCTGGCGCACGATATAGAAAGAGGCTGCCCCTTTCGCTTTCGCGGCTTTAGTGATGGCGTCGTTCACTTCGGGCTGGCTGCGATAGAAACCCTGAACGGTGACGGTGTCAAAAGGCTCAAGCGCAATGGCCTGGTCTTTTGGCAGTTCAGTTACGCCGTTGATCACACGATTTTTTGGCGCGTCAGCTTTGGGTGCATCGTTTTTATAAAGAGCGACCGTAACGCGTTGGTTACCGCTGTTGCCGTGATCGGAAGAGTCAACCACGTAAAATGAGTCTGCACCGACTTTATCGGCCAGTTTTGATGCGGCAGCGACGGCTTCGCTGATGGTGTTATAACGACCCACGATGACTGTCTGATCGAAAGGTTTTAACGCTGATGCTTGCTCCGGCGTTAATTCTGTCGCAGCGTTAGCGGACAAGGCGGTCGCAGAAAGAAGTACGGACGCCAGGAGAGTGTTCTTAAGCTTCATAAAAATAATCCTTCGCCATGCGCAAACCAGGTGCTGGTGTTGTTGTTAATTTGAAATCGTCGCCGATTATGGCATTTAAAACCTGTCGCTGTCTGCGCCATTTTTCGCAGCCGGTGCTGAGGTCAGGATTAAGTTCGATAACATTTAGTGATATGTTGAATAAACAGGCGTTTGAACAGTAAAACTGATTAGGCATATGACTTTCACGAGTTAATTTAATGTTAATGGGTTGTTCTAATGTGGGGCTATATCATGTTTTTACCGCTTCGCTTGACCTATTTATCGGGCCTGGCGCTGAAAGTAAGGTAAATATGTCGGTCAGAGACTGTGATCACTTATTTTTCACAGATAAAGTCAGAAATAGTGTTTTCTTGCGGTGGATCACAAGCGTTATTTTCAGTAGGTTATAGAAAGTTTGTTACTTTTTTATTTTCCGTGGTTATACATTCGTCAGGTCGTGATCGGGCGACAGCAAATGCGAACCGCGGTCATTTATCGACAAACCATCATCAAGAACCGATGGAAGGGAAAACTATGCGTATTGGGGTACCAAAAGAACGGTTTGCCAATGAAACCCGCGTAGCCGCAACGCCGAAAACGGTCGAGCAGCTGCTTAAACTGGGTTTTACCGTCGCGGTCGAAAGCGGCGCGGGCAAACTGGCGAGCTTCGATGACGAGGCATTTATTCAGGCTGGCGCCGAAATCGTCGACGGCGCTGAGATTTGGCAATCGCCGGTGATTCTGAAGGTGAACGCACCTGAAGAGAACGAAATTGCTTTACTGAATCCAGGCACGACGCTGGTGAGCTTCATCTGGCCGGCGCAAAATCCAGAACTCATTGAGAAGCTGGCCGCACGCGGTGTCACGGTAATGGCAATGGATTCTGTGCCACGTATTTCTCGCGCGCAGTCGCTGGATGCGTTGAGTTCAATGGCTAACATTGCGGGCTATCGTGCCATCGTTGAAGCGGCGCATGAATTTGGGCGTTTCTTCACCGGGCAGATTACCGCTGCAGGTAAAGTGCCTCCTGCGAAGGTGATGGTGATCGGTGCGGGTGTGGCCGGTCTGGCAGCAATTGGTGCGGCGAACAGCCTCGGCGCGATTGTTCGCGCATTTGATACCCGTCCGGAAGTGAAAGAACAGGTGCAGAGTATGGGCGCCGAGTTCCTTGAGCTGGATTTCGAAGAGGAAGCGGGTAGCGGTGATGGCTACGCGAAAGTGATGTCTGAGGCGTTTATTAAGGCCGAGATGGCGCTCTTTGCCGCGCAGGCAAAAGACGTCGACATCATCGTGACCACGGCCCTTATTCCTGGCAAACCGGCGCCAAAGCTGATCACGCGTGAAATGGTTGATTCCATGAAAGCGGGTAGTGTCGTTGTCGACCTGGCTTCACAAAACGGCGGTAACTGCGAATACACCGTTCCGAACGAAATCTTCATCACGGCGAACGGCGTGAAGATCATCGGTTATACCGACCTGCCGGGACGTCTGCCGACGCAGTCCTCCCAGCTGTACGGCACGAACCTCGTTAACTTGCTGAAGCTGCTGTGCAAAGAAAAAGACGGCAACGTGACCGTTGATTTTGATGATGTAGTCGTACGCGGTGTGACCGTGGTTCGCGATGGCGAAGTCACCTGGCCCGCTCCGCCAATTCAGGTTTCTGCTCAGCCTAAGGCCGCGCCAAAAGCGGCTCCTGCGCCGAAAGAACCGGCTGAACCGGTTTCTCCATGGCGTAAATATGCACTAATGGCGCTGGTGATTATTCTGTTTGGTTGGCTGGCAGACGTCGCGCCGAAAGAGTTCCTCGGTCACTTCACCGTTTTTGCGCTCTCCTGCGTCGTCGGTTACTACGTGGTGTGGAACGTTTCTCACGCACTGCATACGCCTCTGATGTCGGTGACAAACGCGATTTCCGGGATCATCGTGGTCGGGGCGTTGCTGCAAATTGGGCATGGCGGCTGGATCAGCTTCCTGAGCTTTATCGCGGTGCTTATCGCCAGTATCAATATTTTCGGTGGTTTCACCGTGACTCAGCGCATGCTGAAAATGTTTCGTAAAGGCTAAGGGGTAGCATATGTCTGGAGGATTAGTTACAGCTGCATACATTGTTGCTGCGATCCTGTTTATTTGCAGTCTGGCGGGACTTTCCAAGCACGAAACGTCGCAACGGGGTAACAACTTTGGTATCGCCGGGATGGCGATCGCGCTGATCGCGACGATATTCGGGCCGGACACCGGCAACGTGGCGTGGATCCTGGTGGCGATGATCATCGGTGGCGCGATTGGTATTCGTCTGGCAAAACGCGTTGAAATGACCGAGATGCCAGAGCTGGTGGCGATTCTGCACAGCTTTGTGGGTCTGGCGGCGGTGCTGGTTGGCTTTAACAGCTACCTGTATCACGAACCGGGTATGGAGCAGATTTTGGTCAATATTCATCTGACCGAAGTCTTCCTTGGCATCTTCATCGGTGCGGTGACATTCACAGGTTCTATCGTTGCGTTTGGAAAGCTGCGCGGCAAAATCTCCTCTAAACCGCTGATGTTGCCAAACCGCCACAAGATGAACCTTGCGGCGCTGGTGGTCTCTTTCCTGCTGCTAGTCGTGTTTGTGCGTACCGAAAGCGTGGGCATGCAGGTGCTGGCGCTGCTGGTGATGACCATTATCGCGCTGGCATTTGGCTGGCATCTGGTGGCGTCAATCGGCGGTGCGGATATGCCGGTTGTGGTGTCGATGCTGAACTCCTATTCAGGCTGGGCGGCAGCGGCGGCGGGCTTTATGCTCAGCAACGACCTGCTGATCGTTACCGGTGCGCTGGTGGGTTCTTCGGGTGCAATCCTGTCTTACATCATGTGTAAGGCGATGAACCGCTCCTTCTTTAGCGTGATTGCGGGTGGATTTGGTACCGACGGTGCCACGTCTACGGGCGATGAAGAAGTGGGTGAGCACCGCGAAATTACTGCTGAAGACACCGCTGATATGCTGAAAAACTCGCATACGGTAATCATCACCCCAGGCTATGGCATGGCGGTGGCGCAGGCGCAGTATCCGGTGGCAGAAATTACCGAGAGATTGCGTGCGCGCGGCATCAAAGTGCGCTTTGGCATTCACCCTGTTGCGGGTCGTCTGCCGGGTCACATGAACGTTCTGCTGGCAGAAGCGAAAGTGCCATACGATATCGTGCTGGAGATGGATGAGATCAATGATGATTTCACCGACACCGATACGGTTCTGGTCATTGGCGCGAACGACACGGTTAACCCTGCGGCGCAGGACGATCCGGGTAGCCCAATTGCCGGTATGCCTGTTCTGGAAGTGTGGAAGGCGCAGAACGTTATTGTCTTCAAACGCTCAATGAACACGGGCTATGCAGGCGTACAGAACCCGCTGTTCTTCAAAGAGAACACCCACATGCTGTTTGGCGATGCTAAAGCCAGCGTGGATGCAATTCTGAAATCGCTTTAAGACGTAAAATGTGAAAAAGCCGCCAGAGATGGCGGCTTTTTTTATGGCGGTGAAGCCGGTTTTAATCGTCCTCTTCGTCGTCCAGTTCAACAGGCGTTTGATACTGATCCGGTTTAATCACCAACAGGTCGCAGCGTAAGTGGTCAATGACCTGTTCAGCCGTGTTGCCCAGGAAGGCTGCGGAAATACCGGTTCGCCCGACAGTTCCCAGCACCACAATACCTGCCTGCAAATGCTCCGATAAATCAGGAATCACCTCTTCAGGCAGACCTTTTTCGACGTGCGTCATTTTCTCGTCGATGCCAAATTTCTGGCGGAGGGCTTTCATAGCCAGCAGATGCTGACCGCGAATCGCATCGTTATACACGCTTGGATCAAATTCAGGCAGTTCGATGGCGATATTAATCGGCGTGACCGGATAAGCACCAATTAAATGCACTTCGGTATGATTGACCTGCTCGGCGAGATGTATCGTCTCTTTGACCAGTTTTTCATTCAGAGAATTATGATAATCCTCTTCACTGGCGAGGTTCACAGCGACAAGCGCTTTACCGCCTTCTGGCCATGGCTGGTCTTTGACCATCCACACCGGACATGGACATTTGCGCAGCAAGTGCCAGTCGGTCGGGGTGAAAATCACCGACTCCAGTTTGTCGTGCTGATGGGCCATTTTGAGCAGCAGGTCGTGTTTCTCGGCAACCACTTCCTGGATGATGGCCTCAAAAGGACGGTTATGCCACACCACTTTGATATCAATGGGGATACCCGCATCGATGTAATATTTTGCCTGCTCGCGGATCCACGCGGTACGCTGGCTGATCACTCCCTGACGCATCGCCGTGCGTTCGTCAGGCGACAGAAGGGTGGTCATTTCGTATGAAAAGTCATAGATGGGCAAAAACGCTTTGATTTTGCCACCAATCCGTTGATGTAAATAGACAGCTCGACGTAATGCGGGTTGATCGTCCTGATTAGGATCGATGGCCACCAGCATGTTTTGATACTTTGCCATACAGGTCTCCTTACTACTGTCACCACAGTCTGTAATTAAAAGAGTAACCTATATATGTTGAATGAAACAGGGGATAAGTTTTACCAGATCAATAAATCGTGAGAATTTATTGATGAACGCCTTTATATGTTGATTCCCGTAAATTTTCCCAGGATTAAGCCGATCTTTTGGCCATCACAGGAAGCCACCTGTCAGCTTGAGACGCTGAAGCGTAGTGTCTGCTGGCGGAACATCTTGAGTGTTTGCCGGGCGGTGCTACTCTTTTTGAGGGTTTAATGGAGCAAAGCGATGAAGAACAAAGATGAACAGACGGGGTTGGTGGGGCTGGCAATCGGCGCGGCAGTGATTGGCCTGGTCTCCGCGCAGAAACCCATCAATCGGGACAGCGTTGTTGGTGAACTGGTCAGACTCGGAAGGCAGAAGGGTGATGGTGTGGAAGATGAGGTTTTTCAACAGGCCGCCGCGCTTGTGCGCAAAGGTGTATGAAAAACTGACACGGTGACCGGGTTAACGGCATAGACACGCAGTGAGTTCTGAAACGTTAATGGCTCATTTATATTGGCGAGCGACGAGAGACATGCACACAACCCTGGCTGTCATGGATAATTAAAGAATAAAAGGAGAACGACTGTGTTAAAAAAATTAGTGACAGGGCAATTGAGTTTGCCGATGACGTTCTGGGGATGGGGGTTTTGCGGGGGGTTATTGATCGGTCTGATGGGGTTAGCTGGCATACATACAGGTTATACGATGCTGGTGCCGCTGAGTTACATCGTTAAAACAATTCTTTTTAGCGCCGTACTGTCCGGTATCACGTTCATTCTTCGTAGAAAAATCACCGTGCTTGGTGTTCTTGCTTTTTTTGTTGCCTTAATCCAGGTGATTATGGGCATCGTTATGTTTGTAGGCCTTTCCTCATTACTTTTTAAATAATACTTTTTAAATAATTGAAGGGCTGGAGTCACACACAAGCCGAAATAAGAGTGGGATGAGTATTTAACGCGTTGTAGAAGGGGGAGTTTTAATACCGGGCCAAAAAATCGTTGACCCGGTAAAGAGAAAAGTACGTTATGCGACGTTGCGCGAGTGACCCGCAAGAACCGCCAGCGCTTCACCATTCTCGATGGTGATGTATTTGCCTTTTACCGCCAGCATGCCGCTTTTCTGGAAACGACCCAGCAGACGACTAATAGTTTCAACGGTCAGACCCAGATAGTTACCGATATCACCACGCGTCATGGTCAGACGGAATTCGCGAGGAGAGAAGCCCCGCTCCGCAAAACGGCGTGACAGATTGTAGATAAAGGCTGCCAGACGCTCTTCAGCATTCTTTTTGGAAAGCAGCAGGATCATGTCCTGATCGCCTTTGATCTCACCGCTCATCAGACGCATCATCTGCTGACGCAGATTAGGCATTTTGCCTGACAGATCATCCAGGGTTTCGAATGGAATTTCGCACACCATTGAGGTTTCAAGCGCCTGAGCAAAGCTCGGGTGATGAGCTGTCCCGATGGCGTCAAAACCGACCAAATCGCCAGCAAGATGGAAGCCAGTGATCTGCTCGTCGCCTTGCTCGGTGATGGTATAGCTCTTGATGGTGCCAGAACGGATTGCATAGAGCGATTTCAGTTCGTCTCCCGCTTTGAACAGCGTCTGCCCTTTCTGAATAGGCTTCTTGCGCTCGATGATGTTATCAAGCTGATCAAGTTCATGCTCGTTCAGGGTAAACGGGATACAGAGCTGGCTAATGCTGCAATCCTGACAATGGATAGCACAACCGCCAGACTGAATGCGTCGTATAATTCGCTTTTCCGGGATCATAGGTCTGCTCAAGCTTTAATTGATATTGGTCAATTTTAACATCTTTTTAGTGGAGACGTAAGCCTGGTAAACCATCAATAAAGGCAAGTGGCGACATTGTGTCGCCATCTTCTTGAAATTCCACAGCTTGACTGTGGGATTTGGTGCTAACTGGAAGAAAATTAAGCACTAAAAGCCTGGTTTCTACAGCAACAAATAGCCTTCATGACGCAGAAGCCACTCTTTTCGTTGCACACCACCCGCGTAACCCGTCATCGTTCCATTGCGGCCAATCACGCGATGGCAGGGCACCACAATACTCACCGGATTGGAACCGTTCGCCGCACCTACCGCGCGAGCCGCTCCGGCGCGTCCGAGCTGTTCGGCAAGCTGACCGTAATGCATTACCTGCCCGCAGGGAATGGCGCGCAGTGCCTGCCACACCTCGCGCTGGAAGGGCGTGCCCGCTGTTGCGGTAGGCAATGTATCAATAATGCTGAGATCGCCTTCAAAGTAGTTTGCCAGCTTCTCGCTCAGACCGCCCGGATTGGTAGCACCGATGCGTTCATAACCGGTGCGGTAATGAATATCCAGCAGTTCAACCATGCGATTGCTGTATTCTTCCCACTCCACCGCGCGCAGATTGAACTGCTCGTCGGCGATCACCCATAGAGGCCCCAGCGGCGTGGCAATCTTATCTTCGAGTAACCTCAGCATCCTTTTTCCCTTAATTCAGCCGTGGATAAATCCCCGGTCCAATTGACAGTTCGACAAGATACCACGCCACTAACATCACCAGCCATACCCCTAAAAAGATAAGCGGATACGGTAAGACCAGCGAATAGTAGGTACCCCAGTTTGGCCTCCGGTTTGTAGCGCTGAAGGCGTTTACAGAATGCGGCGAGAGTTTTTATCAACATGCGAATCTGATTCTCGAAGAACGACGTGCGGAGCAGGACGATATCCATCAGCGTCAAGGTCTGCTGGGCGGTCAAATTAACATTGGCATGGGGGCAATCTCGCCCGTAAGTTAATGCCTGCGGTGATTACGCGCTTTCATGAACAGCACCCGCTGGTGAAAGTGCGAATTATGGAAGGGCAACGGGTATCGATGATTAACGAATTACGTCAGGGCGAACTTGATTTTACGATAAATACCTATTATCAGGGGCCATTCGACCACGAATTTACCTTTGAAAAACGCTTCGAAAAACCGTTTGCGGTATTTTGTCGGAAAGGGCATCCGGGGTAGGGGCTAAATCCATCAATGCGCTTCTGCATTATAACTGGAGCATGCCGACGCCTCGTGGGAGTTATTATAAGCAGCTGGAGGACATGTTTAAATATCGCTCAAAAATACCGCGCATTGACGTTGTATGCGAAACATTCTCATCCTGTATCAGCCTTGTTGCGCAAAGCAATTTCTTGAGTGTCTTACCGCAAGAACTGGGCTGCTATCCGCTCCTGACGCACCATCTGGTGATGTTGCCGATCGAAGAAACCTTGTCCAAAGCCGTTTATTATTTGATTGAAAGACGTGATTCCCGACAAACGCCGCTGACGTTGTCGTTAATTACGCAATTCAGAAGAGATGCCCGCGGAATATTAAGCAGCGACGATCAATAAAAAAATAGAGTCTGCCGACATCGGACAGACCCTACAGTACACACAGCAGTTCATCCTATTGCAAATCCCGCTTCATTATTCCGTTCTGCAGGTTTATTTAGTTATAACAGGTTTCACTTAAAAATAAAGTGATGGCACCTCGAAATTCACATATTTTTAACTTAAATTGGTAAATTAATTAACAGTTAAATTGTGGTTAAGGTTGATTTAATCATTCATATTAGCCATGTTAATTCTTTTCATGTGGTTATTACTTTTGATTGTGTCGTAATCGCTTCAGAAGTGATGTGGCTGGAGCATTGAGACCCCCGTCCGGCGCGGGTATAGTACCCCTTCAGATCTCGCCGGAGAATTTCCATGAAGCCAGACGATAAATCAATTTTTCTTGACGCCATGGAAGATGTCCAGCCCCTGAAACGCGCCGCGGATGTCAACTGGCAGCCTAATCGTAACTCGCGCATCCGTCAGATTGTAGATGTTACTCAGCTTGATAACTTTTTGACGCTGGGGTTCCTCGACGTATTGCCTCTCGCCGAACCGCTGGCGTTTCAACGTGAAGGTGTCCAGCAGGGCGTAATTGAAAAATTACGTCACGGAAAATATCCCCGCCAGGCCAGTCTGAATCTATTACGCCAGCCGATTGAGCCGTGTCGCCAGATGCTATTTAGCTTTATTCGGCAGGCGCGTCACGATGGTTTGCGCAACCTGATCATCGTTCACGGAAAGGGCCGGGAAGATAATTCGCATCCGAATATTGTGCGCAGTTATCTGGCTCGCTGGTTAACAGAATTTGATGAAGTGCAGGCCTTCTGCGTAGCGCTGCCCCATCACGGTGGAGATGGCGCATGCTATGTTGCGCTGCAAAAATCCGAAGCCGCTAAACTGGAAAACTGGGAACGACACGCAAAACGGAGTCGATAAACAGGTTTTGCTTTTAGTGCCAGAAAAGCATTGCGGGTGATAATTCACCCGCATTTCAAAAGATGACTGTCAGAAGGTTTCCCAGTTTCCGTCTGAGGCAGAGGCCGCAGCCGGACGCAATACCTGCGGTGTTTTGAGATTCGACGGTCGCGGCGCGCTGTTTTGCGCTTGTGCATTCAAGCGGAACGCGGCAACTGCCTGGCGCAACTGCTCGGCCTGATCTTCCAGCGCCGCCGCCGCCGTGGCGGATTCCTGCACCAGCGCGGCGTTCTGCTGCGTCACGCTGTCCATCTGAGAAACGGCCAGGCTGACCTGTTCAATCCCGCGGCTCTGCTCATCGGATGCCGACGCGATTTCGCCCATGATATCGGTTACGCGCGTCACGGCCGCAACAATCTCTTTCATGGTTTTGCCTGCTTCGCTGACCTGCCCGGAGCCGGTATTCACGCGGCTGACGGAGTTTTCAATCAATCCTTTGATCTCTTTCGCGGCCTGCGCACTGCGGCTTGCCAGCGTGCGGACTTCACCGGCAACGACGGCAAATCCACGGCCTTGCTCACCGGCACGAGCCGCTTCCACAGCGGCGTTCAGCGCCAGAATATTGGTCTGGAAAGCGATGCTGTCGATAACGCTGGTGATGTGGGCAATTTGCTGTGAACTGTCGGCAATCTCGGTCATGGTACGAATGACGTTATCGACCACCATTCCACCCCGATCGGCGGTTTCTGACGCATTTTTTGCCAGCAGAGTCGCCTGGCGGGCGTTGTCGGAGTTTTGTTTGACCGTGGCGGTCAGCTCTTCCATGCTTGCAGCGGTCTCTTCCAGGGAAGAGGCTTGCTGTTCAGTACGTGCAGACAAATCGTTGCTCCCCGTCGCGATTTCGCCCGCGCCGGTGTAGATCGAATCGGTGCTGCCACGTACCGCGCTGACGGTTGTCACCAGCGATTGCTGCATTTCATGCAGACCCGCAGCCAGTTGACCCATTTCATTACGACTGTCGATAGAAATGGTATGCGTCAGGTCGCCGCTGGCGATGGTGCGAATATGATTCATCACGCTGCGCAGGGGTCTCAGCAGGAGATGCTGCAAACCCATCCAGAACACAATCAGTACGCCGATGACAACCAGCAAAATGGTGCCCAACGTCCACTGCATGCTGGTAAAGCTGTTTTGGTTTTCCAGAGCAGCCGCCTTCAGCAGGGTGTTGTTTTCTGCACGCCAGCGCGTATAGACGGCTTCCATCTTGTCCTGAGCCTCTTGTGCATCCAGATCGCCGTACGCCTGATAGTTATCGGCGCTCAGATATTCGATCGACAGCCGCATGACTTCGTGCATCTGGGTGTATGCTTTCTGCATCTCGGCGGTTAATTCCTGGCTCTGCCCGTTCACCGGCGGCATCTCATGCCATGCGCTGTAATAGGCTTCAGCTTTGCCCAGAGACGTGCTGGCGTTACCGAGCAGCTTGTTGATCGCCGCCAGAGAAGCGGGATCGCGCTGATTTTTAAGGTAACGGATCGCAACGCGAGTGACGGTAACGCGCGTTTTAACCAGCGTGTTTACGCTGTCGCTCAGGCTCTCTTGTTGCGCGTTGAGATTTCCTGAATTTTGGAAGTTTTGACGATCATTGCTGACTGCGGAGTAGAACAAGCCACCCGTGACGACCTGGAGCAGGCAGAACAGCGTAAGTGCAAAAATGATCCCAGTAATTACGTGCAGATTTTTCAGCATAAAAAGACGCCCGATTGTTGTGCAGAAGTTGCACCATTACTATCGACGTAGTATCTCTAAACTTTAACTTAACAGTGACTAAACTAACTTTTTCTTCATGTAACCTATTGTTCCCCTGAATACTATTTATCAAATTTAATTTTCTTTCAGTTCGTCGAACAGGAATCAAAATATGATCAATATCGAGAAAAGCGGTACGTTTACGTTAGGCACCCGTAACGTGAAAAGAGTGGGTTATGGGGCGATGCAGCTCGCCGGCCCGGGCGTGTTTGGCCCGCCGAAAAACCGGGACGCGGCGCTGGATGTGCTGCGGGAAGCAGTGGCGGCTGGGGTTAATCATATTGATACCAGTGATTTTTACGGCCCTCATGTCACTAACCAACTGATACGTGAGGCGTTACATCCGTACCAGGACGACCTGACGATTGTGACCAAAATTGGTGCGCGGCGTGGCGCTGATGCGTCGTGGCTCCCTGCATTTTCTGCTCAGGAATTGACGCAGGCGGTACACGATAATCTGCGAAATCTACAGCTGGATACGCTGGATGTGGTGAATTTGCGCATTATGTTCAGTGCTCATGGGCCCGCTGAAGGATCCATTGCCGAGCCGTTGACCACGCTTGTCGAATTGCAGCGTCAGGGGCTGGTGCGACATATTGGTTTGAGTAATGTGACCGCCGCGCAAGTCGCCGAAGCGCAGAGCATCGCCTCGATAGTTTGCGTGCAAAACCTTTACAACATTGTTAATCGTGGCGACGATGCGCTGATCGATTCTCTGGCGGAGCAGGGCATCGCCTATGTGCCGTTTTTCCCGCTCGGTGGGTTTACGCCCTTGCAGTCTTCCGGCCTCCAGGCCGTCGCGGAGGCAGTAAAGGCGACGCCGATGCAGGTTGCATTGGCATGGTTGCTGAAACGCTCGCCTAATATTCTGCTGATTCCGGGCACCTCATCGGTTGTACATCTGCATGAAAATCTTGCCGCCGCAGAGCTTGTGCTGTCCGACGAGGCGATGGACACGCTCAATGCGCTCGCGTCTTATGAAGAGAGTAATACTGCGCAGCATTAAGCGATGAAAAGCAAAACAGGACGCGCCCTCAGGCTACGTGGGACAAAATTCAGCGTGGCGTGGAGGCGTTTTCAATCTCTTCGGCGATACAGATTTTTCTGTCACGCCGGTGGCGGTGAAAGGCCTCAAGTGCGCGGACCACTAATACCGATCTAAAGATGACCCGATCAAAAGATGAATGGTTCAGAGATCGGGAACGCTGATGTGCTCCAGAGGCTCTGAGTAATTCTGCAAGTCGAATACCGCCCCATAATCTGAATCGGGGCGGATCGAATGTGTATGTATTGACGGTGGATACCCACACTCTGCCGAGAGGCAAACGTCGGACAATTATCAGAAACTGTATATCACTTTCAAGCTCCCAGTGGGCGATGCTTTCCGTTGCACAATCGGGCTGTTGCGTGCATCACCCACCAACTGTGTAAAACCCGTTGCGGCTACCACGCTCCAGTCCTGGTTGAACTTGTGCGTCCAGTCCACATTCATTGACCATGCATAAATCCCCGTTCCGACATCATAGGGAGCAAACCCTGATGCGGCTGACTGTGATGAATTGACCCCGTAGTACGTCTGCATATAGTCACTCGTCCCCCAACTGCTGGTCAGCGCCATCGTTAAAGTATCTTTCGAGCCGCTATACAGTGGGCTAAGAATGCCGAAATGCAGAGCCGCACCATTGTCTCGCTCAGTAAACGGCACCTCAGCCTGTAATTGCAAATGAAGCCAGTCGGCCACCTTATACCCCAGACCCACCACACCCAGAGCCGACCCTTTGACATCGCCCATACCGCGCAGGTTGTCACTGCCGTCGCTCAATGAGTCGCTGTCAACATCGTGATCTTTACGGCCTGCGCGATAACTCAGCGCAGTACTGTAATCCAGGTTGCCGATGCTGTTGCCGTAACCGATACCCTGCGTGGTACTCACGAAGAATCCATTACGCATCGAGTAATCAAACACAAGGGCCGTCGTGACACGGTTTTCATTCGAACCAGAATAGCGTGGTGTAACATCCACGCCCCCTCCCAACGTTAAGCCGTTACCTTGCTGCGGTTCTGCCGCCAGCACTGGAGAGACGAGTAACGCCAGCAGCGCGCCCGGCAATATTTTTTTTAGCGTGTGTCCCGAAAGTGAAGGGAGGAACTGATGACGCAGTTCGAAATTTCTCATTAAAGAAGTCCTTAGGGATTCAACTGATTACGATACAAGCGGTTTAAACGCCAGAACGCTCAGTGTGAATACACACCCTAAAGTTCTCATGAGCTCAAAATGAAGAAATACTGAAGTACGTCCCGGTGATGCAAACCTGATAGATTTCCTGATACCGTTTTTTTCTTCAGACTTTCTTCATTCACTGTTGATAACGTAACTATTGTGAAAATTCTCCTGATCGAAGACGACCTGGATCTAGGCAACGGCGTGCGTATCGCCCTTGCAGATCAAGGATTAGATGTCATATGGGTTCGCCGCAAAGAGGATGCGCTGCATCAACTTGATGCCTGCGTACCAGAACTGGTGTTGCTCGACCTCGGGCTGCCCGACGGCGATGGCATGAGCCTGATGGCATACTTGCGCCGGCAACTGAAGGGGATCCCTGTCATCATTCTGACCGCACGAGGCACGCTGCAGGACCGCCTTTGCGGGCTGGATGCTGGCGCTGATGACTATCTCGTCAAACCTTTTATGCTTGCCGAGCTGTTGGCCAGGGTGAGAGCCCTTGCGCGGCGCAGTTACGGTTTCGAAAATGAGATGATAGAAATTCGCGGGTTATCTCTTCACGTTCCGACTCGTCGCGTAACAGTGAACGCGCGGAATATTGAGTTGACGGCGAGTGAATACGCGCTGCTTGAGACTTTACTGTTGCGCACCGATCGCGTCATTACTCGTAGGTTTCTGGAAGAGAGAATATTCGGGGCAAAAGAGAATATGAGCAATTCTCTGGATGTGCATATGGGGAATTTGCGTCGCAAAATCGGCGATGGCTATGTGCGAACGGTGAGGGGAGTCGGGTTTGTGATCGATACCGTCCCCGTTCAGAAGGGAGCGGGTTGATGCGAAATTTTTGGCTGCACCTGAGAACCCCTTCGCTCGTACGGCGAATTATCATCGCCCAAATGCTTTTGCTTACGCTGCTTTGGTGTTTTTTTCTGACCTACATTCTGTCGGAAGACTTGCGAAGCCCTCCTATGCTAACGGGCAGTAAGACTTACGAAACCATTCAAAAATTGGTCGATCGTTTGGACGATCGTCCGCAGGCGCGAACCGAGGTACTGGACGCCTTCAGCCAGGCGTTGCGGGAAGGTTATGGCGGAGGTGAGGATCCTGCGCTGTCGATCAGCTTAATTGTTCGCAAAAATAAACACATAATTTATTCATCGGATGGCGCACCAACCGGGGTGACAAACACTCTATATGGGAGCCTCCAGACAATAGAGAGTGAAGGACGCTCCTGGACTAGCCGTACTCTACAATCAGGGAACTCCGATGTGGAGATCACACTGATTACCCCTGCCGCAGGCTGGAACTTCTTTATCTACCTGAACTCACGTGGCTACTACATATTACCGTTACTGGTCTGTATTCCTTTTCTATTGTTTCCCGCGTGGCTGTCAATCCGCATTGCGATGCGGCCCTGGAATAAAGTGGTCAATGAGATTGCCTTACGCACGCCGGAAGACCTGTCTCCCTTAAAATCAGTGCCAAAGCATATGGAGCTTCACCAAATGGTGGCCGCGATTAATGCATTTCTTGCGAGGCTGCGAGAAAGCACTGATAGGGAAAGGATTTTCATTGCCGATGCCGCTCACGAACTGCGTACCCCGCTGGCTGCAATGCGCATCAATGTTGAGGCATTGCAGTCCTATATAAGCAGCGAGAGTCAACAGGAGTTGCTGGCAGGGATCATTCGTAGCAATAGCCGCGCAGCTCGACTCGTCAATCAGTTGCTGCTGCTCATGCACAGCGAGGCGCGCATTGACACTGTCATGGAGCCTGTGCCGCTGACGACGCTCATTCAGGAGCGAATGGCGGAGTTAGCTCCGCTGGCTGCTGAGCGCAGAATTGAACTTGAATTTTACTCTGAAAATGAAATATGGATTACCGGTGTCAGAGAGCGTCTGATGTCTCTGATTGATAACGTCATTGAAAATGCCGTGAAGTATAGCCCTGAGGGCGGGCGGGTTGAGGTCGTCGTTCGATCACTCGAGAGATTCACGCAACTGCGTGTCTCAGATGCAGGGCCCGGTATTCTGCTTGAGATGAGGGAGCGCGTGTTCGATAGATTCTTTCGCGATCCCAATCAGATACAGAGCGGAAGTGGGCTGGGGCTGGCAATCGTCAAAGCGGTTGCGCAGCAACACAACAGCAGCGTATCCCTGAGCACGTCTGAAGAGGGCGGGTTGATGGTAACTGTTGATTTCCCTACACCAAAGTCCGCGTGAAAGGCAACAGCACTGTCATCCCTGACCAGCGGAGGGCATCAGTAAAAGAGCGGGGGCAGGGAGCTCCGCGCTTTTCTGTGCGCCTGTTCGCCAGCAAATCCAGCAAATTGAAGCCTACGGGGTTGAGCGCTATTACCATTATCTGTCTAAAACGATCGCTGAGGCTGGTGAACAATTCTTCACGGATTTCAACGTAAAATTCCGCGCCTGATTTCGCACCGGTGACGCAGCCAGATAGCTGCGCACCGTTGCATCAGGATTGATTATGCCGCAGACGATTTACGCAACGCTGTTCATGAAAATAAAGGTCGCTTTTTTGCGCTCGTACTGATTTATCAGGGGCACAAGGCGTCTGAAGTGTTCACTCGCACAATGTGCATCCAGCGCCGCGCGGTCAGGCCACTCTTCTACGAAAATAAAATGCCCGGCATCGTTCTCATCCACATACAAGTCATATGCGATGCACAGCGGCTCCAGCCTCGTCGCTTCAACCAGTTCGCGATAAAGCGGAAGCACGATCTCTACGGCCTCCGGCTGCATAAAATCTTCGGCAATCACTTTTAGCATGTTAGTTCCTTAACGGGCCCCGGTAGATCCGCCGGGACGCAGCTCATTTAAAATCAGTGTGACTTCAACGGATTGATTCTATCGAATCGTCATCGGCACGATCTGTTCGGTAAAATCATGTCACTGTATTTATATACAGTTGCTGGCACGTAAGCAATGATCAGTCATCTTTTGCGATGACCTCAACACCATTATGAAGAGACCTTTCTTTCTGGAGCGTGTGTCGTGCGGCTTTCTCAGTCCAGTAGGGAATAGATGCGAAAAAGCCAACAGATCCGTTGGCTTGATTTTTCAATATAGCGTCTTTTTTGAATGTTCTTGTATCGCCGATAAAGCCTTCTCAGAGGCGATAATCCAGGGTTTGAGCGCCTGCATCTGGGTAAGAATTTCAAGCCCTTCCCGTGTGAAATGCCCGGAAAGTGCCATCTCTTTACCCAGCTCATCCAGGCGCACAGACTCTTTATATTCTGCATACTGCACGACGTCCTTTAACCCATTGAGCACCAGTCGACGGGCAATATCTTCTGTCAGGCCTTTCTGTACAAACCAGCGCTGCAACCCTTCGGCGAGATAATAGTACCCGCTGTTCATACCCATACTTACCGTAGCCAACTCAAATTCTGATTCGTCAGTAAACACCATTAGCTCGCCTACTCGCGCAAACAGCTGCTGAATAGGATTGTCGGCAGCCGTTAGGATGACCGTCGATGTATTCATTTCAGCGGCGAACGTCAGGCTCAGCCTGATGCAATCCGTATGCCCGAATAAATCACGCAGACGCTGAATGGAGGTGGCAGGCACAAGAGAAATCAGGGTTTGCGTGCCGCGCAACTGTACCTGAGGCGCAATTTCATGCAGGGAATCAGAATCCCCGCCAATAAGAATGACATCAACTTCATCGACGACATTCTGTTTACTGTCCGGCGTCCAGCAGGGCAGATCGATTGCTAGTTTTTGCGCCCGTGCGTTATTTTCGCAAAAAAGAAACACCTGCGACTCTGGAACGGCACGAAACAGTCCCCGCACCAGCTTTTCAGTGAACGCATCCACATTTAGAATACCTATCCTTTGCATCCGTCCCCCTGGTGTCAGTGTCATTTCGTCATGTTTTCAACGGCCTAAGGCGTTGCTCTCATGTACTGCGGCATATTGAGGCGCACTGCGCCTTACAGCGTCTTTTTGTCAGCTTCTGGCGGCTGCCAGCCTCCTCCGAGCGCTCTGAATGTCGCGACAGCGGCGCGGGCAGAGTCTGTCTGGGCTTGCGCTCTGGCGTCGGAAGCCTGCAAGAGAGTTTCATCGTTGTGCAGGACGTCAATCAGGCTTGCCGTTCCTTGCTGGAAGGCGATGAAAGACGACTGGCGGGCGCTGGCAAGGGCGGATTCACCGTTGGTCAGGGTGGCGGTTTGTGATTCACTGTTGACCAGGGCGGAGAAGGCATTTTCGACGTCCTCGGTGGCGTGTAATACCGACAGGCGATAGGCGGCGAGTGCTTCAGCTTCCTGGCCTTTTGCCTGATCTATCTCGGCGTTGATCCGCCCGAAATCGAAAAGCCGCCAGCGCAATCCCAGCACGCCCGCAGACTGACTGGCACTGCCGGAGAAGAGGTTGTTGCTCGATATGGCCGTTGCGCTGCCGAGCAACGCACTGAGTGAAAACGTCGGATAATACTCGCTGACGGCGACGCCAATGCGTGCACTTGAGGCGGCGAGATGGCGCTCCGCGACGATAATATCGGGCCTGCGACGCAACAGATCGGCAGGTGTGCCTGTTGAGGTTATTTGTGGCGCCTGCGGAATGACGCCAGGCGATTCTAATTGAGCACGATGCGTGCCGGGAGGCGTGCCGAGCATAACGTCTAAGGCATTCATCGTGCTATCAAGCCCCGTTCGCAGCGCCGGGACGGTAGCCTGAACTTGCGCCAGTTCCCCTTCAGTCTGGCGAACCTGATACGCGGGAGCCAGTCCTTTGCGGTGAAGGAGTTGGACTTTTTCCAGCAGCGCTTGTTGCGTCCTGACCTGTTTCTCAGCAATTGCCAGTCGGGCCTGTAATCCGCGCAGGGTAATATAGATATCGGCAGTCTGCGCGGCCACAGCCAGGCGGGTCGCGACGACGCCCGCTTCAGAGGCCTGATAGTCAGCCAGCGCGGCCTGGCGACCGCGTCGCAGCCCGCCGAAAACATCAATTTCCCAGGTTGCGTTCAGATCGGTTTCATAGCTATTGCCGTAGCGACTATAATCCGGCGTCGAGCTAAGAACTTGACCCTGTGGGGTCTCTACGGACTGATGCACACGTGCTGCTTGCCCGCTGATGTTACCCGATGGCAGCAGGGTGGCGGTGGCGTTACTCAGTCCGGCACGGCTCTGGGTCATGCGCGCGGTTGCCTGGGCAAGATCGAGATTCTGTGCCAGAGCGTCCATAACGAACTGACTTAACAGGGGATCGCCGAAGCCGTCCCACCACTCGGCAAAACGGGCGGGTCTGGAAGCGGTTCTCTCCTGGACGGCAGACTGCGCCTGATAGCGTTCCGCAAGCGGCGCATCCGGGCGCTGATAATCTGGTCCGACGGCACAACCCGCCAGTAAACCGGTGCTCACCATGAGTGTAAGAGTACGTAGGGGTAACATTGATGTCTCTTGAGGCAATATTAAGTTGTGACCACATTACCAAATGGTCACTCGTTGTCAATCGTGGCTCATTGAGCTAAGCTGAAAAAATGACTAAACAGACAAATGATCTTCTTACGCGGGGTCCCTCTGACCACAGTGTCCGTGACCAGGTTGTGGAGGCGGCTACCGCTCATTTCGGGCATTTTGGCTACGAAAAAACAACCGTTTCAGACTTGGCCAAAGCGATAGGCTTTTCCAAAGCGTATATTTATAAATTTTTCGATTCCAAGCAGGCGATTGGCGAGGTGATCTGCGCGAACAGGTTGTCGCAAATTGCTGAAATCGTTAACAACGCGCTCGCGGATGTGCCGACGGCGTCTGAAAAGCTGCGGCGTTTGTTGAGAACGTTGACTGAAGCCGGAACGGATCTGTTTTTTCACGATCGCATGCTGTATGACATTGCCGCCGTTGCTTCCCGGGATAACTGGCCCTCTGCCGTGGCGCATCAGACGCGCCTTCGTCAACTGATACAGGACATCATCCAGGAAGGGCGTCAGGCCGGGGAGTTTGAGCGAAAAACGCCGCTTGATGAGGCTGCTGAGGCCATTTATCTGGTCATGCGCCCCTACATTTGCCCGTTACAGTTGCAATACAACCTTGATTCCGCACCTGCCGCCGCCGTCCTGCTGTCGTCATTGATACTGAGAAGTTTATCACCTTAGTTGTGACTATTGACTTAATTGGTCACCTGAAAGAGTATGCGGGTACTGTCCTGTTAAATAATTAAGGTACCCCATGCTCCGGCTCAAACCCGCCACTTTTGCTGTTTGTCTGTTGCCGCTCGCCCTCGTGGCCTGCGGTGACGCTTCCAGCGCCGACGATCCCCGTACGCAGCCTCCTCTGGTGAGGTCTGCTACCATCGTGAGCGCTGTCGATTCCTCCCGCGCCTTCACCGGTGTCGTGGTCGCCCGGATTCAAAGCGACCTCGGTTTCAGGGTGCAAGGCAAAATCATTGAACGTATGGTCGATACCGGCCAGACCGTTAAACGCGGCCAGCCGCTGATGCGTCTGGATCC
Organism: Lelliottia sp.; assembly: GCF_045627565.1. Taxonomy (NCBI): domain Bacteria; kingdom Pseudomonadati; phylum Pseudomonadota; class Gammaproteobacteria; order Enterobacterales; family Enterobacteriaceae; genus Lelliottia; species Lelliottia sp. Next base: position 85,721 of record NZ_JAZQNX010000001.1, on the reverse strand, counting down.
TGTCGACCTGGGCCTGCAGGCGCAGGCGCAGCAGCAGGCAGTAGCGGCTGCACGCGCCCGTGCAAAACAAGCGATTGATGACGAGGCGCGTTACCGCGGGCTGGTCTCTGCAGGGGCGGTGTCGGCATCGGCCTACGATCAGATTAAGGCCGCCGCCAATACGGCCAAAGCTGAACTGAGCGCGGCTCAGGCACAGGCGAATGTGGCGCAAAACGCAATGGGCTACGCCGTGCTGCTGGCCGACGCCGACGGCGTGGTGATGGAGACGCTGGCGGAACCGGGTCAGGTTGTCAGTGCGGGTCAGGCGGTGGTTCGTCTGGCCAGAGCAGGGCAGCGCGAGGCCATCGTGCAGCTACCCGAGACGTTACGTCCGGCTCCCGGAAGCGAGGCCGAGGCCACCCTGTACGGAACGGGGAAACGCACCTCTCCTGCAAAACTGCGTCTGCTTTCCGATGCCGCCGATCCGGTGACACGCACTTTTGAAGCGAGATATGTCCTTGAAGGGGCGCTGGCAAGTGCACCGCTCGGATCGACCGTTACGCTTCACATTGCAGACGATCGCGCCGCCGCCCCAGTGATGCAGGTCCCTTTAGCCGCCCTCTACGATCCAGGAAAAGGGCCGGGTGTCTGGCGCATTTCAGGTAAACCCGCCAAAGTGTCATGGCAATCCGTTCAGGTGCTGGGATTAGGTGACGAGGCTGCCAGGATTACCGGTCGCCTCAAACCGGGTGAGCAGGTGGTCGCTCTTGGCGCACATCTGCTGCATGACGGCGAGGCCGTTCGCATGGCGGCACAGAGCGGATCCAGCACTGCCGGGAGTCAGCCATGAGCGGGGGGCGATTTAATCTTTCCGCGCTGGCCGTTCGTGAGCGCTCAATCACTCTGTTTCTTATTATTCTGATCACCGTGGCCGGTATTCTGTCGTTTTTCGAATTAGGGCGGGCTGAAGATCCTCCCTTTACCGTTAAGCAGATGACGATTATTTCGGCCTGGCCTGGCGCCACCGCACAGGAAATGCAGGATCAGGTGGCCGAACCGCTTGAAAAACGCATGCAGGAACTCAAGTGGTATGACCGCAGCGAGACCTACACGCGCCCCGGACTGGCGTTTACCATGCTGTCACTGAAGGACAGCACCCCGCCTTCGCAGGTGCAGGAAGAATTTTACCAGGCGCGCAAGAAGCTCGGTGATGAAACCAAAAACCTTCCTGCTGGCGTCATCGGACCGATGGTCAATGATGAATTCTCCGACGTGACTTTCGCGCTCTTTGCGCTCAAGGCGAAAGGGGAGCCGCAGCGGCTGCTGGTTCGCGATGCGGAATCATTACGCCAGCGAATTTTGCATGTGCCGGGGGTCAAAAAGGTCAATATCATCGGTGAACAGACGGAACGTATTTTTGTCTCGTTCTCGCATGACCGCCTGGCCACGCTTGGTATTTCACCTCAGGATATTTTTTCCGCCCTTAACAGCCAGAACGTACTCACACCCGCCGGGTCGATTGACACTCAAGGGCCACAGGTCTTTATCCGCCTCGATGGTGCCTTTGACAAACTGGAGAAAATCCGTGAAACGCCCATCGTCGTACAGGGCAGAACGTTACAGCTTTCTGACGTGGCGACCGTTGAACGGGGCTACGAAGATCCGGCGACCTTCCTGATCCGTAATCAGGGTGAACCGGCGCTGCTGCTGGGCATCGTTATGCGGGACGGCTGGAACGGTCTGGATTTGGGCAAGGCTCTGGATGCGGAAACGGCCAAAATCAATGAGAGCATGCCGCTGGGTATGACGTTTGCGAAGGTCACCGATCAGTCCGTCAACATCAACTCCTCCGTTGATGAATTCATGATCAAGTTCTTTGTCGCGCTGCTGGTGGTGATGGTGGTGTGCTTCGTCAGTATGGGATGGCGCGTGGGTGTCGTGGTTGCCGCCGCCGTGCCGCTAACGCTGGCGATTGTCTTTGTGGTGATGGAGGCCTCCGGTAAAAACTTTGACCGTATAACCCTGGGCTCGTTGATCCTGGCGCTGGGGTTGCTGGTGGATGACGCCATCATCGCTATCGAAATGATGGTGGTGAAGATGGAAGAGGGCTATGACCGCATCAAAGCCTCGGCCTATGCCTGGAGTCACACGGCGGCTCCGATGCTGGCCGGTACGCTGGTCACCGCCGTCGGTTTTATGCCTAACGGTTTTGCACAATCCACCGCCGGGGAATACACCAGCAACATGTTCTGGATAGTGGGTATCGCCCTGATTGCTTCCTGGGTCGTGGCGGTGGTGTTCACGCCTTATCTCGGCGTGAAAATGCTGCCCGACATCAAAAAGGTCGAGGGTGGACACGCGGCTATCTACAACACCCGTCATTACAACCGCTTTCGCCAGGTGCTCACGCGCGTTATCGCCCGTAAGTGGCTAGTGGCCGGCACGGTGATTGCGGTCTTCACGGTCGCGATACTCGGCATGGGGCTGGTGAAAAAACAATTTTTCCCGACCTCCGATCGCCCTGAGGTGCTTGTCGAAGTGCAAATGCCTTATGGAACGTCCATCGAGCAAACCAGTGCGGCAACCGCGAAGGTTGAAGCCTGGCTGAGAAAGCAGAAAGAGACAAAAATCGTGACGTCTTATATCGGGCAAGGCTCACCCCGTTTCTTTCTGGCTATGGCCCCGGAATTGCCCGACCCGTCGTTTGCGAAAATCGTTGTGCTGACCGACAACCCGGAAGCACGTGAGGCGCTGAAGTTCCGCCTTCGTGAAGCCGTTGCAGACGATCTGGCTCCTGAAGCGCGGGTGCGCGTGACTCAACTGGTGTTTGGCCCGTATTCACCTTATCCAGTGGCTTACCGTGTCATGGGGCCGGATGCAGCTCAACTGCGCAGCATTGCAGACAGGGTTGAAAAAGTGATGCAGTCCAGCCCGATGATGAGGACCGTCAACACGGACTGGGGGTCGCGGGTACCGGCGCTGCATTTCACGCTCAACCAGGATCGTCTTCAGGCTGTGGGGCTGACATCGAATGCAGTCGCGCAGCAGCTCCAGTTCCTGCTGTCTGGTGTTCCGATAACATCGGTGCGTGAAGATATCCGCTCGGTGCAGGTCATGGGGCGTGCGGCCGGGAATATTCGACTCGATCCCGAAAAGATCGCCGGGTTTACCCTGGTAGGATCTTCCGGTCAGCGTATTCCGCTGTCTCAGATAGGGGAGGTTGAAGTGCGAATGGAAGACCCTGTTCTGCGTCGTCGCGATCGCACTCCGACGATTACCGTGCGGGGAGACATTGCTGAACATCTGCAGCCGCCGGATGTCTCGACAGCCATCATGACGGCGCTAAAGCCAGTTATGGATACGCTTCCAGCCGGATACCGTATCGAGCAGGCGGGGTCGATTGAAGAATCCGGGAAAGCCACCCAGGCCATGGCCCCGCTTTTCCCTGTCATGATTGCCATGACGCTGTTGATTATTATCCTGCAGGTGCGGTCGATGTCGGCGATGGTGATGGTATTTCTCACCGCGCCACTGGGGCTGATTGGGGTGGTGCCCACGCTACTGCTCTTCAACCAGCCGTTTGGTATCAATGCGCTGGTGGGACTGATCGCGCTGTCGGGGATTCTGATGCGTAACACCCTGATTTTGATTGGGCAGATTCATCACAACGAGCAGGAAGGGATGGATCCGTTCCATGCGGTCGTGGAGGCGACGGTTCAGCGCGCACGGCCTGTGCTGCTCACCGCGATGGCCGCTATTCTGGCGTTTATCCCCCTGACGCACTCGGTGTTCTGGGGCACGCTGGCTTATACCCTGATTGGCGGTACGTTTGGCGGCACCATCATTACGCTGGTGTTCCTGCCCGCGATGTACGCGACCTGGTTCAAAATTCGTCCCGATCAACCGACGCCTGAAGAGGTAAAATCCACGGCATAGCAGTCACCGCAAAGAGGGCGTGATAACGATACAGGGAATTCACGCCCTCTGAATATCGAATGGTGAGGTTATTTCAGACATGATTATTTGGTTGGGCAGGGTGTTTGCAGGGGCATCAGGCGGAATACCGGTCACCTTGCCTGGTTGAATCCACCGATGAAGGCGCGTTCACGCTTTTAAGCCACCTCTCTACAGGCTTGTCACTCGGAGAACTCACCGCATCAGTTCGCTTCAATAACAGGTGTTTGGGGGCGTAGAGACTTTATACGCTAGCAAAGTGGTCACTGTTGTACTTGCATAAAGGAATCAAACTCATGCCTGCAGGTAAAACTCAAGAATAGCGATGGGATATCACGATAATTTGTTGAACTATTCACCTTTTCTGATGAGTAAGCGGGATTGAATAAGCGCTTACGAATAATCGTTTATTTCCCTTAGTCTATCTACGTTTAAAATCAATATGTTGTTTTTCATTCATTCGTTTGCTGAATGCAATTGCCTGGTTATATTTATTCTTGCTCATCTGATTTAATTCGCATTTCTTGAAACATTTTCAGCCAGGACTCGTAGTTTCAAAGCGACGTAGCATTCACTGAGAGGTTTTAGGATGAAATTCAATTTGATAGCCAGAAGTCTCGCACTTGCTGGACTGTTCGTTTCTGCCGGGGCTACCATTGCTGCCGAAGCGCCTAAAGAGGCGACAGCGCCCACCCAACAAGCCAACAACGCACTTTACAATCAACTCCCTTTCTCTGATAACACAGACTTCACTGATGCGCATAAAGGATTTATTGCTCCCATTCCGCAGGACGTTATCAAAGGGGAGCAAGGAAATGTCATCTGGAATCCGCAGCAATATTCTTTTATTAAAGAAGGCGATAAAGCACCGGATACCGTTAATCCAAGTTTATGGCGTCAATCACAGCTGATTAATATTAGCGGCTTATTTGAAGTGACTGATGGCGTATATCAAATTCGTAACCTTGATCTGTCTAATATGACTATTATCGAGGGGAAAGAAGGTATTACCGTTGTCGACCCGCTGGTATCCGCAGAAACGGCCAAAGTCGGGATGGATCTCTATTTTAAAAACCGTGGCAATAAACCTGTCGTCGCGATTATTTATACCCATAGCCACGTTGACCACTACGGCGGCGTGCGTGGCGTCGTGGATGAAGCCGATGTGAAATCCGGCAAAGTTAAAGTGTATGCCCCGGCAGGCTTTATGGAAGCGGCTGTCGCGGAGAACATTATGGCCGGTAATGTGATGAGCCGCCGCGCCAGCTACATGTACGGCAATCTGCTCAAACCCGATGCGAAAGGTCAGGTCGGCGCAGGTCTGGGGACAACCACTTCCGCCGGGACGGTGACGCTGATTGCGCCAACCAATATCATCGAGAAAGACGGTCAAAAAGAGGTGATCGATGGCCTGACCTATGACTTCATGCTTGCCCCAGGCTCCGAAGCACCGTCAGAAATGCTCTGGTATATCGAAGAGAAAAAACTCATCGAATCTGCAGAAGATGTTACACATACGCTTCACAACACTTATTCTCTGCGCGGCGCAAAAATTCGTGAACCATTGCCATGGTCTAAATACATTAATGAAGCCATCGTTCGCTGGGGTGATAAAGCCGAAATCCTGATGGCACAGCACCACTGGCCGACGTGGGGCAACGAAAACGTGGTTAAACTGCTTAAAAGCCAGCGTGACCTGTATCGCTATATCAACGATCAGACGCTGCGCATGGCTAACGAAGGTCTCACGCGCGATGAAATTGCCGCCAACTTCAAGCTGCCAGATTCTCTGGCGCATACCTGGGCGAACCGTGGTTACTACGGTTCAGTCAGCCATGACGTAAAAGCCACCTATGTGCTGTATCTCGGCTGGTTTGACGGCAACCCGGCAACCCTGGACGAACTGCCCCCAGAAGAAGGCGCGAAGAAATTCGTTGAATATATGGGTGGCGCGGACGCTATTCTGCAGAAAGCGAAAACTGACTTTGACCAGGGTAACTACCGCTGGGTCGCGCAGGTCGTCAGCAAAGTGGTGTTTGCCGATCCGAATAATCAGGCAGCGCGAAACCTGGAAGCGGACGCGCTCGAACAGCTTGGCTATCAGGCAGAATCTGGTCCGTGGCGTAACTTCTACCTGACCGGTGCACAGGAGCTACGTAATGGCGTGGTGAAAGGCCCGACGCCTAATACCGCCAGCCCGGATACCGTTCGAGCCATGACGCCTGAGATGTTCTTTGACTACCTGGCGGTACACATCAACGGGCAAAAAGCCGGTGATGCGAAATCGGTGTTTAACATCGATCTCGGTAATGACGGCGGAAAATATAAACTTGAACTGGAAAACGGAGTGCTGAACCACACTGCCGATGCAGAAGCGAAGGATGCCGATGCGACCATCACATTAAACCGTGACACGCTGAACAAAATCATCCTGAAAGAAACCACCCTGAAACAGGCGGAAGCGAGCGGAGATGTTAAGGTTACCGGTGACGGCGCCAAACTCGACACCATGTTGGGTTACATGGATAAGTTTGAGTTCTGGTTTAACATCGTGACGCCATAAGTTATCTGCCTGCAGGCTTCGTTTTAGCCTGCAGGTATTTCATACACTGTATGTCCGCTCCTTGCACTGACATTGAGCTGTGAGTTCAACGTCACCAGATTCAGCCACTCACATTCAGATCTTCGCGCGTTGGACCTTGAAAGTAGATGCTACTTATATGGCAACTACGAGGTTGGCCCAGTACAAAACGAATCGTTTCCCAGATCGATCGCCCATTCATCAGACGTTCCCCCATTCTGGAGTGATTATCGACAAATGTATCTAAACCAGTGAGTTCGAAATCGGGTGGGTACAGACCGGTTACACGTATGTTTTCTTCGGACAACAGCTGGGACAGTTTAGTTGTAAATCCGCTAAGCCCATGTTTGCTGGCGAAAAAAGCGGGGTGCGCAATGGAATCCGTAAAATTCGGGATTCCACATGAAGATATTATTGAGACGATATCAGCGCTGTCTGAACGTCTTAACCCAGGCAGCAATGCCTGAGTCAGTAGAATCGAGCCTGTCAGGCCAGAACTGACGGTATTGATAATCTCTGTGTCAGGGTGATCATCTAATGTTCCTGATAACCACTGAGCTGCATTGAGGATTAAAATGTCTATGGGTTTGTCTGAAGTTAACAGCTGTGAAGAAAACTGAGAAAGGGATTCAGGCTGGGTTAAATCACAGATATACCCTTTAGAAAGGCCGCCTTCCGCAGTGATGATGCTGCAGGTTTTTTGAATATCATCCGCTCGCCGCGCGCAAAACTCCACCTCGACGCCTTCTCGCGCCAGCCACACGCACAGCGCCTGACCAAATCCTCCGCCGCCACCGGTAATAACCGCTCTTTTATCTCTCAGCATCTTCATGCATCCTTTTCTTGATGAGTATGATTGGTTGGAGATATAGCACGCGAGGGGGAGGGACATCTTTCAGTTAGTGCCATTCTTAAACGAGGGATATAAATAAGGTGCAAAGCAAACTGTTAAATAGCGTGTAAGGGGATTAGCGCGTGGCGAAGTGATAGGATGCGGCGCGTTAAGGCCATTAACGCAAAATATAGCTGAGCTAAAAAGGCTAATTTCAGACCGAAGCGTGCCAGGTATTGGCAGAACTTTACTCACTTATCTGGAAACATCAGCAATAGAAATGGGTTATAACGAACTTAGGCTATAAACACGACATATCAATATGAGGGCTGTCTGTTTATCAAAAGCATTGCGCTAACCGTATTAATCGAGTTTGACGTCCGTTTCTGGCACGGATCTGAGCAGAAGGTCCGCTCTGGGCGACAAGCGTCAGTTCGCTCCTGACAATGCCACCCCCTTACGGGAAAATCTCCAGCTCGCTCACCCGCTATACATCAAACGTCCCGCATTTAAGATACCACTTAAAACAGTAATGATAATTATTTACATCTGTATGATATATTGACTGCGCTTATAGCGAGACCTGTTTCTCAGGGCGGAAGATAAGATTCAGCGCGTGGGAAATAATGTGTGGCTGCGTTGAGATGCAGCATTGAGACAATTTATGGAGATAAGATGAGAAGAATTTCAGTCCGTTCAGTGCTGTTGGCCTCCACCATTGTGATGTCAACCGCCACAACGGCATACGCCGATAGTCAATGGGAAGCCGCCACCACGACCTTCCCCGGCAGTATCCGTGCCGGGTCACGGGACCTTCCTGTTAAGCCAGGCGATAAAACGGTTATAACGATTAAGAGCCTGCAGACCGGCGCAACCGTCACCATGCTAAATGGTGCTGAAGTCCTGACACCGAAACCACTGACCGCCGACGAGAAGGGAAACCTCACTATTCCGCTAACCGTTCCGGCTGATGCCGCTACTGGCCTTCATCCCCTCACGGTTATCACGCAAAATCCCGCGAGCGTGTCGCAGGTGATGTTGAAATTGTCCCAAATCGTTCCCCCGAAAAACACGGAGGCTTTCAGTCTGCAAACTATTTCCGTCGGTGAGCGGGCTTACCAGTCTGCGATTTCAGCCGACGGAAAGCTGTTCGTGACCTCTGCACGCGGCCCGAAAGAGGGTAGCCGTCTGATGAGACTGAACGCTGGAACGCTGGCTGTCGAAGCGGAGGCCACGCTGCCTAAAGACAAAAAGGGTGAGCAAATCGGCGTCTTCGGCGTCGGTGTTGATAATGTCCATCATCAAGTCTGGACGACGAACACGCTTGCCGAAACAGTGACCGTTTATGACGCAAAAGACCTTTCCGTCGTGAAAGTCTTCCCGGAGGGTTCGGTCGTCCATCCGCGCGATGTGATTATTGATGAAGCCCACAATCGGGCTTATGTCAGCGCAGCACTGACCGGTTTTATCGAGGTATATGATACCAAAACGCTGGAACATATCGGTCAGATGCAGTTCGTGACGAACCGCGGCCGCGACCTGTTTAACAGTACAGATCTTGCCTTAGACAGTGCCGGTGGGAAACTCTACGGCGTCAGCCGCGATACGCCTTGGGTGGGCTGGATTGATCTCAATACGGGCAAGAGTACGACGGTGAAAATACCGCAGGCGCAAGGCGCAACCGACATCGCTCGCGACCCTAAGACCGGCCGTCTTTACGTCGTTTCCCAGGAGACGAACAATGTTGTGGTGCTTGATGCGGAAGGCAAGGTTCTCGCTGATACCTATATTGGTGCCGGGGGCGTATCTGTCGTCTGGGATCCTGTGACGTCGCAGGTATTCGCCGCCACGCGCGCCGGAGGAACCGTTGCTGTTCTGAACAAGGACGGAAAACTGGTCGCTAATATCCCGATGGATGATACGCCAAACCACCTGACCGCCGCGCCTGATGGTGCCGTTTATCTTGTGTCTATGTATGGTACTCCCGGGGATAAAACGCAAACAGGCTCAGTGACGAAAATCACCCCGAAAAAATAACGGCTTGAGCCCATCATTATTAACCCCCAGCCGCCGATGGGTGGGGGTATATTCCCGGTATAGCTGACCGGTATTCAGCACCTCTTCCTTGAGTCAGGCTGACGTCCCTGGCCATCCCTAAACTCAAACTTTCAGCAAATATTTCGCGTTGCAATATTTGCTGCACGTATGTATACCGGACTAAATTGACGGGGCCGACTATTGAACGATGTCTTAATACCTAACTTTTTCATCTGTTTCGAAGTAGAAAGATTGGCGAGTTGTTGTCCGCTACGAGCGCGGAGCGGGACTTCAAGAAGAAAGCTGGTCTATTCCAGTAATGAGTTTTGAGTGACAAGGTATGATCTTAGGAAAATACACTCTAACCTGGCTTCCGATGGTATGGTTACAATCCTACCGCTGAAAGAGGAAACACTAATGATTGTAAGAACCTGGCACGGCTGTGTTCCGCTAAAACATGCTGAAGGTTTTGCAAAACACCTTGAGAAAACAGGTGTGGAGCATTCAAAGAGCGTCTCTGGCAACAGAGGCGCTTTTGTGCGTAGAGAAACCCAGGGAGAGTGGGAGCATTTTTTTCTGGCTACTTACTGGCAGGATCTGCAGTCGGTTAAGATTTTTGCCGGAGAAAGCTATCACGTCGCGGTGACTTACCCGGATGACGAAGAATTTGAATTACTTTCCGATCCCTACGTTTTCCAGCATGGAGTGGAGAATGTTGCACCGCTTTAGTTTCGTTTCCGGGGCAACACCCCCTTGATTAAGGATAGCGTTGTATCGACCCATTGAACTCACAGCACTAAGCTGACATTGCCAGGAAGAGGATGTCTGTTTTGAGCAGGTGTTGCTGTCCTGAAGCGTTGTGGCAATGAATATTGTTGCCTGCAAGAGATGGACTTTTGCATCAGGCATGAACATGTTTGGCACACAGGAGAAGGGCACAGTTGCCCGAAAATGAAGGATCGTCATCGTGGGGGCTGGAATGACTGGCGTATTCATCGCATGGCATTTTGCCCAACCTGAATTTGACGTCACCCTTGTTGAACAGGATACCGGCCATCTCGCTTTATAGCGTTACATGGCTGAGACGAGGTTTCTGATCTTTTCTGCCTTTTCAAAATGGTCCAGTTTCATTTCCATAATCCACCAGTGCGCAACTTCCATAAGCAGTTCAGGATCGTCATTTTTATTAGCAAAAAAAGCATAAAATGAGAGCCCAACATTGCCGCCTTTAGAGGCCATTTTTGCATCACATACTCTGATGATTTTTCCCTTCATTCCTTCCCGCACACCATCTCCTTGTTGCATATTCTGAGTATGAAACAATGGCATCAACCAGTTGAGGATCCCAACAGACAGCGAAAAAAGCCGCAAGCAGTTGTCTGCTTACGGCGCCAGGATCGGTGATGATTTTTCTGACAATTAAGCCGCTTTCACAGTCCTGATTTTTTTAGCATCAGCCGCATCGGATTCAGTTTTATCGGTAGCCGTTGGAGCATTGAGATCGGGAAGCTTGCTGGTACGCAGAATATGCTGCACGGTCTCTTTTTGCTCGGCGAGATACAGGCCAAGATTTTCAGCCTGCGTTTCATCCATCTGCATTCCGCTTTGCAACAGCCAGTCGGTGAACGCATCTGCCATATCGAGCAGCTTGTCGTAAGCGTCAGCCTCTTTCTTACTGGCAAATGTCATTTTCTCTTCACCTTTTCTGACGACAACAAATTTTGTTTCAACAGCCATTATGTGTACCTCGCACTGTAATTATATACAGTGTAGCAGTTCCGGTTCTTTGTTGCAGCTAAAAAGTGCTCGCATTTCTAGCGAGCAGGGGTCACATTCGAAAATCGTGCACTGATTGCATCACGTTCATAGCCCTGCGGTTGTGTCAGTATCTGGTATAAATCAGGACGACGACCGTGGATCCAGCGCCGTCCGGTGCTCATTGCAAGCAGGCTTAAATCCAGTTCGGCGCTCACCATAACGTCGTCAGCCGCCCAGGTTTCATTAATGATGCGTCCGTAAGGATCGAGGATCATCGCATTGCCTGTGCGCACTTCGTCATCATCTGCACCGACGCCGTTGCTGAAGAGAAGAAATAATCCGTTGTCATGCGCGCGGGCAGGCAGCCAGCGGATCAGCCATTCGCGACCACTTGGCCCTTTGAATGCGGCCATAATCTCTTCCTTGCGCGTTTCCCGTTCCTCCCAGAGCGCCAGCGGAATAGGCTTCATCGCGTGAGGACTGCGGGAATCGGTGCCGCCTGTTTGATGTGGTGCGAGAAGAATATCTGCACCCAGCAGCGCCGTCGCGCGCACATTTTCGACCAGATTATTGTCCCAGCAAATCAGGATACCGACCTTCACTCCCCAGGGCGTATCGAAAACGGTAAAGCGGTCCCCGCTGCTGATAGCCGGATGTTCAAAAGCATGGAGTTTTCGATGCGTATGCATTGAGCCGTCAGGCATACAGGCAACATACGCATTGTAGAGGCGGCCATCGTCGGCTCTTTCAATAAGACCGACGCCAATCAGCATTTGATGTTTTATCGCCAGAGAGCGAATTAACGTCAGGGAAGCGCTCTCAACAATCGGCTCTGCCAGAGCAGACACCTCCGCTGCGGTGAGCTTGGGGACATGCCAATAGCCGGTGATACACATTTCAGGGAAAACGAGAATGTTCACCTGCTCAAGCGCCGCCTGTTCAATGAATTTCTCGATTATCAACAGATTGTATTTTTTGTTATTGGCCTGGTGCTGAAACTGTACGGTTGCCGCCTTTAGGAATTCTGGTTCGTTCATGATGCTGCTCCAGTGGTTATCGAAACTGAATTACATAACGATTACCAATAACTGTATAATCAAATCATTTCTTATTTCGATAACCATCTGGAATGTAAAATTGAACACTCGGTTGCTTAAAGCCTTTTTGATGCTGGCTGAAAAAGGAAATTACGCCGATGCGGCGCGAGCGTTGTTTATCTCGCAACCGGCATTGACCAAACAGATTAATCTCCTCGAATCCCAGGTGAATATGTCTCTTTTTTCACGAGGTCGTCACGGCGCAATACTAACGGCCGGCGGCAGGCGTTTGCTGCCAGAGGCTGAAAAAGTGGTCAGGCAAACCCAGGTATTTATGCAGCATGCTGAGCGGGTGGCAAAAGGGGTGGAGGGCCATATCGCCGTTGGGTTCGGTCTCTCAAGTTTTTATCTGGCGCCGCGCTGTATCGCAGACTTTCGTCGAGACTACCCGGGAGTCGAGATGTCCTTGACGGATCTGCCTTCCTTTCAGCAGTACGAGCTATTGCAAAATGATGAGCTGCAGGTTGGTTTTGTCAGGGTTCCTCCCCCCGTGGCGCTTGAATACCTGCCGTTATTTACCGATCGGCTGGTTCTGGTTGCACCCGCAGCGTCGCCGACAATGCCTGCCGCTGAGTGGCTAACGAAACGCCCTCTGCTACGGCTTCATGCTGAGCGAGGACGGGGTTTAAATGCGCAGATTGACCGTTTTCTGCACAACAACGGCTTTTACATCTCATCGACTCAACTGACTGACGATATACAAACTATCGTCGCGATGGTGATTGCGGGTATCGGTGTTGCCATTCTGCCCACCAGCGTGACACATATCGCGCCGCCGGAACTGGTGATGATTCCGTTAACGGGGGAGTCAATAAGCTGGAAGATGGGTATCGCCTGGGACCCAGGCAAGGAGGATGTCATCCGTGACAACTTTATTGCCAGCATACGAAAGGGCATTTCCGCCGATTGCGGCTAATGATTCCTGAGAGGGCCATCCCGCAAGATGCACTACCTGGCTTGTTGACGTAGCTGCTGTGTTTGTGGGCCACCTATACTGCGCCGCCATGCGCCAGGTGCCTGACCGTACAGACGCTTAAAGCTGCGGTTGAAGGACTGCTGGGAGTCAAAGCCCAGCGCGATCGCCACGTTCAGAATCGGTTCATCGCTGTGGGTTAAGCGTTCAACCGATTTTTGCAGCTTTTGCGCGCGGATATACGCGGCGAGGGGATAGCCCGTATGGTCTTTGAACAGCCGCTGGAGGTGCCACTTTGAATAACCGGATCGCCTGGCGACGGACTCAATGTCCAGACGACTATCCAGGTTGTTATCGATCCAGTCGAGTAAATCATGCATAAATGCGCCAGTGTTCATCTGGTTACCCCCACGCAGCCCGTCTAAAAGTATCTTTATTTGTTGCATTAAAAGGTGCCGCGTTTTTGTATTAATTGCAAGTTTTATTGTTGCATTTAAATCTTTGACTGAAACGGGTCATTTAGCATCGACGCAAATAGCACATAAAGTGCAACAATTATTCTTGCACTTAATTAAGCGCCTTCCTACAATCGCCGCGAATAGTGTATTCGCAACTGTTACAGTTTTGTGGCGATGAACGACACAAATGGCCTTAAGCCGGCCCGGACAAAGGAAGTAGCGCGGCGTCTCCTGCTGCGTCTTGCCCGGCGGCGACAATTACCGGAATAAAAATAATGAGCCTGCAAAAAACCTGGGGTAACTTTCATCTGAATGCACTGGGCGCGATATTGCTCTCCGTGCTGCTCGTCGGATGCGATAACAGCGTCGCGCAAAACGCCGCGCCACCTGCGCCCGCCGTCAGTGCCGCTGACGTGGTGGTGAAATCTATTAGCCAGTGGGATAGCTTTAACGGGCGGATTGAAGCGGTGGAAAGCGTTCAGCTACGTCCTCGCGTCTCCGGCTACATTGACAAAGTGAATTACACCGACGGTCAGGAAGTGAAAAAGGGCGAGGTGCTGTTCACGATTGATGACCGAACCTATCGCGCCGCGCTGGAGCAGGCGCAGGCAACGCTAGCACGCGCCAAAACGCAGGCCAGCCTGGCGCAAAGTGAGGCTAACCGTACCGATAAGCTGATCAATACCCACCTGGTCTCACGGGAAGAGTGGGAGCAGCGCCGTTCGGCCGCAACGCAGGCGCAGGCGGATATTCGCGCCGCGCAGGCGGCAGTTGACGCAGCGCAACTCAACCTGGACTTCACGAAAGTGATCGCGCCTATCGACGGTCGCGCCAGCCGCGCATTGATCACCAGCGGGAATCTGGTCACCACAGGCGACAGCGCTAGCGTGCTCACCACGCTGGTCTCGCAGAAGACGGTTTACGTCTACTTTGACGTGGATGAGTCGACCTATCTCCACTATCAAAATCTCGCCCGCAGCGGGCAGGGGGCGTCCAGCAACCACACGGCGCTACCGGTTGAGATTGGCCTGACCGGCGAGGATGGCTATCCCCATCAGGGCAAAGTGGATTTCCTTGATAATCAGCTCACGCCGAGTACCGGCACAATCCGCATGCGCGCCTTGCTGGATAACGCACAGCGTCAGTTCACGCCGGGACTTTTTGCCCGCGTGCGTCTGCCGGGCAGCGCGGAGTTCAACGCCACGCTTATCGACGACAAAGCGGTGCTGACCGACCAGGATCGAAAATATGTTTATATCGTTGATAAAGAAGGTAAAGCGCAGCGTCGTGATATTACGCCGGGGCGTCTGGCAGCCGGTTTACGCATCGTGCAGCGAGGGCTGAACCCTGGCGATAAAGTGATCGTCGATGGTTTACAAAAAGTGTTTATGCCGGGTATGCCGGTTAACGCGAAAACCGTTGCCATGACCGCCAGCACTGCGCTCAACTGATCCCTTATCTGAGAATCCAACACATGGACTTTTCCCGCTTTTTTATCGACAGGCCCATTTTCGCCGCGGTGCTGTCGATTCTGATTTTTATCACCGGATTAATCGCCATCCCGCTGTTGCCGGTGAGCGAATATCCTGACGTCGTGCCGCCAAGCGTGCAGGTGCGCGCGGAGTATCCGGGTGCCAACCCGAAAGTGATCGCAGAAACCGTTGCAACGCCGCTGGAAGAGGCGATCAACGGCGTTGAAAACATGATGTATATGAAATCCGTTGCAGGTTCCGATGGCGTGCTGGTGACCACCGTCACTTTCCGCCCGGGTACCGATCCGGATCAGGCGCAGGTTCAGGTGCAAAACCGCGTATCACAGGCCGAAGCGCGTCTGCCGGAAGATGTGCGGCGTTTAGGGATTACCACTCAGAAACAGTCGCCGACGCTGACGCTGGTAGTGCATCTGTTCTCGCCCGGCGGTAAATACGATTCACTGTATATGCGTAACTACGCCACCTTGAAAGTGAAGGATGAGCTGGCGCGCTTGCCCGGCGTGGGCCAAATTCAGATTTTTGGCTCGGGCGAATATGCGATGCGCATCTGGCTCGACCCCAATAAGGTGGCGGCACGCGGATTAACCGCATCGGACGTGGTCACGGCGATGCAGGAGCAAAACGTTCAGGTTTCCGCCGGGCAGCTTGGCGCCGAGCCGCTGCCGAAAGAGAGCGACTTCCTGATCTCCATTAACGCCCAGGGGCGTCTGCACACGGAAGAAGAGTTTGGCAACATTATTCTGAAAACGGCGCAAGACGGTTCGCTGGTGCGCCTGCGCGACGTGGCGCGGATAGAAATGGGGTCTGGCAGCTATGCGCTGCGCTCTCAGCTGAACAATAAAGACGCGGTCGGGATTGGTATCTTCCAGTCGCCGGGGGCGAACGCTATCGATTTGTCTAACGCGGTGCGCGCCAAGATGGACGAACTGTCCACGCGTTTCCCGGAAGATATGAAATGGGCGGCTCCTTACGATCCTACGGTTTTTGTGCGCGATTCCATTCGCGCGGTTGTACAAACGCTGCTGGAAGCGGTAGCGCTGGTTGTACTGGTCGTGATTCTGTTCCTGCAAACCTGGCGCGCGTCAATTATTCCGCTGATCGCGGTGCCGGTATCGATCGTGGGCACGTTTGGCATTCTCTACCTGCTCGGTTTTTCGCTTAATACCCTGAGCTTATTCGGGCTGGTATTGGCTATCGGCATCGTGGTGGATGATGCCATCGTGGTGGTGGAAAACGTAGAGCGAAATATCGAAGAGGGGCTTGCTCCGCTTGCGGCGGCGCATCAGGCGATGCGCGAAGTGTCCGGTCCGATTATCGCTATCGCGCTGGTGCTGTGTGCGGTGTTCGTCCCCATGGCATTCCTCTCCGGGGTGACCGGCCAGTTCTACAAACAGTTTGCGGTAACGATTGCGATTTCAACGGTGATCTCCGCCATAAACTCGCTGACGCTCTCTCCGGCGCTGGCTGCTCTGCTGTTAAAACCGCACGGTGCGCCGAAAGATTTTCCAACCCGGCTTATCGATCGTCTGTTCGGCTGGATTTTCCGGCCATTTAACCGCTTTTTCCACCGCAGCTCGAACGGTTATCAGGGGCTGGTGGGTAAAACGCTCGGACGCCGTGGCGCGGTATTTGCGGTTTATTTGCTGCTGCTCTGTGCCGCAGGCGCCATGTTTAAAGCCGTACCCGGCGGATTTATTCCTACGCAGGATAAGCTGTATTTAATTGGTGGCGTAAAAATGCCGGAAGGCTCCTCGCTGGCACGCACCGATGCGGTGATTCGCAAAATGAGCGAAATCGGGATGAATACCGAGGGCGTGGATTATGCGGTCGCGTTTCCGGGGCTGAATGCGCTGCAGTTCACCAACACACCGAATACTGGGACGGTCTTTTTTGGTCTGAAGCCGTTCGACCAGCGAAAACACACTGCTGCGGAAATTAACGCGGAGATCAACGCGAAAATCGCACAAATCCAGCAAGGCTTTGGGTTCTCCATTTTACCGCCGCCGATATTAGGGCTGGGTCAGGGTTCTGGCTATTCGCTGTACATCCAGGATCGCGCCGGTCTTGGCTATGGTGCGCTGCAAAACGCGGTGAATACGATGTCCGGTTCGATTATGCAGACCCCGGGGATGCATTTCCCGATCTCGACTTACCAGGCTAACGTGCCGCAGCTGGACGTGCAGGTCGATCGCGATAAGGCGAAAGCGCAGGGCGTGTCGCTGACCGACCTTTTCGGTACGCTGCAAACCTATCTGGGATCGTCTTACGTCAATGACTTTAACCAGTTCGGGCGGACCTGGCGCGTCATGGCGCAGGCCGACGGACAGTTCCGCGACAGCGTGGAAGACATCGCTAATTTACGCACCCGTAATAATCAGGGCGAGATGGTCCCGATCGGCAGCATGGTGAATATCAGCACCACCTACGGGCCGGATCCGGTGATTCGCTACAATGGTTATCCGGCGGCGGATCTGATTGGCGATGCCGATCCGCGCGTGCTCTCCTCCGCGCAGGCGATGACGCAGCTGGAAGGCATGTCTAAGGAGATCCTGCCAAATGGGATGAATATTGAATGGACGGATCTGAGCTTCCAGCAGGCCACGCAGGGGAATACGGCACTGATTGTCTTCCCGGTCGCCGTACTGCTGGCATTCCTGGTGCTGGCTGCGCTGTATGAAAGCTGGACGCTGCCGCTGGCGGTAATACTTATCGTCCCAATGACGATGCTGTCCGCGCTGTTTGGCGTCTGGCTGACCGGCGGTGATAACAACGTGTTCGTGCAGGTGGGGCTGGTCGTTCTGATGGGGCTGGCCTGTAAAAACGCGATTCTTATCGTCGAGTTTGCCCGCGAGCTGGAAATCCAGGGGAAAGGGATCATGGAAGCCGCACTCGAAGCGTGCCGCCTGCGTTTACGCCCGATTGTGATGACCTCCATCGCCTTTATTGCCGGGACAATCCCGCTAATCCTCGGCCACGGCGCGGGTGCCGAAGTGCGCGGCGTCACCGGTATCACCGTGTTTTCCGGTATGCTAGGCGTTACGTTGTTTGGTCTGTTCCTGACGCCAGTATTCTATGTGACACTGCGTAAATTCGTGACGCGGGGCAAGGCTGAAAGGGACGTTTTGCCTGCGTAGGGGATTGCAGATAACAAAAAAACCGCCTTCACGTTGAAGGCGGTTTTTTTTCGCAATTAAGAAATGATTAGTGCGCTTTTTTAACCTGGGTACAAATTTCAGGTACCGGATCGCAGCCGCTGGTGTCGGCTTTTTTAACTTCTTCCAGCGCGCTTGCCACGGTATGACGAGCTAAAACCTCTAACGAAGCTTGCTCCGCTTCATCGGCGATAGATTTGAAGTACCAGCACGCGTTGGCACTGACCACGCAGCGAGCCGGCACGTCTGGACGCGACGCCCACAGCTTTTTATCTTCCGTTACGGAAATATAGATATCGCGCAGGGTGATCTTATCAGCCGGGCGGCCAAGATGAATGGAACCGTTGCGGCCAAGCGTTGAGACGATAATACCGTCACGCGTGAGCGGAACCATTAATTTGCGGATAAAGCTCGGATTGGCTTCCAGCCCGTAGGCCAGAATCGTACTCGTTGAACGTTCACCCGATTGCTCCGCCATCGCTACGCTGAGAACCATCTGCAAAGCTGTCGGGAAGCGGTAATCTAACATTATAGTGTCCTGGGTTGCGGTGAATTTTGTTCTTTTTGGCACCGCAGAGGTGAATAAACAGTGAGCAACATGATAACAAATACGGTAATTTTTTTGAAGCAATGCAGGCTAAACCTGTGACGTAAAAAAGAGTTTCCGGCGCGCGCTGAATGTGAACAGGGATGAACAGGCCACGCGCAATCCCTTTTGGCGTCGGCTTTCTGGTGGGACCGTTGCTGACGCTGGTACCGATGGTGACCGGCCGCGTTGCATCCTCTGACGATGGCGATGTGTCTCGCCGCAGACCCCCTTATTAAACCCGCTCCTTTCCGTCGAAGTCATAATCGCTATGCATTCTTCCTGTTTCTGAAGGCCGCCACTTTCATGCGATTCCCACACGTCGCCATACTGCACCAGCGGCGGCGATGCGATTTACTCAAGTCGTGGAAAAGTAAAATACAATTATGCGCTTCACACTGGCGCACGAATTCAAATTTATCGCCTGTGACCAGTTTCATCAGTGCATCAGCAATGGGCCAGAGAAGGCTTTCGGGGCTATGGCTGACAGCATGAGAATCGACGTGATAACGCCGCGTATCTTCATCCCATTGCAGTTTCGTCAGAGGATGCCCTTTCTCAAGAATCCGGTTAACGACATCCAAATCAACCGCAACAGAGTTCATCGCGGCGTGCACCACAGCCCTGGAGGCATCACGTAGCTCGCGAGCTTCTGTTAATAATCCAGCCGGTGCCTCCGTCCCCTTGGATACCAGGCCAGCCGTTATCAGCCAGTCAATGACGCTGAGATCGTCCTCAAAGCAATCATGTCGATCGTCACCTGTCCCATATTCGCTGTTGATGAAATCCAGAGCGAGGTTATCGGCCAGAAAGAGAGGAGGGGAAGAAAGCTGTTTGAAATCCATATTCGTCCGTAACTTATAAAATCATTTTGACAGGTTACCAAATTTACCTGTAACCTTCAAATTCACACTTTAAAGGTTACAAGGGGTTTATCATGGCATCTTCCACAATCGGGCTTCCTGCTGCAGATAACGCATCCGGCTTACACGCGATAAAGATTCATTACCGATACAAACAGGCAGGTGATGTTAAGGTTTTCTACCGTGAAGCAGGTGACCCTAAATCCCCTACGCTTCTGATGCTTCATGGCTTTGCGGGTTCCTCATTTATGTTTCGCGACCTGATTGCCCAACTGGCCGATCGTTATCATTTGATTGCGCCAGATTTGCCGGGCTTTGGTTATACCGAAGCACCAGAGAGAGGCGAATATGCTTATACCTTTGACCAGCTTGCCGAGACAATTGATCAGTTCACTGAAGAACTTAATCTCGATACCTATGCGTTGATGGTTCATGACTACGGCGCGCCTGTCGGGTGGCGACTGGCGTTAGCACATCCGCAGCGTGTGACCGCCATCATTTCCCAAAATGGCAACGCCTATGAAGAGGGACTGGGAAAAGCCTGGGCACCTATTCAGACGTACTGGCGCGATCCCTCGCCAGAGAACCGGAGTGCACTGAGTGAATTTCCAACGCCGGCTTCCATAAAATGGCAGTATCTGGAAGGGGTTACCGATCAGAGCCTTGTTTCACCTGATGGCTATTCGCTAGAAGGGATGCAGGTTTTACGCCCTGGCAATGCAGAAATCCAACTCGACCTGTTACTGGACTATGCCTCAAATGTCATGATGTACCCCCAATTCCAGCACTATTTTCGTGAGAATCAGCCCCCGTTGTTAGCAGTCTGGGGAAAACATGATCCTTTTTTCATGGCTGCGGGTGCTGAAGCCTGGAAACGCGATATTCCTGATGCCGTCATTAACTTCTACGATACTGGCCACTTCGCACTCGAAACGCATGCAAAAGAGATTGGTCTTGACGTTCTCAACTTTCTGGACCGTCATATCCGTCCGTCAGATTAACTCCCCGCGCGGACACAGTGGCCTTCTGCGCTGAATATAAAAATGAACTCCAGCCAGCGCGTATATCACTAGCGATGAAACGTTGGCTAAAGCAATTCCCTGGAGGAGAACACTCACTATGTCAGTGACTGCCGGTGTGCAACATATTGGTTTAGCCGTCTCGAATCTTGAAGAAAGCGCTAAGTTCTTTACTCAGTTATTAGGCTGGGAAGAAGTTAAACGGCGCGAAGATTATCCAGCCATCTTTGTGAAAGACGACGCACTTACGATAACGCTCTGGAAAACGCAAACAGAAGAGCCCGTAAAATTTGATCGTAAAATGAATATCGGGCTCCATCACTTAGCTTTACGGGTTAAAAGTAAAGAAGCGCTGTATCAGCTTCTTGATGTATTGAAGGCGAATCAGCTTGAAATCGAATTTGAACCAACCCTTATCAGAGAAGGGCCGTCAATGCATATGATGTGCTATGAACCGAGTGGGATAAGAATTGAATTTTATTATCCTGGTTAGATGAATACAGACATTCTCCATCAGGCGCTTTTCAATGTAAGACGGGTCGCGAGAAGATAGGTGTTGGCAACAACAGAGGATTGGAAAAAAGCGGCTTTACTGTGCAGATTGCCGGGTTCTATCAAGGTGGCAACAACTTCCCTTATCCCTTTAGTTACTCGCCCTGAACAGGGCTACCGATCCTCTGCTGCAATACTGTCGCTCTGCTTGCAGTCCAGAGCCATGTTCCTACTCAAATCTCCTGCAAGGTGAGCGAGTTGAGTAGGGTTGTCCCTCCACAGTGAGTAGCGGACACAGCACTATCCGATATTTAAAATGGGCTGCGCCGCTTCTGCATTACCTCAGTCTCGCCGGGCTTTTCAGCATCCAAATCAGCGCCAAACTGCAGACCATGACGACCGCCGCCAGTAACGCCATTGTCTGAAGACCGACTTCTGTCGACACCAGGCCGCCGACAAGCGCGCCCGTCCCGATCGCGGCATTGAAAATGGCGACGTAGACGGCTGAAGCGGGCTGCGCCACATTTCCCGCACTACGCAGCAACCAGGTTTGTAAGCCAACGAATACGATGGCCATTCCTGCTCCCCAGATGGCAAGCAGCGCACCGGTGAACCAAATCGGAAGAGATGACCCGCTCTTCACGCCCAGCATTCCCAGCGCGGCTGCGCTGAGCAGCAGTGACGTCATCACCAGTATTTTGATATGTCGATCAATAAGCTTACCGGCAATGATATTTCCCAGTAGGCCGGCGAGTCCTGAAATAAGCAGCAGGACTGAAATGGTTGCCGCGGGTACCCTGAAAGCCATTGCGATCCCGCATATCGACCAGACGCAGGAATCTGACACGGCGTTTTTGTCCAGGCTGGCGGAGCGTAACGGGCGTCTGTCTCGGTGAAAGCCGGGAAATTATTATTCCTGAAAGCGGGTAGCGCGATGACGGCCAGCGGCAAACCCATCCCGCAAATGACCATCGAGCGGGGTGATGGTGACCGGCATCAGTTCGCCATTGCTGACCGGGAGGCGTACACCGGTGTCACGGCGAAATGGTTGCACACCAAAGACCCGAAACCGCAAAAGCAAAAGGTGAAGCTGAAACGCAAGCCAAAGGTGCAGCACCTGCGCGCGCTACAGCATCCGAAAGCGGCTAAAACCACGGCAAAGACCAAAGCCAAAAAGGAGCAGGAAGCGCGCGAGGGTGAGTATATGGTCGGTGAGGCTGACAACGTGCTGGAGCTCACGACCATCTACGCCACAAAGGCGCAGGCGATGCGTGCCGCTCAGGCAAAGTGGGACAAAATACAGCGCGGAGTGGCGGAGTTTTCAATCTCGCTGGCGTATGGCCGTGCTGATTTATTTCCTGAAACGCCGGTTGCGGTGAAAGGCTTTAAGCGCGTGATAGACGAGCAGGCGTGGATAATCAGCCGGGTGGTGCACAGTCTCAACGGGAACGGCTACACGACGGGCTTAGAGCTTGAGGTTAAGGTTTCGGATGTGGAGTACGAAAGCGAAGACACAGAAAGTTGATATTTATTTATGTGTTTGTTTTATAAGGTTAAATTGACTAAAATGCCTGCATCGGAAACGTTCAAAGGTGCTCATTATGTTTCACTGTCCTAAATGCCGCTCATGCCGCTCATGCCGCTCATGCCCGCACGAGTCGCTATTTTTCAGACATAACAAAAGAGCGTTATCATCAGTGCACTAACATCAACTGCAGTTGCACCTTTGTCACGACCGAAACCCTTTCCCGTTTTATCATTTCGGCGGGTGAGGTCGTGCCAGCACCGCCGCACTCTACAATATCTGGTCAGCAACATACCACTTGGGTCTGAACAAAAAAAGCCTGCATATGCAGGCTTTTTCATATGTTTTTTAAAAAGTAATTTTCTAAGATGTACATAATTGTGTTGCAGTAATGAGTTCATAAGGGATTGATTTTACTACACCATTGGCGTTAATCTGAGCACAAGAAAAAAATATTGCTATGCGTTTATGTCAGACGTTGAGTAGATGTGTTTATTTTGTCTATGAGTGTTTTAATAATCTGACTGGGCTGAAATGATTTTTTATTAACTTGCAAAGGTAATTGATATCAGATGGAGATAAAAATCAGTGGCACCACACTTATTGTATTAGTTCCAATAGCTTTGACTATTATTGGTGGTGCGTATGCCTTAGGGCATGCAATAAATTCTGCTCAAGTAGAACATCAAAAAGAAATCATTGAGGAATACAAAAACTCTAGCCAACTTGATGCTCCTAATTTAATCTCGGCCTTGAGACAGTCAGCTAACGCATTGACATTATCTGCGACAGAAAGGCGTGTATTTGATGACGCAAAAACTAGAGTAGACGAGTACGCAGGTCGTATAGGAGCTTGTGATGTGAAGTTGAAAGAAGCTGAGAAAAAAATTACTGAAATGACGGAGCATTTTACTAAAGAACAAGCGCAATGCTCGGCAAAAATTAAAAATTTGAAAGTCGAGCTTGAATCTTATGTACCAGAAACAAAAGAAATTAAACTCAAACTTGGAATTGCTGCTGAGTTGATACCAGGTAAAGTAATGCTTGGCATTAATTCGGTTTATAATAATCGTGCTGTTATTTACGTCAATTCAGATACTATCTTCTTAAATATAGGGGAAAGTACCAGAATAAAATCTGACAAACGTGAGTGTAATCTATGGTTAACTGGAGTTGACGAAAAAGAAGGTGAAGGCATTTTCAAATTAAACTGTCCACTTGAGCATGAACTGAATCCGGCCTCAGAATAACTTAATATCCAATCACATGTTTTATTTTTAACGGTGACATCTTAGATATAGGTGTATTTATCAATTTGGTTTTTTTATATTTGTGTCCACTTGAGTTTGTAGCCCCGAACAATCGGGGCTTAATCAATCAATGTGGTCAACATGTGGACACGACCTGAAATAAATCCTTTTATTTCATTGTGTTGAAGCGTTTCACAAAACCCCTTATGGGGCCTTTTTGTCGGCTTATTTTCATCAAACCTATTCGAATAAACGGACCCGCGCCGTTGATTTAACCTCTTGCACCAGAAAAGTCTATGTCGCATTTTGCCGTCACAATAAAGGCGGTAGGTCTGCTATCAGCAAGGTGCGAACCTTACAAAAGCGCGCCTACCAAAACGGCGGGGATTCATTGTTAAGCAACAGAGATACGCCATCCGGGCGCGTGTTTGCGCTCACCCTGCAAACTAAATTCCCACAAACTTCAACGTGTTTGGGTGATCGTCCCAAAAGTGCCTTGATCCCTACCTAAAACTCATAATACTGTATTTATATACAGTTATCTGCAGGTAAGCAATTATGAGTCATCTTTTTTCGTGCGACCTCAACACCCTCATTGAGTTACCTCTCTTCCTGGAGCGCGCGTCGTGTGGCTTTCCCAGTCCGGCTCAGGACTACGTAGAAGATCGCATCGATCTCAATAAACTGGTGATTAAGCACCCCAGCGCCACGTACTTTATCCGGGTCAGCGGGGAGTCAATGATCGGGGCAGGGATTACTGACGGTGACTTGCTGGTGGTGGATCGCGCTTTAACGCCTGAACACGGCGACATTGTTGTGGCCGCCGTCGCCGGGGAATTTACGGTGAAAGAGCTACGCGTTCGCCCCATTTTGCAGCTTGTGCCGCGTAATCCGCGCTTTTCTCCCATCATTTTTGACGCCGAAGAAGAGCTGCAAATCTTCGGCGTAGTGACTCACACGTTGAAATCGCACAAATATGTTCGCGCTAGTTGATGTCAACAGCTTCTACACCAGCTGCGAAACGGTATTCCGCCCGGACCTTCTGGGCAAGCCGGTGGTCGTGGTCTCGAACAACGATGGCTGCATAATCTCTCGGTCAGAAGAGGCCAAAAGATTGGGCATCAAAATGGGTGCGCCATACTTTAAGATCAAAGATGATCTTCACCGTCAGCAAGTGGCTGTTTTTAGTTCTAATTATGCGCTTTATGCCGATCTGAGTGAGCGCGTGATGACGACGCTGGAAGAGATGGCCCCCGCGATTGACATTTATTCCATCGATGAGGCGTTTGTTAATCTGACGGGTATTGCTGGATGTATGCCGCTTGAGACGTTCGGACATCAGATGCGGGATAGGGTGTATAAAATCACCGGACTAAGAGTCGGGGTCGGTATTGCGCCAACCAAGACGCTGGCGTTATACAGTGATCAATATATTTTCATTTGAGGTCTACTGAAAGTAAGCTTTCCTCATGTGCTATCAGCTTATGTTGTGCTGCAGCATCGCTGTGAGTCTTATCAATGAAGAGCAAATGATTAGCGGTTGCCGCTTCGGTTGAAGGAAAAGAGTCAGATACAAAAAAAGCGGGGGTAGCACCCCGCTTTGGTATTTTTGGTAAGTAGCAACCCAAAGGCGGGCAACTCCTCACATCCTAACGCTAAAAGTTGTAAGAATACAAAACTTTTCGAATACAATTTTTCGCACGGTATATCTTCCCGACTGGTTAGATTATGTAGTCAAAATGCTATATATCGTTAAAGCATGCTGCCTGTTATAGACAAAGATGTCCGTTCCTCGCTCACGGCTCATAGCAGATGGAACATCTACCTCGGGCATCTTTTTTCCAGAAGCAGACTTTAAGTTGTTCAAGAATAGTTCTCATATTTTGACCTATTCAGTACTCGCAGGAGTTAAAGCGACATCGATACTGCATGTGGACA
Source organism: Lelliottia sp. (assembly GCF_045627565.1). Classification (NCBI taxonomy): domain Bacteria; kingdom Pseudomonadati; phylum Pseudomonadota; class Gammaproteobacteria; order Enterobacterales; family Enterobacteriaceae; genus Lelliottia; species Lelliottia sp. Next base: position 59,794 of record NZ_JAZQNX010000001.1, on the reverse strand, counting down.
CAGGTGGGTCAGCGAGGTAATGTTTCTAAGAGGAGCATCAAGCCATTATTTGGCAGTATTTTGAGGGGATTAGAGTGCGCGTTAAATCTATTAAGCTTACCAATTTCAAAAAATTCAAAGATGAACATTGAATCGCCGCGGATAATCTAGACACTTCCGAGCCGTTGATAATACTGGTTTTCATATTCTGTCGGTGACATCTGATCGCTAGAACCATGCCGACGTTTACTGTTATAAAACATTTCGATGTAATCAAAAATATCGCTGCGGGCTTCTTCCCGCGTTCCGTAGATCTTTTTCTTTATCCGTTCGCGTTTCAACAACTGGAAAAAGCTTTCTGCAACCGCATTATCGTGGCAGTTACCGCGACGGCTCATGCTGCCCTCCTGGCCGTGTGATTTCAGGAACGACTGCCACTCATGGCTTGTGTACTGACTGCCCTGATCCGAATGAACCAGCACCTGTTTTTGGGGATTACGCCGCCATACAGCCATCAGCAGTGCGTTCAGGACAATGTCCTTTGTCATCCGGGATTGCATGGACCAGCCGATAATTTTGCGTGAGAACAGATCAACAACCACGGCAAGATACAGCCAGCCTTCGTGGGTCCTGATATAGGTTATGTCGGTTACCCAACGCTCATCCGGAGCATCCGGATTGAACTGTCGCTGGAGCCTGTTGGGCGACACGATACTTGCCTCGCCTTTACGTGCCCGCGGGCTCCGGTATCCGACCTGAGCCTTTATCCCGACACGTTTCATCAGTCGCCAGACTCTGTTGACTCCGCACTGTTGCCCGCTGTCCCGCAGATCCAGATGGATACCATAGACGCATCCCGATTCCAGCCAGAACTCTGTCCTGTCAGTCTCAGGTCTGCCTGATGGCGTTGTGAATGCGGCTGCGGAAGCCAGGCGTAAAAACCACTGGGATGAACATCCATCACCCGACAGAGCAGGCGAACAGGCCAGCAACAGGTGTTGTCACGGATAAAGGCGTACCTCAGCCGGACAGCTTTGCGAAGTACGCCGCGGCTTTTTTTAATATGTCCCGTTCGTCGGTAACCCGCTTCAGCTCTTTCTGGAGACGGCGGATCTCGGCCTGAACATCTGACTGTTCTTTATGAGTGGAGGAATCCGGACCGTACTTCTTTATCCAGGCGTAAAGGCTATGGGTGGTGATATCGAGACGTGTTGCAACGCTGGAAACAGAATAACCACGATCAACAACCTGTTTTGACTGCTTCAATTTTAAACTTTTCGGGATAACGCTTACCGCTCATGGGCACCTCTCTTTAAGCCATCTTAAATGACTCTGAGGTGTCTGTTAAACCCGTGGCGATTCAGTTCGCTCCCAAGCGGTATTCAAAGCGATAGTCTATAATTTATAGGGAGTTATCATATTCGATAATTATTCACCTTTCTTTGCAAGAAAGCCAAATGTTCTAAAGGAGTAAAATGATGGATAATGATGAACTTGTAAGAAAAGCTGAAGAGGAAATTGCAGCGCTCATTGTGAAAAAAACTGCGGAGTTACGAAAAAAGACAGGAAAAGAACTTTCCTCAATTGAATTTATCCCTAAGGAAACGATGGCCGGTCTTGAAGGTTATCGGATTAAAATAAACCTTCTCTAGGCATTCCATTATCATCAGGTCGCGCTAGCGGCCTTTTATAGATTCCATAATCACAACATAATGTACAGGGACAGAAACTCAAACATGTTAAACGATAAACAGGTTTAAGTAAAAACTCTGCTAAGAAGTCTTAAACATCTAAAATGTTTGGCCTTTAAAGAGATTCATAATATTACGCTGTGAATCTCAAGGAGAATTCAGGCTTGCAAACCTGCAATCGCGGTTAACTTTTTATCCGTGTCTTTTTCTTCCTGAAGGGTCTCCGCAAGCAATTCTGCGGCCTCGTTTAACCCAAGCTTTAAGGCGAGAGCATGCAGTGTTCCATAAGCGGCTATCTCATAGTGCTCCACTTTCTTCGCTGCACCGATAAGCCCCGCATCCCTGACAGGCCCAGAATCAACAGAATCCATAATTTCCTGTGCTTCTTCAGCCAGACCCTCAAGCGCGTGGCATGTCATGCCGGTGATAGAAACAAAGTCTGTCGTTTCTGTCAGTCGATCGAGGCGCTCAATTTGTCCACGCGTTTCTTCAAGGTGTTGTTCAAAAGCAGAAATTAATTGTGGGTCCGAAGCCGCTCGTGACATTTTAGGTAAGGCCCGAAGAATTTGCTTTTCTGCACTATAGACATCGGACAGATCATGAGAGAAGAGATCTTCAAGTGTTGAAATATTCATTATCGCTCCGATAATAATTTGTGAGGCAGTTTTTCGCTGCCATTATTTTAAGAAAAGAAAAACGTAACGATGCAAGGAAATCCATTTGGTGCTTAAAAATCAACGTTGTTAAGGGATAAAAACGAAGATCCATTAAGTTATGCATCGTCACTATGAAATTTTAGACTGTAAAAACTTTTGTGGTCATAAATATTTTTTATCTAAAGATTTCAGTTGAGAATAGTAAGGGCTAGGGTAAGAAATTATTTATTTTTTGGAACTGCCTTTGCCTGTATTTTTCGTTCCGCTCTCACGCTCATTTTTGTCTTTTTCTCCGCCGCGTTGCCCGTCTTTTCTACCTGCTTCGGATGACTTTTCACGAGTTTCTAAAAGTCGGATCGAATTTTCACGAAATTTTGACATGGTATTTTTCTCCAAATATTTTTTCCGGAGCCTAACGGTGTCGATGAAATAAACACTGTGAGGCCTGCTTGGTACATTTTAAAACTAGCACACTAATAAGATTAAACAACTAGTATTGATGTTTATATTTAAATAATAAATGGGCGCTATGAAAGCGAAACCGTCATTTCGTCATATCGGAAAGTCTATTTTTTAAAAAAGGCATTTAAATCATCACGCGAATTTTATTTTTTGGCGGATTGTCGTTTCGCTTGAATAATCGCATTATTTTTAATAAGAACATTATAATCTAAGCCTGTCTCAGAAAATCCCGACGAATGTAAGTAGAAGGAATGAAAGCGTGCAGATCTCCTCATTCGATACCGTTGCCAACCCCCTGCAGCGGAGCGGTATTACGGTGAAAAAAGTATGGTCTTAATGATGAAAACCATCGCGACTACCACCGTTGCTCATAACGAATTCGTCAATTGACTCTTCCATACCTGGATGTCATGCGCCGAGTGTCCTTTATGTGTTTTTACAGGATTTATCGATTACAAAAGCTGATTTCCAGATCAACCTTAATCTTCAAACCTAAATGTGAGTATTTTATCTGACGATATATACAATGAAACATAATCAGAAAAATCCCAATTACACTAATAGCACTCTATTAACTGTCTACGTGATTCATTTTCTTCGACATATTCAAAAGAGAGCAGAGGTGTTTTTATCTGCTTATAAAACCATTCACCATCGTTTCGCTGAATTATATCTCCGGGGTTAAAGCATATCCCGGATACTGCGCGAACTAACGCATATTTCCCATTAAGAAACATAACTCTGTGGATACAAAAAAGTTTATTTGGCTCTCCTAATAGCCTATTTTCTATGATCTTGCCTTCAATAAAAAAAGTTTTGTTGGTTTTCATGAGTATTACCTTTATCACATAAGAGGAATCAGTATATTATCATTGCTCTGTTTCTTTTTCGGTGCGGCCCCCCATGCGCCGACTTTTGGCTCGTACTGTAGGGTCGTCGTATGCACGAATCTGACTTTGAAATTACTTAGTCAGTTAGTGTAAGGCATAAATGTTCTACTATTCATTATACGCCTTAATTTAGTAATACTTTGATTATGTCCATGTGCTTGTTTATGCACGATGAATCCAATCCCGGAAAGAAAAATGGGAATACGTGATAAAATATCCTTCAGTGAGAATTTTATGATGAAATCAGAAGACACCCTTGACTGGTATCCGGCACAGCTGCCTCCAGTGAAAATCATCCTTGGTGACGCAGTACTGGAAGTGGGTAAACAGGGCAGGCCAATTAACACCCGTACGCTGCTTGAGTACCTTCAGGTGATGCAAGAAAAGCAAAAACGAAGGGATGATAAAATCGCGATGCAGACGGCTATTGACGTTCTCAGAGATAATCAGCGCATTAACGGAAGACGTTAATGCGCATTTTTAGCTTTTTCAATTCTGAATGATATCAACTGTATGGTTTTGCCCGTCATCAAGCAGAGGAATTCTGTCGTCCGATAAAATGACGCCATCCATTAAGACCTGGTACTCCATGCCGCCACGCGAAACGGTTATGTAATACCGGCTGTAGCCATGTTGATAGGTTATGCCAAAAGATGACCATTCATCGGGAAACTGGGCATGTAGGGTAAGGACCGTACCGTATTGTTTTATTCCCAGAAGTTCCTCGGTTAGCAGACGGTATGCCCAGCCTGCTGAACCGGTATACCAGCTCCACCCTGCACGCCCGGTATGTGGCTCCACGCTGTAAACATCCGCACTCATGACATACGGCTCCGCTTTATATTTTGCCACTTCGCCAGCATTCAGTGTGTGGTTTATGGGATTTATCATTGACCACAGTTGCCAGGCTCGCGCTTTATTGCCCATTCTGGCAAACGCCATCACTGCCCAGATGGCACCATGCGTATACTGCCCGCCATTTTCTCGCACGCCAGGTAGATAGCCCTGAATGTAACCCGGGTTTGGCCCGTGATTATCAAATGGAGGGGACAGCAGTTTGATGAGCCCCGCATCGCTATCCACGAGATACTTATCCAGCGCCTGCATGGCCCGTCTGCTGTGGTCCGGGCTGGCAGCCCCGGACAGCACAGACCAGCTTTGCGCAATGGCATCAATCCGGCAGTCCTGCGAGGCTTTCGACCCCAGAGGGGTGCCATCATCAAAATATCCCCGCCGATACCATTCGCCATCCCAGGCGGAGGTCTCAAGATTTTTTTGCAGGTGCAGCGCCTGAGAACGACACATCAGCGCGACACAGGCGTCCTGCCGCTGTTCTGCGAGCGTAGCGAATCGCTGTAAAATATCGTACAGGAAGAACCCCAGCCAGACGCTTTCGCCTCTGCCTTCAATGCCGACCTGGTTCATACCATCATTCCAGTCACCCGCCCCCATAAGGGGCAGGCCATGCTGTCCGAACCGCAACCCATGTTGAACCGCTTTTACGCAGTGCAGCCACAACGTCTCTTCGGTGTTGCTGATGACGGGCGTATCATAGACAGATTCTTCACCAGGCTGGAGGAGACGGCCTTCCAGATAAGGAATACACTGCTCCAGCACCGCGGTGTCACCGGTCGTATCGACATAGTGGCATACGGCGAGCGGGAGCCAGAGATAATCATCCGAACAGCGAGTGCGAACGCCGTTACCGTGAGGAGGATGCCACCAGTGCTGTACATCCCCCTCAATAAATTGCCGTGAGGCGCATAGCACAATCTGTTCGCGCAGCCGTTCCGGTGCAGCATGACTCAGCGACAGCGAATCCTGTAGCTGATCGCGAAAACCAAATGCGCCGCCAGACTGGTAGTAACCGCTGCGCGCCATAAGCCGACAGGCCATTGTCTGGTACAACATCCAGCCATTAACCAGTAAATCAACCGTGGTATCAGGGGTAGTGACCACTATTTTATCAAGCACGCTATGCCAGTAATCGTGCACCTTGTTCAGCTCCTGATGCGCGGCATCTTCATTCAGATAACGGGCAAGCGTCGCCTGAGCCTGGGCCTGATTTTCTTCCGCCCCCAGAACAAAAATAAACGTTCTCTGGTCACCATCAATTAATGTGACCACCGACTGTAGCGCCCCGCATGGATCGAGACCAGCACCTGTTTTCCCCGTAAGGCTGTGCTGTTTCATGGCTATAGGGTTTTGCAGGGAACAATTACGTCCAATAAACTCTCGGCGATCACCGGTCAGCGAGCAGTGAATGCCACTGACGGCAAAAAAGGCAGTTCGCCCGCCACCGTTTGCGCCGTAAAAGTTGTTTGCCATCACGCCGCAACCACCCGGTACGCTGACAGAATGCGTCACAATGTGAGGGGCGGTGCGGGTTCGTGATTCCCCGAGCGTCCACTCCACATAACCCGTGACGGATAGTTTACGCGTGCGGCCCGAGTTGTTACTGAGCGTCAGGATGGCAATTTTCACCGGATCTTTTTCGGCGACCAACACCGTCAGCTCAGTGTCTATACCACTCTCACGATGCGCAAACACGCTGTAGCCGAAACCATGACGGGCCAGATAATCCCCCTTCCCGCGTACCGGTAATGCAGTAGGGGACCAGAACGCGCCGCTCTCTTCATCACGCAAATAAAAGGCTTCACCACTACAGTCGCTCACCGGATCGTTTTCCCAGGGCGTTAAGCGATATTCATGGGCATTCTCATACCAGCTATAGGCCTGGCCCGCTTCAGAGATCACGCTGCCAATACAGCGATTTGCCAGCACGTTGGACCAGGGCGCCGGAGTTGGCGCGTTTTCCTTCAGGACAATTTGATACTCCCGGCCATCCTGAGAAAATCCACCGTAGCCGTTGAAATGGCGCAACTGACTGGTATCAGGTGTCCAGTCAGTATGTTGATTGCGTCCGGTCATGGTGTACGAGATAAATGCCCTGGCCGGTGTTTTTGACGTATTCATTCGCAGGCTGAGCTGTTCATTAATGCCACCCGCGCGGTCATCAAGATACAGATAAGCCACACTCATCAAAAGCTGCTTATCATCCGCGGACAGATGTTCGCCATTACGGACAAAAATCCCGCCGGATTTATCCAGCAGGCTGGCACCCGAACCCGCGTTAATTAAATCCATCATCTGCGCCTGCAAGACCTGCTGGTAGCCTCCGGGGCTGTTATTCAGAATGACAAGATCCACTTCCAGCCCTTTTAGTCTCCAGTAGCGATGCGCCTGAATAAGGGTGGTAACGGAGGCTATACTTTCCTCACTGGCGATGCTGAGCAGCACAATCGGTAGATCGCCTGAAACAGCCCAGCCCCACAAACCGGACTGACCACGCCGGTTGCGGCTAATCACCTGGCCATCTACGCGCCATTCCTGACTGGGATAAAGCACCGCGCTGGCGAGACGGTTAAACAAGGTGGCATCATCTTCACTGGCATTCATCTGACGTAACATCACCAGGCTGTGAGACCAGGCCAGTTCAAAAACACGGTCAGCGATGGGATGATCACGATATTTTTCCAGCAGTGTCTGGCTTTGCTGACGGCTTTCACTGATACCATAAACGATATCAATGGTTATCGGCTGTCCGGGTTGCAGCGTGACAGCATGGCGTATCGCCAGTATGGGGTCTAGCACAGACCCCGACGTGTTGCTAAGCGGTCCGTTTTCTCTGTTCGCCATTGCATCAGCAGGGCTCCGGCCACGCCCCAGAAATTTAGCTCTGTCGGTCTCAAACGAAACGCTCTTGGGCTTATCGCCATGCACTACCATCATGTGGAATAGGCAAGGGCTTTTCTCATGCTCCGAGCGCGGACGACGATGGCAGAGAATGGCGTCGCGATCGGGGTCAAGTTCCGTCTGGATAAACAAATTACTGAAGGCAGGATGAGACAGATCGCTGGCGTAAGGCGCGAGCACGACTTCGGCATATGTCGTCAGTTCCAGGGTTCGCGGCAGACGGCCTCGATGCACAAGTGTGATCCGCCGTAGTTCAATATCATCCTCGGGGGAGACTACGACCTGCGTTCTGACGCTGAGTGACCCGAAGGTTCGTCGGAATTCAGCACCCGCATCGGTAAATATCACTTCGTCGCTGTCACCCGTATCGTCACCTGTGGGAAGCCAGGTATTGCTCCATATCTCACCTGTTTGCGGATCGCGAATATAGCAGAATGCCCCCCAGTTATCGCGGGTGGTATCGCTGCGCCAGCGCGTGAGGGCAATATTATTCCAGCGACTATACCCCCCGCCGCCCGCAGTCATCATCAGATGGTAATGGCTGTTGGATAGCAGCTGAACCTCGGGGACCGGGCTATCCGCTGCGGTGAAAATGCGCGGCTCGTAGCGAACCGGTTTGACTCTCCCTTCATGAGACTCGAAGTGACGTCGCGGGCTGTAAAGATCGACGGCATCAGGGACGCGTTCCTGCAACAGCAGGCTCGCCGACTGGAAAGCTGTGCTGGACATGAAACGCTCTGCCATAGGGGCATCAAGCAACACATGCGCCAGCGCCTGAAATGCCATTCCCTGATGATGCGCCATCCAGGACTGTACTACGGCATAAAGCTGACCGGTCGCCAGGCGAGAGGACGTATAGTCCAGTGCTTCATAAAAACCGTACTCACCGTGAGCACCGGTTTTTTCCAGTCTGAACAGGTTCTCACAGGCTTTTTGTGGCGAGACCATCAGTGCCAGAATTGTGGCGTAGGGAGCGACGACCATATCGTCGGCCAGCCCACGGCGAAGACCGAGACCGGGGACGCCAAATGCCTGATACTGATAGTTATGCTGAACATCAAAAGCATGGTAACCAGACTCTGAAACTCCCCATGGCACGCCGCGCTCTTTTCCCCAACTTATCTGGCGCATTACGGCCGACTGACTCATTTCATCAAGCAGGCTACCGGGCCAGGCAGGCATTACCAGATTTGGCATCAGGTATTCAAACATTGAACCACTCCATGACATCAGCGCGGTTTCATTTTCAATCGTGGTGAATAGTCGCCCCAGGGTGTACCAGCTTTTAAGCGGCAACTGATTTGTTGCGATGGCAAGAAAGCTTGTCAGGCGAATTTCGGATGGGAGGAGGTCGTAGTGGCTTTTGTCTGGTGTATTTGTGTCACAGTTGTAACCGACACTGAGCAGGCTGGTCGCTTCACTGTACAGAAATGCGAAATCCATTCGCGCGTGCTCGTCCAGGCGCTGTTCAAGTTCGGTAATAATATCCAGGCGCAGACGGGCTTGCGTTATCACGGATGCCGTAGGTGTCCCTTCACCGGAATAGGTCGCTGTTGCAAGCCAGTTCAGTGACGGTAACGTCTGATCCTTATACAGTGGAGTTAACCAGCCAAGCAGATGCGTCCATTCTTGACAAAGCTGAACCAGCTGATGCTCGAGATGCTCGGTCCAGCGCACAACAAGACTATTCTCCTGATTGTATAGCATCTTCAGATGGTTGCTTTGTGTCCTCATTTTTTTTAGAGCATTAAAAATGTGTGTCGGAGGTAACGACATCGCACTGAGACACTGTTTACGCAACAGCCGCAGGCTGGTAGGTGCGTTCTGACCCCAGTGTCTTTCCAGGATAGACAATGTATCGTTCAGCCCGGCCAGTATCTGTTCACCGTTCAATACGGGCTGCTTACGCATGGCGGACAGCCCCTGACGTAGTGTCAGTAAATGACCAGCCATATTGCCGCTGTCGACGCTTGAAACATAGCGAGGGCTGAGTGGGGCAAGCGTGCGAGTGTCATACCAGTTATACAAATGCCCCCGGAAATGTTCCATTTTATCCAGCGAGTCGAGTGTTTGGGTGATGCGCTGCAATACTTCGCCACCAGGCAGATAGCCAAAATCCCAGGCCGTCAGGTTTGCAAGCAGGGAAAGCCCAATATTTGTGGGAGAAGTGCGATGCGCGATCGTAGGCTCGGGGATTTCCTGGTAATTGTCAGGAGGAAGCCAGTTTTCTTTCGCCGTGGCAAACGTCTCAAAAAAGGCCCAGATTTCGCGGCTTGTCTGACGCAGCAGTTCTTTCTGTTCTTTATTGGGTGAAAACACTTTGCGCACAGGCTGACGGCTCAGCCAACTCATCAGCAGAGGCGCCAGACACCAAAGAATGCTGACAGGTAATGCGATTACCAGGAGCTGCGGTACAAAATGAAAGGTAAGCCCCGTTAATGCTATACCACTTACCACATTCAGCCACATTGCCCGATAAAAACGGACAGCAGATACCTTTACCTGGTCACTTACGGGATTGTGACTGGCCCATTGGCTGAGGTTTCGTCGACTGATGGCCAGCCGCCAGAGCGTTACGCCAATCGCATACAGAGTGTATCCGGCCTCATGTGGCAGTATGGTAAAATTGAGCGCGATGCGGGAAAGTCGCTTCAGCGCACCAGCGACGACCAGCGACAGATGCTGACGCAGGGGTCGGCGAGGAGGTTTACGTAAGAGATCATGGGTGATACTCAAGACTGCAGGCAACAGCCAAACCAGTGTTACCACTCCGAGCCAGTAAAAGGGATTGGGAACCCAAATCAAAGCGCAAAACAGGAGCACAAGTAAAGAAGGCGCTACGAGGCTGCGACGCAGATTATCGAATAACTTCCAGCATGACAGCAGAGATAACGAATTTTTAGCGGTGGTTCCATCCGCTTTTCTGACATGAGGTCTCAGCCAGTTCAGGAGTTGCCAGTCTCCACGTATCCAGCGCGTGCGACGAGCAACATCCGACAGATAATTATTCGGATACTGCTCATAGAGTAAGACTTCGCTTAACAGCCCGGAGCGGGCATAACAACCTTCGAGTAAGTCATGGCTGAGGACCAGATTTTCAGGGCAGATGTTGGCGGTGGCCTGAACAAAAATATCAACATCGTAAATACCCTTGCCGACAAAGGATCCTTCCCAAAAGAGATCCTGATAGATATCTGAAGACATCATCGAATAGGGGTTATTACCTGGTATGCTGCTGCTCAAGGCGGCATAGCGCCCCTGTCCGTTGCGTGGAATCTCCTCCGCCAGTCCTGGCTGTAGAATTCCATATCCTCTTACTACCCTCAGCTTTAAAGGATCATATTCTGGCTTATTCATGGGGTGAGCCATCGTGGCGATCAGCTTATGCGCTGTATCTCGCGGCAGAACCGTATCACTGTCCAGCGTAATGACATATTTAATGTGCACGGGTAACTGGTCTGCTGGCATGCCCTCAACACTGGTAAACTGTGCTACAGGATGGCGTAACCAGTCGTTCAGTAACGCCAGTTTTCCTCTTTTGCGCTCATAACCCATCCAGACGCCCTGCAGAGGGTTCCATTCCGGCTTTCTGTGCAGCAAATAAAAGTTTGGACGGCTGCCAGGATATCGCCGGTTAAGGTTCTGTGTCTCTGTGATCGCCTGACTTAACAGAGCCTGGTTTTCTTCGGTACTTTCACTGGGCGAATCAGCGAAATCGGTAAGAAGCGCAAAACAGAGATTTTCGTCCTGATTACCAAGCCAGCAAACTTCCAGACTGGTGAGAAGTTTGCAGATGCTTTCGTGACTGGTCAGTAAACAGGGAATAGCGACCATAGTCGCGCAATCAGCGGGGATACCTGCCGAAAAATCCATTCGTGGCAGCGGCAGAGGGGTACGGAAACGGGTCGTAACCTCACTTAGCATATCGCTCATTAACTGGCTGACAGCAACAATAAGGGGTAATGCCAACAGTAACAACAACCAGCCCATTCCCTGATGCGATGTTTCGTGCAATATCCCTGCTGTCGTTGCCGTGGTCAACAGGCTCAGGCTGCCTAGCCATGACAGAAGGGGAATTTTGTTGAAACTGTGCCGCACACATATGAGTCTGGACGTTTCAGCCAACAGCTGAATTTCCAACTGCTGACGTCCTTCGCCTGCCAGATAATGACCAATATGATGGGCTGCCGTCCCAGGAGTGGTTTCCCGGGAAAGTGCCAGGACATGGTTTGCCACCTCAGGCTCAGTGAAGTGGCTCTGTCTGGCCAGGATCTCAACAACATGACGATAATGGTCCCGGGTATCAAAGTGCATGCGGGAGTATATGCCTGCGGGATCAAGACGTAACGTCTGTTCCACTACGCTAATGGTTTCAGCAAAATCAGCCCAGTTGGTTTCACTTAGTAAGCGTAAACCGGCGATGCTGTTGCTGACAGAGAGTTGACTGGCAGCGAGCTGTTGATTGAAGCGATGAATGAGGATCTCTGTTGTGACGCCCTGTTCGGCCAGGCGCTGTTCGACCCAGGTCAGAGGCAGGGCCAGTGCATTGCCATGGCCCTGGTGACGGCGTACCAGTTCAGCGACAAATGCGCTGCTCAACGGAGGGCGTGAACGCGCCATGTCAGCGATCACCATGATTAAATCAGCCGGATCATTCTCTGCGCATTCGAAAATTCGTGTGATCCACGTATCTGCCAGGCTTCGTTCTTGCTGGGCTTGTACGACTTCGGCACTGACACGACGCAGGTTTTCGATTAAAGACAGGCGGAGCATGCCCGGCAAAGCCCAGACTTCGCCTAACGTAAGCGGCGTGACGGTCTGATAAGCCGTGATATAGCTGGTCAGGCTGGCGATATCCCACCGCCCATCGCCATGCGCAATGGCCTCTGCGGCAATATCATAAATTCGCGGACAACGGTGTGGGGAGGAGAGTGAAGGCAACCCTTTGCCAAAACTTTTCGGCAAGTGCTGGCGGACGATACGGATCTGCTCCTCAATAAGGTAGTAATTGTCCAGCAGCCACTCCCCGGCGGGCATAATGGTTGTTTTTTTACGTGCATTGAGTTCATAACAGTTTTGCGTAATCGCGGCCTCATTGTCACCCAGCCGCTTAAGGAGGTAGTAAGGCAGTTTATCTGGAGAAATTTTGTGGGTACGAGCCAGTTTTTGACCATAACGCTCCATCTGAGGCATTGAAAACAGCTCTGGTCGCAGAGGAATTTCACCAACCGGGTCGTTAACCGGAAACGGAGCCCAGCCGGGAGCTTGCGTCAGGGGACGGGGGCGGCGAAGCCACGCCCTGGGATTTATTTTCATAGCGTTGCTCTGATGCGACATTAACGCGCAGGAGCAGTTGCGAAATCAGTTCAGAAGGGTTCTCTCAGGATGGGTGTAAGGCATCAGGGATTTAACAGCTGCTAGTTTATATCTGAGTATAGAACATCGTTTTGTGCATGATTCTCTGGAAGGCGCTATCTTGTTGGTATAAACAGGGCTTTACATCCCGGGCAAAGTATGGCCTGTTTCAGACGAATTTTTGAGACTGGCTGAGTCGATTTAGACCCGCAAATGGGACAGGTGACTGTGGCTGCACCACTGATGAGCTTCATTGCGTAATCGATGATAGACATGATGATTAACCTTTCAATGAATGTGCCCTACCCTATCACGTTTGATTATATTTTAATCTATTTTGTTTTTTTAACGCATTCAGACAGCCTCATGCCCAATTTGTATTTTTCAGTCACATACTTTCCATGACTAAGGCATCGATAGTTGTAGTGGTATATTGTCTTTGTTCAGCATAACAAAATGAGAATGAAGCTCTACCAGAGGTACATGATGGACTGACCACACCCCGGTAGACGATTCTGCCCTATAGTTTGAGCATAGGAGGAGCGTATGGGCGTTTCTGCAAAAGGGGCCCGCTTGGAAAAAACGGGAAATATCCTACGTTAAGCCTGTTTTATAAGCAGGCATGACAGACAGCTTTGAGCGAGGAACGGACATCGCATCCTCAGAATAGCAGGAATCACCGGTGTTCCATCACCTGTTGAGAAGTGATGCTTTTCAAGGCAGGAGACTTTATTCTGGTCAAAATCTCTTTATAGGGTATAGCCATGATCACAATAGAGAAATCAGATCCATTTTCTTCAGATTCCCATCGCTTAATCGAAATGCTGTCAGCGGAGCTTGCCGCTATTACGGGTGATAACGGCAAAAGCAACTTCAACGTTGATGCAATGAATGATGACAAAGCATTGTGGGTATTGGCAAAGAATACTCATGGCGAAGTGATAGGATGTGGTGCTGTAAGGCCATTAACGCAAAATATAGCTGAGCTAAAAAGGATGTTTTCAGACCGAAGCGTGCCAGGCATTGGCAAAACGTTACTCGCTTATCTGGAAACATCGGCAATAGAGATGGGATATAACGAACTTAGGCTGGAAACACGACATATCAATATTAGGGCTGTCAATTTTTACGAACTAAATGGGTATGTCCGTATTGAGAATTTTGGCCCATACATAGGTAGGACAGAGGCTGTCTGTTTATCAAAAGCATTGCGCTAATTGTTGTATTAAACGAGTTTGACGTCCGCTCCTGGCTGTGAGTTCAATGGGTCGATGCAACGGCCTCGATAGCCTCCACCTAAAAGGGCGAGCACATGATAAGTGGGGATGTCTGCCATAGTACTTCAACCTCTAGGGGGAAGAAATCGTTAACGTAAGAAGCGTCGTTAAAGGGCTTATTGTAAGCACGCCAGTTGGTGATCCTAAACTCCTTTTTATCCACCGGATTGCCTGCATTGTCAAGGGGATGCTTGATCTGATCCTGCCACTGAACAAAAGTTCGATTTATTCGACAAAGTTTAAAAAAACAAACTTACTCAGTTTACTGCTTACACGGTAAAACCTAAATTCCTCGCAACTTCAAATGGTTCCCGAAACCTGCTTAGAAGAAGGTTGAACGTGCGAAAAATCCAGTGATACTGTATGTAAATACAGTTATGCTGAGTCTCTCATTATGAAGATTTTTTATCCCATAGAGATTGTCCCTTCTATCCATCTTCCTCTCTTTGCGGAACGGGTACCTTGTGGTTTTCCTAGTCCCGCACAAGACTACGTCGAAGATAGGTTAAATCTCAATACGCTTTTGATAGCCCACCCTAGCGCTACGTATTTTATTAAAGTAAGCGGTGACTCCATGGCGGGAGCTGGAATTGGAGATGGTGACCTTCTGGTAGTTGATCGTTCGCTTTCGGCAAGTCACGGCGATATCGTGATTGCGGCTGTCGCTGGAGAATTTACCGTCAAGGAGTTGCGCACGCATCCCGTCCTGCAACTGGTTCCTTACAATAGCAATTACTCCCCCATGACGTTTCATCATCCAGAAGACCTAGAAATATTTGGCGTAGTGACATTTTCAGTGAAGTCACATCAATGACGATGTTTGCTCTGGCTGACGTCAATAACTTTTATACGTCCTGTGAAACAGTGTTCCGCCCGGATTTAAAGGGAAAACCCGTGGTGGTGGTCTCTAACAACGACGGCTGCGTAATTTCGCGTTCAGCAGAGGCAAAAGCGCTCGGCATCACCATGGGAGAACCTTTCTTTAAATTGAAAAATAAAACATTTCCCTCCGCAGTGCACGTATTCAGCTCAAACTATGCCCTTTATGCCGACCTCAGCGCGCGAGTTATGCAGACGCTGACGGAGATGTCGCCAGCCATCGAGATCTATTCAATCGATGAAGCCTTTATCGACTTATCTGGCGTAGCCAGCTGCATGTCGCTGACAGATTTTGGCAAAACCGTGCGAAACCAAGTGTTTAAAAATACCGGACTCACGCTCGGGATCGGCGCTTCGCAAACCAAAACGTTAGCAAAATTAGCAAATTACGCAGCAAAAAGATGGCCTGGCACGGGAGGCGTGGTTGATTTATCCGACATATCACGTCAGCGGAAGCTGTTAGAGCGCGTACCTGTAGAGGAGGTATGGGGGGTAGGAAGGCGCATCAGAAAAAAACTTAACGCTATGGGGATCAGTACAGCGCTGGACTTAGCCAATAGTTCACCGTGGGTAATCAAAAAGCATTTCAACGTTGTTCTGGAAAGAACATTGCGTGAACTACGTGGTGAACCGTGTCTGGCGCTTGAGGAATTCGCGCCAAATAAGCAACAGATTATGTGCAGCCGCTCTTTTGGGCACCGTATTACCGAGTATGCCGATATGCGTCAGGCTGTCTGCGCCTATGCGGAGCGTGCTGCAGCAAAATTGCGTAGCGAACACCAGTTTTGTGCTTTTGTTAGCGTTTTTCTACGCACCAGCCCGCACGCAGATAATGAAATTTATTATGGAAACCAATCATCGGTGAAATTGCTGACACCTTCTGATGATACGCGTGACATCATTTGTGCCGCGACAGAATCACTGGATCGAATATGGGTCGATGGTTACCGTTACATGAAAGCGGGTGTTATGCTGGCTGACTTTTTTAGTCGCGGCACAGCACAGCTTAATTTGTTTGATAGTTTCGCCCCGAAAGCTAATAGCACGGCACTCATGACGGTAATCGACGGCATTAACGCGTCAGGAAAAGGAAAGGTCTGGTTTGCGGGTCAGGGCATCCATAAGCCCTGGGCAATGAAACGTGAGATGCTGTCACCGGCTTACACTACGCGCTACTCAGATCTGCCTGTCGCTAAATGAAAATGAATGCTGGCCTTACATGTACAGTAGCAGCAGTGACAGTATTTTCTCTCGCAGGTTGCCATTCTGTATTTCACAGTTTTCAAGCTCACGTTCAAGCAGAATAACCTTCGCAATCAAGGCTGTTTTGCTCTTACTCGCAAGAAGATAAGCTCTCCGTAATTCTGACGCCGTGGGATCATTAAGTTCAGAGTCCGAAATGGTACGTTTTTTCCGGCTACTACCGTTCAGTGTCGCATGTTTTTTGTACATTGCATGGCATTGCCTGTTCCGCAAGATGGTGGAAGCAGATACGCCTTTTCCCGTAGGGTCTACGCTTTTTGAAGCCAGAACAATCGTCGTTAGGCTGATTTTTAGCCTCCCTGACAGGAGCTCATCAATCGCACGTTTAGCGCAGCAGCACCTTCAGCGTTTTATCCGTGATGATGATATTCTTGACCCGCTTCCCACGACTGCCTTTACTCAGCGACATGAACATGTTGCGAAAACCGCTGACCTTCCAGTCATGCATGGTCAGCGCGCAGGCCTCGTGTATTCTGCAGCCCGTATCGAAAAGTATTCTAACGAGCGCTATATCCTGTAGCTTCCAGCCACACTGTTCGCCTGAGGCCAGCACATGCCCCATGAGTTCCGGATCGTCCAGATACTCCGGGATCCATTGATTATCTTTAATTCTGTAATACGAAGAGCTCAGTCTGAGAGGACGCCAATGGTCAATGCCACTGTCTGATGGCATCGGCGGTCTCTGGTGTATTCTCACAAAGTCATCAAGATGCTGTAGCCGGATTTCGGCAATCATATTTTTGGCTTGGGGTAAATCAAGAGGGTGAAGATGGGAATACAGCTGCATCGAGATAAGCAGCTGATAAAAAGATCGCAGCGCAGCTAACAGATGATTAATCCGGTGGGCTTTTCCCCAAGTAACCTGTACCTTGCGAATATCTTCTCCTGACAAATCGCGTGCGAAAAATAAAGTACAGTGCAGTTGGGTTGTCAGGAAATGTTCGAGCACAGCACGGACCTGACTACTGTTGCCCAGCAAATCCCAATGCTGGCGTTTCACTGTTTCATCCTGTCCAGCCCAGGAAAAAAAAGCCAGAAGATGCCTGAGATAAGCCTTAACTGTGGCTGGTGAATGATACCTGTCGGCTCTGCACGCATAAACCGTCAACGTTAAATGTGGCAACCCCTGAGAATCTGTTACATGAAAGAGAAAATCACCGCTACCGCGACGTAACTGAAACATATATACCTCTCCTCTAATGCTGGCAGCATATGGCAGATGTACTGATGTAACTGGGTTTTTGATTGAGTGTAGAACAGCAGTGTTACACAGCAAAAGCCGCTAATTTTGCCGCGAAAAAATGGCCCCAGCTCGGTGGCGTGGTTGACTTGTCTGACAGCGAACGGCAGCGAAAACTGCTGACCCGGATGCCTGTCGGAGAAGTGTGGGGCGTGGGGCGACGGATCGCTAAAACGCTCACTATGATGGGCATTGAAACGGCGTTGCAACTGGCCGACAGCTCAACCTGGGTTATCCGCAAACACTTCAACGTTGTGCTGGAGCGTACCGTGCGTGAACTCCGGGGCGAGCCGTGCCTCGAAATGGATGAGTGCGTGCCGACGAAGCAACAGATTATTTGCAGCCGCTCGTTTGGTCATCGCATTACGGAATATCAGGAGATGCAGCAGGCCATTTGTGCTTACGCCGAACGGGCCGCCGAGAAGCTTAGAGCGGAACGACAGTACTGCTGCGTCATTAGCGTATTTATGCGCACCAGCCCGCACGCCGAAAACGACGTGTTTTATGGCCCGCAGGCCAGCGGTCGTCTGGCGATCCCGTCAAACGATACCCGCGATATTATTCGCGTCGCCAGCCAGGCGCTGGACAGGATCTGGAAAGACGGTTTCCGCTACATGAAAGCGGGCATCATGCTGAGTGATTTTTTCAGCCAGGGCGTCGCGCAGCTCAATTTGTTTGATGAATATCCGCCGCGACCCGACAGCCAGACGTTGATGCAGACCATTGACAAGCTGAATGTCTCAGGGCGTGGGACGATATGGTTTGCCGGGCAGGGTATTCAAAAAAGCTGGGCGATGAAACGGGAAATGCTCTCTCCGGCCTATACGACGCGATACGCGGATTTACCTGTGGCGAAATAATCATTTCCGCTCGGGGAACAAGACAGTAAGCTTTGCTGATGAAACCTATTCAGGTATCCGATAATGAATCATTCTGCTTTAGGGTATCGCGCCTTTGGCAAGCCTGAATCCGTTCTGCAAGTCGAACTGAGATCACCCGAACCGCTGTCTGCCGGGCAGATCCGGGTGCACATGCGCTTTTCCCCGGTGAATGCGTCGGATCTCATTCCGATGACGGGCGCCTATCGTCATCGGACGCCGTTGCCAGCGGTGGCAGGTTACGAAGGCGTCGGCGTGGTAACGGATGGGCCACAACATTTGCTTGGGAAGCGCGTGCTGCCGTTACGCGGGCAGGGTACCTGGCAAAACATTGTGGATTGCCCTGCGGCGCTGGCGATCCCCGTGCCGGACGACATCGACTCAACGCTGGCGGCTCGCGCGTACATCAACCCGCTGGCCGCCCAAATGATGCTCAATCTTTACTCTCCTCGGGGAAAGCAGATCGTGCTGACGGCGGCCGGGTCCGACTGCGGCGTGCTGCTCGGGCAATGGGCGCTCAAGGCGGGCGCTGACGCGGTGTATGGGATTCACCGTTCTCCTGCGCATGGCGAAAGGCTGCGGGCGATGGGTATTATTCCCGTTTCGCAGCAGGATACGGCGGCCATTAGCGCCATTGCCGCACGGGCAGAAATTGTGTACGACGCTACGGGTGGCAGGTTAGCGGACAGGATTCTGAATGTGATGCCTGAGACAGGGCTTTTTGTCTGCTACGGTTTGCTTTCGGGTCAGCCGTTCAGGCAGCAGCCGCAGGTGCGGTGGTTCCATATTAGAAACTCTCTGGATGGGTTAAGTGTTGATCAATGGCAGGCTGAATTTTGCGAAATCTGGCCGAAACTGCAGGCAAGTTGCTATGGCGACGTGACGCTGTTTCCGCTGGCTGAGTGGCGATCGGCGCTGGCGAATTATCGCCAGGCAGGACGGCTTGCTAAGCCCATGTTCGCGATGCACGACTAACGCGTTCCAGCCCTCTCGTGAGAGAGAGCTGTTGCGAAAACTTATCGGTGGCTCATATCGCTCAGCAACACGGCGATAGTTTGTCCACCAGCGGTCTGTTCCAGCCCGATTTTGACAATAATCGTCAGTGGAACAGAGAGCAACATGCCCACCGGGCCGAGCAACCATCCCCAGAAAATCAGTGATAAAAAGACCACAAGCGTGGAAAGCCCAAGCCCGCGTCCCATCATTCTTGGCTCCAGAATGTTACCGAAGACCAGATTAATAATTAGATAGCCCGCCAGGACGATCAACGCATCGTAAAAACCGCTAAAGACCAGCACCTGAGCAATCGGGGGGATTGCGGCCAGCACCGAGCCGATATTGGGAATATAGTTAAGTGCGAAGGCCAGCAAGCCCCACACAAACGCAAAGCGCACATCCAGCGCGGCAAGCATGGCCCAGGCTACCAGCCCCGTCACAATACTGATCGCGGTTTTGAGTACCAGATAGCGCGACACGCTGTCCAGCGCGCGTTGGATTGCACCCATGCCCTCAACCGGTCGCACCATCATCTGCTGCAGTTTGACCGGCAGTTGCGGCACCTCGACGAGCATAAAAACAACGGTCAACAGCAGCAGGAAAATGGAGGTCATGGCGCTGGAAAGCTGCGCCAGAATACCCGTCACCAGCGTCATCGCCGCATTCGGATCGACATACTTCAGCAACTCCTCAACGGACACCTCAATACCCGCACGCTGCAGCCAGGGTTCCAATTGCTGCAACGGAATCACCAGTTTTGAACGGTACTGCGGCAGCGTTCGCGCCAGCTCGTTCAAAGATGTTCCAAGATAGGTCACCAGCAGCGCCATCGCCATGATGATAATGGTGATGAGCAGCGAGATCGCCAGCACCCGTGGTATGCGCCAGCGGACCATTCGCTGCACTAAGGGGTTAAGGATCACCGCGATAAACAGCGCCAAAATGAAAGGCACGATGATATCGGCGGCAAAGCGGATACCGGTGAGAATAATCACCAGCATTCCAAGCATAATGACGATTTTTAATCCGTTCAGAGTAATGATGGGCTTAGCCATGTGAGTTCCTGCTCTAATCCTTTTTTTTATAATAATAGCGATGCGCCATTAATATGCGAATGTAAGTTAAACAAGCAGGGTAAAGAAATGAAAAATTTTTGAGTTAATTCTTAGCTTGTGGTACAAATCAGGCGTGTTTAACTACCGAGGACAATTTTCATCCGCAATGACGAGAAGCAATACCGCGGATAATTGTAATATTATGGACAATCTGTTCAGGACGTACTTTTCAAATAACACCGCTATTTTCTCAACCTCTCTCTGCCTGCTGTCCGGTGAGCAACACTGGCGCAACGCGCTATAGTCCTGCCTTCTGCCTGAGCTGACGCTATGCGTTTAGCTATCTGACGTATTTCATTTTTTGGGTTTGTCGTTTTCGACAAGCTGCAATGGATTATATTCTCAAGCAGGAGAAGAGCATGTTTTACTGGATACTATTAACCCTGGCCATCGTCGCTGAAATTACGGGTACTTTGTCGATGAAGTGGGCAAGTATTAGTGATGACAATACTGGCTTTATTTTAATGCTGGCGATGATTTCCCTTTCGTATATTTTCCTGTCATTTGCGGTAAAAAAAATCGCGCTCGGCGTGGCGTATGCGTTGTGGGAGGGGATCGGTATTCTGTTGATTACGCTGTTTAGCGTAATGTTATTTGATGAAGCCCTGTCAACAATGAAAATTGCCGGTCTGGCAACGCTTGTGGTGGGTATTGTGCTGATTAAATCAGGCACGCGCAAACCGACAAAACAGCCGAAGGAGCAGGCCCATGCAACAGTTTGAATGGATTCATGCAGCCTGGCTGGCGTTCGCCATCGTGCTGGAAATTATCGCCAACGTGTTCCTGAAATTTTCTGATGGTTTTCGCCGAAAGTGGTTCGGTTTGCTGTCCATCGCGGCAGTATTAGGCGCATTTAGCGCACTTTCTCAAGCGGTAAAAGGGATCGATCTGTCGGTCGCCTACGCGCTGTGGGGTGGTTTCGGTATCGCCGCCACGCTGGCAGCGGGTTGGGTTCTGTTCGGCCAGCGGCTCAATCGCAAAGGCTGGATTGGCCTGGTTCTGCTGCTGGCAGGTATGGTAATGATAAAACTGGCCTGATGTGATCGCTGCCTGCATTTACGGGCAGCGAAATTCGCGCGCTGTATTACGCTTAGAAATACGCCCTTTCAAGAGAGCCGCGAATGTATAACCCCCTAAGCTGGCGTAATATTCCTTCCGCAAAAACCCTGTTTGTCATGATTTTTATGGCGGGGATCGGTTTGGTCGTTTCCGTTGTCGCGCTGCTTTACCTTTCGCTGCACCTGATCAGCAGTAAAACCAATGAGATAGATGAACACCGCTCTGCGCTCTCCGTACAGGGTGCGATCCAGACGTCGGCGAATCGCGTCTGGTCGCTGGTGATTGATAATGCCGTCTGGGATGATGCGGTGCGGGAAGTGTATCCGCCGGTGTTAAATACCGACTGGCTGTATAACACCTGGGGAGCAGGCTTTAAAATCAATAACCTGTACGACGGAACCTTCGTGCTCGACGAGCGTTTTCATGTCATGTGGGGCTCATTTAAGAGTCAGCCGTTTAAAGAAACCAACCTCGATTTTTTTGGATACGGCCTGAAAGCGTTGATCCGTGAAAACGCGAAGGCATTGCAGGTCGAAACGACGATTTATGCCGGGATCACCCGCACGCGGCAGGGGGTCGCCTTTGTTGGGATTGGGCTGATTCGTCCCATGGTGGGACGCTTGCAGGTGAAGAATGACGTCCGCCGTTATCTGGTGATTACGCGTCATATCAACCCGCAGATCCTGAGCGATCTGGGCAATACCTTCCAGATTGAAAACCTGCATTTCACCCGGGATCACACCAGCGAATCCAGCATTCCGCTAAAAAGTTCGGCGGGCGAAATCCTGGGTTACCTCAACTGGCAGCCGCAGCGGCCCGGTGCGCAGGCGGCAAGTGCAGCATCCAACCAAATCACCCAAATCGTTGTTCTGGCCTCGGCGCTGATTTTGCTGTTTATTCTGGTGAGCAGCGTGGGGCTGTACAAACTCGCCCGGGGCGAAAATCAGGCCAGACGCGTGGCGCGTACCGACTGGCTGAGTCATCTGCCGAATCGACGCGCGTTGATCGAAGAGCTGGAACGGGTGAGTTTGCGCGGCGATATCGACGTGAAAACCGTGGTCTTTATCGATCTGGATGGCTTTAAGGATGTGAATGATATTTACGGCCATGACGTGGGCGATGAACTCATTATTCTGCTGGCAAAGGCACTGCGCGAGAGGGTGCCGCAGGGCGGAATGCTGGCCCGAATGGGCGGCGACGAATTCGCGATGACCATTGGCGGCGACCCCTCCCAGGCGCAGGCCTTGACCTTTGCAAACGATGTTCTGGCGTTCCTGGATGCGCCGGTACGCATTGGTGAACGCACCATCCATATCAGCGCCAGTATTGGGCTCGCCAGCGGCACGCTGATCGACTGTACCAGCTCGGAATTATTCCGCCGGGCAGACATCGCGATGTACCACTCAAAAATCACCGGAAAAGGGCGCATCACACAGTATGATGCCGAACTGAACAGCGCCCGCGAGCGGCAACTGGCGATAGAAAATGAAATTCGCGACGGCATGGAACGAGATGAATTTGATGTCTGGTATCAGCCGATTATTGACGCCCGTAGCCAGAAAATGACTAGCGTGGAAGCGCTGGTGCGTTGGCCGCGTCGCCCCGCGGGCGAGCTAACACCGGATGAATTTATCAGCATTGCTGAAACCAGCGGGCTGATTTATAGCCTGGGTCAGTTCGTGCTGCGCCGCGCCTGTCATGACCTTGAACCGTTCAGCGATCTGAAACTGTCAGTCAATATTTCTCCCGCCCAATTTCGCGATCCCGAGTTTGAAGAAAAGGTCGCGAAAGTCATTGAGATGACCCGTTTTCCGGCAAATCGGCTACAGCTTGAGGTCACCGAAACCTACGTTCTGGAAAATCCTGAACGCGCCCGCGCCGCCATCGCCAATTTGAAAGCGTTGGGAACCGCCGTCGCGCTGGATGATTTTGGCACGGGCTATTCCAGCATTGGATATTTGCGCCGCTTTAATTTCGATACCATCAAAATCGACAAATCCCTGGCCGGGCTGGTGGATAACGACGAGCAGGCGATCGCCCTGGTCAGCGGAACGGTGCGCATAGCGAGCGCATTGGGTATGGCGGTAGTTGCCGAAGGGGTGGAAAACGAAAAGCAGATGAAACTGCTGCGCCTCGCGGGCTGTGACCAACTGCAGGGATTCTTGTTCAGTCGGCCGATGCCCATCGAGGCGATTATTGAATTACGTAAAGTCAGATACTGCTGAGTTATTCCTGCGACAAGGTTTCCAGTTTGTCGCGAAAACCGGTCACCGATAACGCACGGTTATCCGCGCGCCAGCGATCTTTGGCCGCCGGAGCCGAACTCTGCACACCAATCAATTGCCAGCCTTTGTCGGTTTTCAACATCAACGGTGAACCGCTGTCGCCCGGCAGCGTGTCGCATTGATGCGATAACACGCTGGTTTGCGCCCAACCGGTGACGATGCAATCGGTATGCGTATAGAGTGAATCCAGATGATCGACCGGATAACCGGACTGGGTGACTTTGCGATCGGCGGCTTTGAGCGCCTCGGTCAATGCGCCTTTATCGCCGTCAAATAACGGCAGCGGCGTGATACCTGACGGCGGATAGCGCAAAATGACTAATCCAAAATCCCACTCCGCCGCTGACGGGGGAACAATCCAGCCATCGCCATCGGGCTTTAAACGTTTACCCAGCGACGGTTCGACGCGGCCTTCCACGCCATGAATGTCATAACGCCAGACGCCTTTTTTGGAGACAAAACGCAGCGCAACGACTTTATCTGGTTTGCCTTTCGGTGGAATAAGCAGACAGTGTCCGGCGGTCAGCGCCAGATGAGGGGAGATCAAGGTTGCGGTGCATAAGTTACCGCTCGCGGTTTCCAGTTGCCCAATGGCATCCCAGGGTGATTCAGTCGGATCGGCGACACGCGTACGGTCATCATGACCAAAAAAAAGCGTTTTGATCTCTTTCGCGTTCACCGCGTCGTCGTCGCCGTCATCCGCATGGCTAAAACCAGAAAAGAGGCAGAACGTTCCCAGTAAGCACACAACTATTTTCCGCATATCACACTCTGGTGGGGTAATTATGATTATTAAAAGTGAACCCTATTAAAATACTATAGACGGGACGGCGAGAAAGTGGGAGTAAAATCAGCGTGCTACATTCAGGAAAGATAAAACCGACAGGCGATGAGCGCGCATAAAATAAGCGTGAAAAGAATGAACTCAAACCGATAGCGTCGCAGCATACGGCCTCCGGAAATAAAAACGGCGCTGATCCGATTCCGGTTCAGCGCCGGTCTACAACGCGCCCCGAGGGGCGCGATTAAGCTCGAACGCTTATGCAGCTGGCTGAGCAGCAGGTTTAGCCGCTTCGTGTTTCACTGCTTTTTTGTGATGCTTTTTAGCGGCTTGCGCTTTCTGCGCTACGGCAGGTTTAGCAGCGGCTTTGTGGTGTTTTTTCGCAGCCTGGGCTTTCTGCTCAACAGGAGCAGTGGTCGTTGCCGGAGCGGCTTCTTGTTTTTTCACTGCTTTTTTGTGGTGTTTTTTAGCAGCCTGAGCTTTCTGCTCAACCGCTTTTTTGTGTTTTTTGTGGTGCACAGTTTTCGCTGGTGCTGCTTTAGTGGTGGTCGCCGTTGCGGTAGCGGGTGCCGCGGAAGACGTTGTGGTTTCAGCAGCAAACGCAGCAGAAGACAGACCCATAGCAGCGGCAACAACCAGAGCTAATACTTTTTTCATTCTCATACCCTCGAATTTGGTTTTTCATTTAACCCCACTGCGGGGCCGTTGAAATAACTATATCCATTTGGGGTCGAGGCTTCCGTGAGTCATTGGTTTCGGCGTGTAACGGAATGTACAACGCCGGGGACTGGCCCCGGCGCGGAGTATTACAGATAGCGGGAGGTGAGATGTTCACGGAAATAACGGCTATTCAGATCTTCACCGGTTGCCTGCTCGATCAGCTGCGAGGTGGTAAAGCGGCTGCCGTGCTGCCAGATATTCTGGCGCAGCCAGTCAAACAGCGCAGAGAAATCGCCGCCCGCAATCGATGACTCCAGCCCCGGTAACGCGTTTTTAGCGGCGCTGAAGAGCTGCGCAGCATACATCGCGCCCAGCGTGTACGACGGGAAGTAGCCAAAGCCGCCGTCAGTCCAGTGGATGTCCTGCATACAGCCGTTACGGTAGTTGTCTTTGGTCGACAGACCGAGCCATGATTGCATTTTTTCATCCCACAGCGCCGGGATATCTTCCACTTCGATTTCACCGTTAATCAGCGAGCGTTCGATTTCGTAGCGCAGCACGACGTGCGCCGGATAGCTCACTTCGTCCGCATCGACGCGGATGTAGCCCGGCTTCACGCGCTGGTTCCAGGCGATAAAGTTCTCTTCGCTGAAGGCGGCCTGACTGCCAAAACGCGCATGAACAGCCGGGAGCAGATGTTTCAGGAAAGCGTTGCTGCGCCCGAGCTGCATCTCAAAGAACAGGCTTTGTGATTCGTGAATGGCCGTCGAACGCGCCAAAGCGACGGGCTGCCCGAGCCAGTTGCGCGGCAGATTTTGCTCATAACGCGCATGACCGGTTTCATGCACCACGCCAAACAGCGCGCTCAGCAGTTCGTTTTCGTCGTAACGCGTCGTGATGCGGACATCTTCAGGGACGCCGCCGCAGAAGGGATGCGCACTCACATCCAGACGGCCCGCATTGAAATCGAAGCCCAGCATTTGCATGGCTTCCAGACCGAGTTCACGCTGAACGGCGGTTGGGAAAGGCCCTTGCGGCGGAACAAACGATTGTTGCGCCTGTTTTTCCACCACGCGGGCGAGCAAATCCGGGAGCCAGGATTTCAAATCACCAAATACACTGTCAAGGCGGGCACTGGTCATATCCGGCTCAAAGATATCGAGCAGGGCATCATAAGGGGTGCAACCTTTCGCTTCGGCACGCAAGCGCGCCTCTTCACGGCTGAGTTTGACGACCTCTTTGAGATTGGCGGAAAAACCCTGCCAGTCGTTGGCCGGACGCTGCGTACGCCAGGCGTGTTCACATTTGCTCCCCGCCAGCGATTTGGCTTCAACCAGCGACTCCGGCAGTAAAGACGCTTGCTGAAAGAGACGTGTCATCTCGCGCAGATTGGCTTGTTCGACGTCATTTAAATCTTCGCTTTCGGCAGACGCCAGCCATTCACCGACTTTCTTATCGGTGAGGATCTGATGCTGCAATACGCTCATTTCGGCCAGCGCTTCACCTCGTGCCTGGCTGCCGCCCGGCGGCATCATGGCGAACATATCCCAGCTGGCGATGGAGGAAAGGTGCGAGAAGCGGGAGAGACGCTGGAACGTGCGGGTGAGTTGTTGATAGTTATTGTTGTTCATGAAGTCCTCGTGTCTGAATCGGGCAATCACAAAAAGTAGCATCCGACCGACTGAAACACGAGGTTATTCAACGTTAATGCAGACGTTTATGCAGACTCATCCCCACCAACAGCGCGGCGCAGAGCATCAACGCGATAAATCCACCGACACCATTCCAGCCATAGCGGTGCCAGAAGACACCGCCGAGCGTCCCGGCGATGCTTGAACCCAGGTAATAGCTGAAGAGATACAGCGAAGAAGCCTGGCCTTTCGCGCGACGGGCGCGCGGGCCAATCCAGCTACTGGCGACCGAATGCGCAGCAAAAAAACCGGCGGAGAACAGCAGCATTCCGGCGAAAATCAGCCATAAAGATGAGAGCAACGTCATCAGCAATCCCACTAGCATCACGCCAATAGACGTCAGCATGACCGGGCCGCGTCCGAAACGCGCGGTCATTGCACCCGCTTTGGGCGAACTCCAGGTGCCGGTGAGATACGCCACGGACAGCAGGCCGACAAACGCCTGGCTCAAATGCCACGGCGAGAGCATCAGGCGATAGCCAATATAGTTAAACAGCGTGACGAACGAACCCATTAACAGGAAGCCGGTCAGAAACAGGCGCGGTAAACCTTTATCGCGCCAGTGCAGACGGAAATTGATCAGCAGCGTTTTGGGCCGCAGCGACATGGGACGAAAATGACGTGATTCCGGCAGAATTCGCCAGAACAGGAGTGCAGCGGCAAGGGCGAAGCAGCCAATCACCGCCAGCGCGATGCGCCAGTTAAAGAGATCGGTGAAAACACCGCTGAGCAGGCGGCCGCTCATGCCGCCAATCGAATTCCCGCTAATGTACAAACCCATCGAAAAGGCGACAAAACTGGGGTGAATTTCCTCACTCAAATAGGTCATTCCAACTGCCGCGACGCCGCTTAATGACAGTCCAATCAGCGCGCGCATCACCAGAATCCCGTGCCAACTGGTCATCATTGTCGACAGCAGGGTGCACACAGAGGCCAGCAGTAACGCCGTGACCATTACCGATTTGCGTCCGATAGAGTCCGAAAGCGGGCCGGTAAACAGCAAACCGACCGCCAGCATGCCGGTTGAAATCGAGAGCGAAATACTGCTGCTGGCAGGCGACACGCCAAATTCATGAGATAACACGGGCAGAATAGGTTGAACGCAATACAGCAGGGCAAATGTCGCCAGTCCTGCCGAGAAGAGCGCCAGCGTGACGCGCATGAAAGAGGTTGTACCACGTTTGATAAATTGGGCTGGCTGAGGTGTTGCGGGTAAATCATCAATGTCGCTTGCCGGGGCGATATCAACGGTTGTTGTACGACTCACGTAAAATCCTTGCGAAAACGTCCCGCGATGACGGGGGATGGGAATGACCACAGGATCAGGGTAGGAAATTGGTAATATTCTGTCTAATATATTAATAATCTCAAATGATACGTTAAACATATGAATATTGAGCTGCGCCATTTACGCTATTTTATTGCCGTGGCCGAGGAGCTGCATTTTGGCCGTGCGGCGGCGCGGCTAAATATCTCCCAGCCACCGCTGAGTCAGCAGATTCAGATCCTGGAGCAGCAGGTGGGGGCGCGATTACTGGCCCGCACTAACCGCAGTGTCAGCCTGACGGCTGCGGGCAAACAGTTTCTTGCGGATAGCCGACAGGTGCTGAGTATGGTGAATGACGCGGCTGCCCGCGCAGAGCGTTTACATCTGGGCGAGACGGGTGAATTGCGTCTCGGATTTACCTCGTCAGCCCCGTTTATCAGCGCGGTTTCGCATACGCTGTCTTCCTTTCGTCGCCATTATCCGGATGTGCATATCCAGACCCGCGAGATTAATACGCGTGAACAGATTGTTCCGCTGAATGAAGGATCGCTGGATTTGGGGCTGATGCGCAACACGCAGCTACCCGACACGCTGGCGTGGGAGATGATTTTACGGGAACCGTTAATGGCGATGATCCCGCGGGATCATCCGCTGGCAGCGAAGCCGTCAGTAACACTGGCCGAGCTGGCGCAGGAGCCGTTTGTCTTTTTCGATCCCTATGTCGGGACCGGTTTGTACGATGATATTTTGGGTTTGATGCGTCGTTACGGGTTATCGCCAGTGATTACCCAAGAAGTCGGTGAGGCGATGACGATTATCGGTTTGGTCGCCGCCGGATTAGGAGTGTCGATTTTGCCCGCCTCGTTTAAACGCGTGCAGCTAAGTGAAATGCGCTGGGTGGCGATAGCTGAAGAGGATGCCGTATCGGAAATGTGGCTGGTTTGGCCAAAACATCATGAGCTCAGCAACGCGGCACAGCGTTTCAAAAAACAGCTGATTGAGGGGACCCGATAAACAATTTTTGCTATAATGCGCGCGAAAAATGTGCGGTAAATCACATGGCTAAGTAAATATTTGACGACTACGTGTCAAGTGCTTCACCATAGCCCACAGTTTATTTCGAAGCGCGAAAATAAGGATGTAAGAGGTGGTTGCTGCTGATAGTCAGCCTGGACATATTGATCAGATTAAGCAGACCAATGCGGGCGCAGTGTACCGTCTGATTGATCAGCTTGGTCCGGTTTCGCGTATCGATCTTTCTCGTCTGGCTCAACTGGCGCCTGCCAGTATTACCAAAATTGTACGAGAAATGCTGGAAGCCCACCTGGTGCAGGAAACCGAAATTCAGGACCCCGGCAGCCGTGGCCGTCCGGCGGTCGGCCTGGTGGTGGAAACGGAAGCCTGGCATTACCTGTCGATCAGAATCAGTCGTGGCGAAGTATTTCTCGCGCTGCGTGATTTGAGCAGCAAAATGGTGGTGGAAGACCGTCTTGAGTTGCCGCTCCAGTCTGAACAAACGCTGCTCGAGCGTATTGTTATTCATATCGATCAATTCTTTATCCGTCATCAGCAAAGGCTCGAGCGCTTAACGGCTATTGCGATCACCATGCCCGGAATCATTGATACGGAAAATGGGATTGTCCACCGAATGCCGTTTTATAATGATGTGAAAGACATGCCGCTGGGTGAAGTGCTCAAAGCGCATACGGGCGTGCCGGTCTATATTCAGCACGATATCAGCGCCTGGACGATGGCGGAGGCGTTGTTTGGCGCGTCCCGTGGGGCGCGTGATGTGATTCAGGTGGTTATCGATCACAATGTGGGCGCAGGGGTCATCACCGACGGACGTTTACTGCATGCGGGCAGCAGCAGCCTGGTGGAGATTGGTCATACGCAGGTTGACCCTTACGGCAAGCGCTGCTATTGCGGTAATCATGGCTGTCTGGAAACTATCGCCAGCGTCGAAAGCGTGATGGAGCTGGCGCAGTTGCGCCTGAGCCAGTCCATGAGCTCCTCTTTACATGGACAACCCTTAACCATGGATTCGCTGTGTGGCGCGGCGCGTCAGGGCGATCTGCTGGCAAAAGATATTATTACCGGTGTGGGGAACAACGTCGGACGCATTTTGGCCATTATGGTGAACCTCTTTAATCCGCAAAAAATCCTGATTGGCTCACCCCTGAGCCAGGCCGCCGATATTCTGTTCCCGGCGATTTCCGACTGTATTCGTCAGCAATCCCTTCCGGCGTACAGCAAAAATATCGTGGTAGAAAGCACCCAGTTTTCTAACCAAGGAACTATGGCAGGCGCAGCATTGGTGAAAGATGCGATGTATAACGGCTCGTTATTGATCCGGTTGTTACAGGGTTAACTGTTTTTTCACTGATGCCATAAAATTTGCGCTAACTCAATCTGGACTCTGCGCGCATACCTTAGACTCACTCCACTGAATTATTTACCTGGTTTATATTTTCAAAGCATAACGGTGGAGTAAGTCATGCTTAAGCGTTTCTTTGTAACGGGTACCGATACCTCTGTTGGCAAAACAGTGGTCTCCCGCGCATTGCTGCAAGCCCTGGCGGCGGGCGGTAAGAGTGTGGCGGGGTACAAACCGGTCGCGAAAGGCAGTAAAGAGACGCCAGAAGGCCTACGCAATAAAGATGCGCTGGTACTGCAAAGCGTCTCGAGTTTTGAACTGCCTTATCATGCGATCAATCCCATTGCGCTGAGTGAAAACGAAAGTAGCGTCGCGCACAGTGGTCTTATTAATTATTCCTTACTGTCTAACGGTCTGGCTGAGCTGAGTGCGATGGCCGATCATGTGGTAGTGGAAGGCACGGGCGGCTGGCGTAGTCTGATGAACGATCTGCGTCCCTTATCCGAATGGGTCGTGCAGGAACAACTGCCGGTGCTGATGGTGGTGGGGATTCAGGAAGGGTGCATTAACCACGCGTTGTTGACGGCTCAGGCCATCGCGAACGACGGCCTGCAGATGGTCGGCTGGGTGGCTAACCGTATCAATCCTGGCCTTGCGCATTATGCAGAAATCATCGAGGTGCTCAGCAAGAAACTGTCGGGGCCGCTGGTGGGTGAGCTGCCTTATCTGCCCCGCGCCGAACAGCGCGATCTGGCTCATTACATCGATCTCACGATGTTTGATGACGCCCTAACGGTAGACCGGGTCGTGGCATAGCGCGTCCTCAGAAATCAAAAAACCGGGCGGTTAAGCGCCCGGTTTTTTATTGCCTGTAGAACGTGGGATTTAATTGTCGCTGTGAATATTCAGCGCCCGACGCGTACGACCGGAACTTAAATACTCCGCAATATAATCCTGAGAAATTTCGCCGTTATAGCGGCCGTCTTCGTCAACGATAGGCATCCAGCTTGTGTTGCTCTCGTACAGACGCGACAGCACCACGCGCAGGTTGTCTTCCGCTTTACCCGTCATTCTGAACGGATGCAGCACGTCGGCACAAAAACCGGTGGCCTGACGCGCTTCGCGGCGTTTCACAAAGCCCAGCGGTTTTCCCATGTCATCCACAACGGTAATTGCGCGGATATCGTTGTCATCCATGGTCGCAAAGGCCTCCGGCAACGAGGTCGATTCGCGCACCGTAAGGGTCGGCTGCTGATCCGTGACGTCACCCGCCGACACCAGAAGCAGGCGTTTAAGCGTACGGTCCTGACCAACAAACGAGCCGATAAATTCATTGGCGGGTTTCGCCAGCAGTTCATCCGGGCTGGCGCACTGCACAATTCGCCCCTGACGGAACACGGCGATACGGTCACCCAGCTTGAGCGCTTCGTCAATGTCGTGGCTGACGAGCATGACCGTCTTTTTCAGCTTGCGCTGCATCTCCAGGAACTGGTTCTGGATCACTTCGCGGTTGATCGGGTCTACCGCGCCGAACGGTTCATCCATCAGCAGCACCGGAGGATCCGCCGCCAGGGCACGGATCACGCCGATACGTTGCTGCTGGCCGCCGGACATTTCGCGTGGATAGCGGTTAAGAAATTTATGCGGGTCCATCGCCACCATATCCATCAACTCCTCGGCACGCGCTTTACTGCGCGCTTTATCCCAGCCGAGCATGCGCGGGACGACGGTAATGTTCTCTTCGATGGTCATGTTAGGGAACAAGCCAATCTGCTGGATCACATAGCCGATGTTACGGCGCAGCGTAACTGTGTCCATTTCGTTGGTATTTTCACCATTAATCAGGATATTGCCGCTGCTCGGTGTAATCAGGCGATTAATCATCTTCAACGTCGTGGTTTTCCCGCAGCCAGACGGGCCAAGCAGAACGCACATTTCGCCTTCAGGTACGTTGAGGTTCACGTTGTCGACGGCCTTAAACGTTTGGCCATTTTTCTGCGAAAATTGTTTAGTGAGATTTTCCAGTTTTATCATTATCGAATCCCCTTCGGAGTCAGCACGACCTGCAGGCGATGGAGCAGCCAGTCGAGCACAATAGCTAAAAGACAAATCATTAAGGCACCGGCGATCAACATGCGAATATCACTGCCGCCAATGCCGTTGAGTAACAGCAGACCCAGACCACCTGCGCCGATCACGGCAGCAATGGCCATCACGCCAATATTCATCACCACGGCGGTACGGATCCCGCCAAAAATCACCGGTAAGGCCACTGGGATTTCTACCCAACGCAGACGCTGCCAGAACTTCATGCCAATCCCGCGCCCGGCTTCACGCAGTCCCGGCGGCAGGCTATCCAACGCGGTGTGCGTGTTACGCACAATCGGCAACAGTGAATAGAGGAACACGGCGGTGATGGCGGGCAGGGCACCAATCCCCTGACCGATCAGTGAAAAGAGCGGAATCATCAAACCAAACAGCGCAATCGACGGGATGGTGAGCACGATCGTGGCAATCCCCAGCACGGGTGTCGCCAGCCATTTGTGCCGCACAATCAGAATTCCCAGCGGCACGCCGATAATGATCGCCAGGCCAACCGCTAATCCCACCAGCCACAGATGCTGAAAGGTCAGCGTAAGCAGAAAACCCCAGTTATTAAGCATGTAGTGAATCGTATCCATAGCGCCTCCTATAGCCCTTTGCTATGCAGGAAATCACGAGCGACCTGCTGCGGTGACTGATGGTCGATATCTACCTTCTTATTCAGCTCGGTGATAACGTCGTTATTTAGCTGGCTGGATAAGGTGTTCAACGCCTCTTCCAGACCAGGGTTCGCATCCAGCGTGTCTTTACGCACGACTGGCGTCACGGCGTAGCTCGGGAAAAAGCCTTTGTCGTCTTCCAGCACTTTGAGGTCGAATCCTTTAACGCGTCCGTCGGTGGCGTAAACCAGTCCGGCATCCACAAATCCATCTCGCACGGCGTTATAAACTAACCCTGGGTCCATCTGGCGAATCTGCGGGCGATCCAGTTCCATTTGATACGCTTCCTGCAACGGTTCCATGCCGTCGCTACGCCCGGCGAATTCAAGGTCTAGACCCAGCATCCAGTTGTTATCCGGATCGGTTTTACGCACCTGTTCGATTTTCGCCACCATATCCGACATCGTATTGATGTGTTCTGCCTCGGCGCGTTTACGCTGCATCGCAAATGCATAGGTGTTGTTCATATTGGCGGGTTTCAGCCAGACCAGACCCAGCTTGCCATCCAGACGTTTAACGGTGTCGTAAGACTCCTGCGGCGACATGCGTTTATTGATGTGGTTAAAGATAATCAGCGAGGTCCCGGTGTATTCCCACGTCATATCAACCTGTTTGTTGATCATCGCGTTACGCGAAATCACCGTCGCGATATTGGTTTTAGGCTGCACCTCAAAACCTTTTTTTTGCAGATACTGCACGGTCATGGCCGAAAGAATATGTTGTTCAGTAAAGCTTTTGGTGGTCAAAACTAGCGGTGCGGCCTGCGCCTGCGTCGCGAAGAATGCGGCTGCAGCCAGCGCGGCGAGGCTTGAAGACAGTCTCATAAAGGCTCCTTGTTATTGTTATCGCGCGACGTGCGGGCTCATGACTCGGCCCAGCGCAGCGAGCAACGTGTCCAGAATCAAAGCGAAAAGTGCTGTCGCTGCGGCGCCTAAAATCAGCGTCGGGAAGTCGTTCAGATAGATGCCCGGGAAGATCAGTTCGCCGTAGCTGCTGGCGCCAATCAGGAAGGCCAGCGGCGCGGTACCCACGTTAATCGCGGTCGCAATACGAATACCGGACAGCATCACCGGTAAAGCGTTTGGGATTTCCACCTGGTATAAACGCTGCCATTTCGTCATCCCGATGCCGTTCGCGGCTTCGAGCAAAGAAGGGGGCACCGAGCACAGACCGGCATAGGTGTTGCGTACAATCGGCAGCAGCGAGGCGAGGAATAGCGCGACGATCGCCGGTTTATCGCCAATGCCCAGCACCACCATCGCCAGCGCCAGAACGGCCAGCGGCGGAAGCGTGTTACCGACGTTAAAGATTTGCATCACGTATTCGGCAACACCGCGCGCCGCCGGACGACTAAGTAGTATTCCGCTCGGGATCCCGACCAGGAGGGCGAAAAACATCGAAGAGAAGACCAAAATCATATGCTGTTGACCCAAATAAAGCAGGTCTACCTGACGCGCTTTTATCGTATCCAGTCCAATTCCCCACGTCAGCAGCGCGAGGACTACAACTATCGCTCCGACGAAAAGCAGCGTGCGTTTCAGTAAAAATGAGTGCATTGCGATGTGTCTCCCTGTGCGCATGCGTTATAGCAACCCATTGATTGCCTGTTGTTATGCCATGTATCGGCAGGGGGATATGACCTATAGCAAGCGAATGGGAAGGGTTCCAGCGAAGCGGCAAAATCAGTAAAGCAGCGTTAGCAACATAAACAGGGGGTTATGCCTTACGGGAGAAGGGCTGAAAGCGTGTCGCCAGAATTTTCCTAAACGTAACAAACGAAAAGTGACACCGTAACAAATGAGGGCGCGCACGGCAGAGCATTCAGCCGTGCGGACGGGAGAAAGGGTTAACGATAAAGCGTTTTTTCAACGACCGGAATCGGCAGGCGGGATTGCCAGTCAGCCAGCGTCATCTGGGCAAGTTCAGCGATACCGATGTAAAAAGGATGGCGAGCATTTTCCACAAATACTGCCAGGAAACGCTGACTCCATGGCAGCAGGTGGCATGCTAAAAGCTGCTCGCAATCGTTATCGCGACCATTTTCACGCAGCCAGGCGGCCAGCATCAGCAATGTCCCGAAATGGTCTTCCGGCTCGTTTTGCGGCATGTCGAAGGTAATGCCGTTATCGCGCATCCACTGACGCAGCGCGAGTGTGGACTCCCCAAACAGCACGGACTCACGATCCAGCCAGACGGAACTCCACGGCGGCGCAGGCAACGCCCAGGGGCCAATGAACAGACGTTGCCAGGCCTCGGGCAGGGTTTCATCCGCGGTTGCGCGCAGTGTATCGGCGACGGGCAGTAACGATTCCTCCGCCAGCGGCCAGTCGCGATACCAGTCGGTCGTTGTTAACGCGGCGACCAGCGGCGCTGCCTGCTCACTGTCAGGAGAAAAGTAAAATAATGCGCCGAGGACTCGGGCGCTCACGGCGAATGACTCGCGGGTGGAAACCTCTTTCATCACAACATTCCTTGCTCGCGTGAGTGCTTTCACGCTTCAAAATTAGGGAGGGAGAATGATGAAAGAGTGTGGCGTAATCAGGGGGATTAAACATTAATCCCCATCAATGGCGGGCGCATTATGCGGAGGATTATTGCGGCTCGGTTGGCGCGTTTTCTTGTGCACCTGCGCTACTGGCGGGAGAATTACCGCTGCTGGTGCGCGTGTAGAGAATCTTGAACGTATCGTTGGCGCAATGACCCACAACTTGCGCGTCCGGCTGATCGGCTTGATCGTTAGGGACAATATTCAGTGTGAAACCCGATTCAGGTACGCCGTTATTGATAATGCGCTGTTGAATATCGCTTTTGACGCGTTCGCAAGAATCCGGGGCGGCCAGTACCGCAGGTGAAGCACCAATCAACAACAGGGTGGTAATCCAGGTTAACCGTTTCATTGAAAACTCCTTTTGTCTGTGTGTGTCTTTCATTCTAGCAGGCTTGGTTTCACTCACTGACCTGTAAGGCAACTTTCTGAAAAATCTTAGAAAATAATATTTAGGCTATGTTTAAAAGTTAAAACGGGAAATATAGGTAAGAGCGTGGCCATTATTTTTTACATTATAGAAAAAACGTAGAGACTTCTTTCCATCGCGTGATTTAAAACTGCTCGTGTTGATTGGCGCCTTTAATATTTGATGCTTAGGCTTGCAAACAGATGTTTCTGTTTGGTTATTTTATTAATATATCAAATAGGTAAATGAAATGTTAACACAAACAAATTTATCTGAAGCCGAGCGTAAAGATGCCGTGTATTTGTTAGAGCAGAGTATGGGATTTGTCTGGCAGGCCTCATTACGGGCAGCGGCAGAACCAGGTGTTGCTGACCGACTCCTTGAGGGGGATAAAACAGCCGGACAACTCAGGGATGAGCTGAATGTCGACGGGGTATTTTTGCAGCGAGTGATGAGAATACTGGCTTCCCGCAAGGTATTCCATGAATCGCCGGATAGCCTTTTCTCACTCACTCCTGCATATTGAAATATATTTTAATGAACTGGCCAGATGCCCAGACCAATAAAATATTACAGACTTGTCGGCAATCAATGAAAGCGAACTCTCGATTATTAATTCTGGAAACTGTTATTAAAGACAATAATAACGAACCGGGGCGATATGAAATCGTTTTATTATTATTGACCAGCTTTGACGGAGGGCGAGCGCGCACTGAGCAAGAATATGCCGATATGCTGGCAGATGCCGGGTTAAAACTCAACCGGGTGATACATACACCGTCCTATTTATCGATTATAGAAGCTGTTTTAGCCTAAATTTTAACGAGAGTTCACGCTTTATTGGCTCAACGGATATAAATAATCTTAATTGAGGTTTAACCCGAAAGTAAACATCTGTATATTGCTAATATTATTGGAATTAACGTCCACGTATTGGTGAAAATGTGAAGAAATTAGCAGTGATGATTGCGCTGGCAAGCGTACTGGCAGGATGCGATAACGCTTCCGCGCCGCTGTCGTTCACGCCAGAGATGGCCAGTTTTTCGAATGAATTTGATTTTGACCCACTACGTGGACCGGTTAAAGATTTCACCCAGACGCTGTTTAACGAAAAGGGTGAAGTAAGCAAACGTGTTACCGGCACCCTGTCTGCTGAAGGATGTTTCGACAAACTCGAGCTGCACGATCTCGACGCGAATACGGGCGTTGCGCTGGTGCTTGACGCCAATTTTTACCTCGATGCCGAGACGCAGCAGCAAAAGATCAAGCTGCAGGGCAAATGCCAGCTGGCTGAATTACCCTCTGCGGGCGTGACCTGGGATACTGACGACAAAGGTTTCATTGTTAGCGCGCACGGAAAAGAGATGGAAGTGAACTATCGCTACGATGCTGATGGTTATCCGTTGGGTAAAACCACAAAAGCTGGCGGGCAGCAGCTTTCCGTCGCTGCAACGCCATCAAAAGATAAGCGCAAAAAACTGGATTATTCCGCAGTAAGTTTGCTCAACGACAAGCAGCTTGGCACGGTGCAACAACGCTGTGAATACGATGGACATGACAACCCGGTGAGCTGCGATCTGAGTATCAAGGATGAGAGCGTCAAGCCTGCGGTTGAGCGCAAGTTTACGATTAAAAATAGCATTGATTATTATTGATTAGGCATGAAAAACCGCGCATTTACTGCGCGGTTGGTTTCAAAATCGTGGTGCCGTGTGCTTTGTGTTCCACTAAATACTGATGCTGGAAAATGCACATTCGGATGGTGTTGCGGTACTCACCGTTAATAAAGAACTCGTGTATTAGCTCGCCTTCCACCATAAAGCCAAGCTTGCGATAGATGTGTATCGCCTTTTCATTCTCTTTATCAACAATCAGATAGAGCTTATACAGGTTTAATACCGTAAACCCATAATCCATCGCCAGTTTTGCCGCGCGGGTGGCGAGGCCTTTCCCCTGAAAATCCGGCGAAATGATGATTTGAAACTCTGCCCGGCGGTGAATGTGGTTGATCTCAACCAGCTCAACCAAACCGGCTTTATCACCATTACACTCCACCACGAAACGGCGTTCGCTCTGGTCGTGGATGTGTTTGTCGTACAGGTCAGACAGCTCGACAAACGCCTCGTAAGGCTCTTCGAACCAGTAACGCATCACGCTGGCGTTATTGTCGAGCTGATGCACAAAGCGCAGGTCCTCGCGCTCAAGCGGTCTAAGTTTTACTGCTAACGGGCTGGCCATGATTATCCTTTCTGGCTGTCGTTTTTATGGCGCAACGGTACGGCCAGTTCGGCGATCCAAACAGCGCAGGGTATTCGGTTCCCAGTAGGCATTCACGTTCGCACTTTGCTGGCATTTATCGCGTGAATCAAATGCGACATCTTCTTTATCCCACTCTTTTTCAGCGCGTTTGTTTACCTTCTGGCGAAGATTACGCGTGTCATTCCATTGTTCTTTGTCCATGGCAGCATTCTGGCGGCTTTGGGCGCTATCACCTGATTCAATAATCAGTTTGCTGGTTTGCGCAGAAACCGGCGCGGTGAAAGCGAGTGCCGTCAGGGAAAGCATGGTCGCCAGGCAGAGGCGTTTGCGTAAAGTCGTCATTGCGTGTTCCTTTTGTTGGGCGCGAAGAAGTGGTTTACCCGACGTCAATTCTACACCAAACCAAAATGGCGGCATACCCGCGCATCAGGTATGGAAAAGTAAATCTTATTATCGCGTATCATGTCTAAACCCTGACTCACTCGACAATAATTATGATCAAAACAACGCTGCTTTTCTTTGCGACCGCACTGTGCGAAATCATCGGCTGCTTCTTGCCCTGGCTCTGGCTAAAACGCGGCGCGTCGGTGTTCCTTTTGCTGCCAGCAGGCATCGCGCTGGCCTTATTCGTTTGGTTGTTAACGCTGCACCCGGCGGCGAGTGGGCGCGTTTATGCGGCCTATGGCGGGGTCTATGTATGCACGGCGCTTCTTTGGTTGCGCGTCGTTGATGGCGTGAAATTAAGCGCCTACGACTGGGCCGGGGCGCTGGTTGCGCTGTGCGGCATGTTGATTATCGTTGCCGGATGGGGTCGGACATAAGCCCCGTATTTTGTGATCAAACGATGATTTTTCGATCATAATACTTGTATGGTAGTAGCTCAGTTGAGTAAATTTCCTTCATCACAACAAACGATGCAAGGAACGGATTATGAAGATTGTCGGGGCTGAAGTTTTTGTTACCTGCCCAGGGCGCAATTTTGTCACCCTCAAAATCACCACCGATGACGGTCTCGTCGGGTTGGGTGATGCCACCCTGAACGGACGCGAACTTTCTGTGGCGTCTTACCTGAAAGATCACCTCTGCCCGCAGCTGATTGGGCGCGATGCACACCGAATCGAAGACATTTGGCAGTTCTTCTACAAAGGCGCGTATTGGCGTCGTGGGCCGGTCACGATGTCGGCGATTTCGGCGGTGGATATGGCGCTGTGGGATATCAAAGCCAAAGCTGCGGGGATGCCGCTTTATCAATTGCTGGGTGGCGCGTCACGCGAAGGGGTGATGGTGTATTGCCACACCACCGGACAGACCATTGATGATGTGCTGGAAGATTATGCGCGTCATAAGGAGATGGGCTTCAAGGCGATCCGCGTCCAGTGCGGCGTGCCGGGAATGAAAACCACCTACGGGATGTCAAAAGGAAAAGGGCTGGCATACGAACCTGCGACCAAAGGTGACTGGCCGGAAGAGCAGCTCTGGTCGACCGAAAAATACCTCGATTTCACGCCAAAACTGTTTGATGCCGTGCGCAGCAAGTTTGGCTACGACGAACATCTTTTGCATGACATGCATCACCGCCTGACGCCTATCGAAGCCGCGCGTTTTGGTAAGAGTATCGAAGAATTCCGCCTGTTCTGGATGGAAGACCCAACGCCTGCCGAAAATCAGGAGTGCTTCCGTTTAATTCGTCAGCATACGGTCACGCCAATTGCCGTGGGTGAGGTATTCAACAGTATCTGGGATTGCAAGCAGCTGATCGAAGAACAGCTCATCGACTATATCCGCACCACAATGACCCACGCGGGGGGAATCACCGGGATGCGCCGCATTGCCGATTTTGCCTCGCTGTATCAGGTTCGTACTGGCTCACACGGCCCGTCAGATCTGTCGCCGATTTGCCACGCTGCCGCGCTGCATTTCGACCTGTGGGTGCCAAACTTTGGTGTACAGGAATATATGGGGTATTCCGAGCAAATGCTGGAAGTCTTCCCGCACAGCTGGACCTTCGATAACGGCTATATGCATCCGGGTGAAAAGCCGGGCTTGGGCATTGAGTTCGACGAAAAACTGGCCGCCAAATATCCGTACGATCCCGCGTATTTACCGGTCGCGCGTCTCGAAGATGGCACCTTGTGGAACTGGTAAAACAGGAGCAAAAAATGAAAAGCGTAGTGATTCAAAAACCGAATGAACTGGTGATTGAAGAACGTCCGTTACCCGCTCCTGCAGCAGGCGACGTGCGTGTCAAGATCAAACTCGCCGGTATCTGCGGCTCTGATAGCCATATTTATCGTGGCCATAATCCATTTGCAAAATATCCACGCGTGATCGGCCATGAATTCTTCGGCGTGATTGACGCGGTGGGCGAGGGTGTTGATGAGAAGCGCATTGGTCAGCGTGTATCCGTTGATCCGGTCATTAGCTGCGGGCATTGCTATCCGTGTTCAGTCGGCAAGCCAAACGTGTGCACTTCGCTGGTGGTATTGGGTGTGCATCGCGATGGAGGATTCAGTGAATACGCTGTCGTGCCGTCGAAAAATGCGTGGCACATTCCCGATGCGATTGAAGATAAACATGCGGTGATGGTGGAGCCTTTCACTATCGCGGCCAATGTCACCGGGCATGCACAGCCCACAGAGCATGATGTGGCGCTGATTTACGGCGCAGGCCCGATGGGGCTGGTCACCGTACAGGCATTGAAAGGTGTCTATCGCGTGAAGCAGGTGATCGTCGTCGATCGTATTGAAGAACGTCTGGCGATGGCGCAGCGCAGCGGGGCTGACTGGGTCATCAATAATGCTGAACAGTCCCTTCAGGCGGTACTGGACGAGAAGGGCGTTAAACCGACCTTAATCATTGATGCCGCGTGTCATCCGTCGATTCTGCAGGAGGCGATTACCCTGGCCTCACCGGCCGCGCGGATTGTGCTGATGGGCTTCTCCAGCGACCCAAGCCAAATTGTGCAGCAGGGCATCACCGGCAAAGAGCTGTCGATATTTTCTACACGCCTCAACGCCAACAAATTCCCGGTCGTTATCGACTGGCTGGAAAAAGGACTGATCAATCCAGAAAAACTGGTTACCCATACCTTTGACTATCACCACGTAACAGACGCAATCGAACTGTTTGAGAAAGATCAGCGGCAGTGCTGCAAAGTCTTGCTCACGTTCGGGCAATAACAACAAACGCGGATAAGTGGTACGCATCTTACCTTTTAGAGATAGCCATTATGACTCAAGCACAACCTCAAAGAACGACATCCGATCTGGTGAAAGCAGCCGTTTCCGGCTGGCTCGGTACGGCACTGGAGTTTATGGATTTCCAGCTCTATTCACTGGGGGCCGCACTGGTCTTCCACGAGATTTTCTTCCCTGAACAATCCGCCGCCATGGCGTTAATTCTGGCGATGGGGACCTACGGTGCGGGCTATATTGCGCGTATCGTTGGCGCGTTTATTTTTGGCAAAATGGGCGACAGCATTGGGCGTAAAAGGGTGCTGTTTATCACGATCACGATGATGGGGATCTGTACCACGCTTATCGGCGTGTTACCGACCTACGCGCAAATTGGCATCTTTGCACCCATCTTGCTGGTGACGTTACGCATTATTCAGGGGCTTGGCGCAGGCGCAGAAATCTCTGGTGCAGGCACCATGCTGGCGGAATATGCCCCGAAAGGGAAACGCGGCATTATCTCGTCACTGGTCGCGATGGGGACCAACTGCGGTACGTTGAGCGCAACGGCAATCTGGGCGGTGATGTTCTTCGCGTTGGACCGTGAAGAGCTGATCGCGTGGGGATGGCGTATTCCGTTCCTCGCAAGCGTGGTGGTGATGATCTTCGCTATCTGGCTGCGAATGAATCTGAAAGAAAGTCCGGTGTTTGAGAAAGTAAATGACGCGCAAACAGGGCCGGTTGTAACAGCGGAAGATATTTCCCTCGGGGCGATGTTCAAAAGCAAATCATTCTGGCTTGCCACCGGCTTGCGTTTTGGTCAGGCGGGCAACTCCGGATTGATTCAGACCTTCCTGGCGGGCTATTTGGTCCAGACACTGCTCTTTAATAAAAGCATCCCAACCGATGCATTAATGATTAGCTCGATTCTTGGGTTTATCTCCATCCCGCTGCTGGGCTGGCTGTCAGATAAGGTTGGCCGCCGGTTGCCTTATATTATCCTCAACATATCGGCCATTATTCTGGCGTACCCGATGTTGTCGATTATCGTTGATAAGAGTTACAGCCCGAGCGTGATTATGATGTCTATTATCGTGATTCATAACTTCGCGGTACTGGGATTGTTCGCCCTTGAAAATATCACCATGGCCGAGATGTTTGGCTCACGTAACCGCTTTACACGGATGGCAATTTCAAAAGAGGCGGGCGGACTGGTTGCCGTTGGTTTCGGTCCGGTACTGGCGGGGATTTTCTGTAACATGACGGGTTCGTGGTGGCCCATCGTGGTGATGATGATTGCCTATTCAATTGTGGGTCTGATTTCCGCCATTCTGATGCCAGAAGTGCGTGACCGTGATTTGAGTCTGGCCGAGGATGCAGCTGAAATACCCCGTAAAGAATCCTTGGGGTACGGAGCGTTGCCATCTCGTCGCGAGCAATGACTGGTTTATAACTTGCGTGACTTGTCACACAACCTGGCGTTCATGTCACACCACATGACCAAAAGTTAATATAAATCAATAACTGAATCGGAAGTATCAGTATGGTTAATGGCAGTCATTTTTGACAACAACTGCCATTCTAGTTGGTGTAGTCAGCAGGCGCAGTCGCTCCTTAGGAGCGACTGCGAATCTCAGCTTCATTTATTAAACGAGTCACAATCATGGAAAACCCGTTATTAAAGGCCAACGCCACGCTCCCACAGTACAATCGCGACACTCTAAAGGTACGGATTGTCCATCTCGGTTTTGGGGCATTTCATCGTGCGCACCAGGCGGTTTATACCGATATTTTGGCTGCTGAGCATGGCAGCGACTGGGGGTACTGCGAAATTAACCTGATTGGTGGCGAGCAGCAGATTGCAGATCTCACTGCCCAGGATAATCTTTACACCGTGGCGGAAATGTCTGCTGATGCCTGGACTGCACGCGTGGTGGGTGTCGTGAAAAAGGCGCTTCACGCTCAGGTTGACGGCCTTGAAACCGTGTTAAATGCGATGTGTGAGCCGCAGGTTGCCATTGTTTCCCTCACCATTACTGAAAAAGGCTACTGCCATGCGCCTGCGACCGGGCAATTGATGCTCGATCACCCGTTAATCGCCGCCGACCTGCAAAACCCGCATCATCCAAAATCAGCGCCGGGCGTGGTGGTTGAGGCGCTGGCGCGTCGTAAAGCGCTGGGGTTACCGGCTTTCAGTGTGATGTCTTGCGATAATATGCCGGAAAACGGCCATGTGATGCGCAATGTCACCTGCGCGTATGCACGCGCGGTGGACGCCGAGCTGGCGGACTGGATCGAAGCTAACGTCACGTTCCCTTCGACGATGGTCGACCGCATCGTTCCCGCAGTCACGGCCGA
Source organism: Lelliottia sp. (assembly GCF_045627565.1). Classification (NCBI taxonomy): domain Bacteria; kingdom Pseudomonadati; phylum Pseudomonadota; class Gammaproteobacteria; order Enterobacterales; family Enterobacteriaceae; genus Lelliottia; species Lelliottia sp. Next base: position 15,731 of record NZ_JAZQNX010000001.1, on the reverse strand, counting down.
AACGCTCGATAAAATTGAACGCATCACGGGCGTGCGTGACCCTGCCGGTGTGGCCTGCGAGCCGTTCCGCCAATGGGTGGTTGAAGACAATTTCGTTGCCGGCCGTCCGCAGTGGGAAAAGGCCGGTGCTGAACTGGTATCCGACGTGGTGCCATTCGAAGAGATGAAGTTGCGCATGCTGAATGGCAGTCACTCATTCCTCGCGTATCTCGGTTATCTGGCGGGATACCAGCACATTAATGACTGTATGGAAGACGAAAATTATCGTCATGCCGCACACGCGCTGATGCTAAAAGAGCAAGCGCCAACGCTGAAAGTGAAAGGTGTCGATTTAGGGCGTTATGCCGATCTGCTGATTGCGCGCTACAGCAACCCTGCGCTGCGCCATCGTACCTGGCAAATCGCGATGGATGGCAGCCAAAAACTCCCACAGCGTATGCTGGATTCTGTGCGCTGGCATCTTGTGAATCAGCGTAGCTTCCCGCTGTTGGCGCTGGGGATTGCGGGCTGGATGCGTTATGTCGGCGGTATTGATGAGCGCGGAAATGCAATTGAAGTCTGCGATCCTTTACTGACCGTGATTCAGGCTGCGGTTAACGGGAGTGCCGAAGGAGAAACCCGCGTACAGGCTTTGCTCAGCATTGAGGCGATTTTTGGTAAAGAGTTGCCGCTGGAAAAAACGTTTGTGGACGCCGTTATGAAAGCGTATCTGACGTTAGTGGCGAAGGGCGCTCAAGCGACTGTTGCGCAGTACGCCGCGGCAAGGTAAGGCTCTATTATGCCGCCGTTCGCGGCGGCATATCGTTGCAAAGATCAGTGCATCCCCAGGCGAATCAATTCGACCGGTTCAAACTTACCTTCACATCCTTCTACTTCCACCGTTTTGCCGCGGCGTACTTGCGCTGGAGTAAGGCCTTCCGTGTGGATCGCGGTAATTCTCCCCGTGCGGCCCGTGCCATTAATCATCACGCGACTGCCAGTCGTAATAGCATTACGGTTACGGTCATAGGTCATCATAATTATCACTCCTCAAATTCAACACATCGCGACGCTGTCATTTCTGCGCCGCTGACGGCGAATATAAATACGCCTGTTCAGATCTTATTTTTTTGTTTTTGATCAAAATCACATTTATTTCCGTTAATTTTTATCTTACGTCCTTCTGACGAATAACGACGAGAACTGACAAACCCGACATTTGTTTTCTTTTACTGATAGTTTCAGGGATGGACTGTTTAACCTTTGTTTGGCTTCCGCATGGCACTCTATTTTTAAGCGAACAGAATCTATTTATATGAGAAGGAGAAGGCTTATGTACAAGAAAATACTGATGCCTGTTGATGTATTTGAAATGGACTTAAGTGATAAAGCGGTACGCCACGCCGAGTTCCTGGCAAGAACCGATAACGCAAGCATCACCCTGCTGAACATCCTGCCAAACAGCAGCCGCTCTCTATTGCGAGGATTCAACTCTGACATCAAGAAATTCGAGACCTTTATGGTGTCGGAATCAGAGAAAAAGATGAACGCATTGAAACGTTTATTTGCTATCGCACCTGAGAATATTCATACCGAAGTTCGGTTTGGCAACGTGCGCGATGAAATTATCGCGATGAGTACAAAAGAGGATTACGACGTTATTGTGATTGGGTCAAAAACGCCGGGAATGACGACACATCTGCTGGGCTCAAATGCGGAATCCGTAATCCGTTACGCCAAAATTCCGGTATTAGTGGTGCGTTAAATATTATGCCGCATCCGCCACTCCCCGGCGAATGCGGTATAAATTAATCTTCGGTAAACCAGTCGCTATTTTCCATGCGAATTAACTGCACGGACTCTCCAATTTCCTGCAAATGCAGGGTCATCGCTTTTTCAACGCTATCGCCATCGCGCTTTTCCAGTGCAGTGAAAATATCATGATGCTGACGTAACAGCATTTCAGGCGGTGAGACGTGATCCAGACTCATGTAACGCACCCGGTCAATGGTCGCTTTAATATTTTCGATGGTGTCCCATGCTAGCTGGCAATCGGCGATCTGCGCTAACTTCTGATGAAATTCATCATCTAGCTGGAAGAAATCATTGAGCTGTTTACGCTCAATGGCAATGCGTTGCTGATGGAGATTTTGTTCCAGCAAATAGCACTGATGATCGTCTACCAGCGAGGCCGCACGACGCGCCACCGCACACTCAATCGCTTGTCGAACGAAACAACCGTTACGCACCTGCGAGAGCGAAATCTTATTCACATAGCTGCCACGCTGCGGGCGGATTTGAATCAGACCGTTTTCCGCCAGTTTAATAAACGCTTCACGCACCGGCTGGCGAGACACGTCAAAACGCACCGACACCTCTTTTTCAGAAAGGGGCGTTCCTGGTGGGATCAGGCACTGCACAATATCGCGACGTAAAATGCGATAAATTTGCTGATTAACAGGTTGGGTGGGATTAAGTTGCGATTCAGCGGCCATAGCGTGTGATTTCTCAGAGAGTTAACCCGTGAATACTACCATTCTTTTGACGGGCATCCCATACCCGACCCGAAGGCCGGGCAGGAATTTATCAGCCGCGATGCACGCTTAAACCGGCAAAGCTCTGACTGACCGGCATCATTTCAACGGTATTGATATTGACGTGTTTTGGCAGCGTCGCCACCCACCAGACCGTTTCGGTGACATCTTCAGCGCTCAGTGCTTCGGTGTTCTCATAGGTTTTGCCTGCTTTCGCATCATCCCCTTTGAATCGCACGTTAGAGAACTCGGTGCCGCCGACCAGGCCTGGCTCAATGTCCGTGACGCGGATAGCGGTGCCATGCAAATCGGTACGCAGATTCAGGCTGAACTGGCGAACGAACGCTTTCGTCGCGCCGTAGACGTTGCCGCCCGCGTAAGGCCAGCTACCCGCGGTGGAACCGATATTGATGATGTGACCACGGTTGCGCTCGACCATGCCTGGCAGAACGGCACGAGTCATATACACCAGCCCTTTATTGTTGGTGTCGATCATGTTTTCCCAGTCCTCAACGCTGGCTTTGTGCGCCGGTTCCATGCCCAGCGCCAGGCCGGCGTTGTTGACCAGCACGTCGATAGCACGCCAGTCCGCAGGCAGATTCGCCATCATTTCTTCGATTGCGGCGCGATTACGCACGTCGAGCTGTGCCGTCAAAATACTGTCGCCCAACTCGTCTTTCAGCTCCTGTAAACGCTCCTGACGACGGCCGGTTGCAATCACTTTGTGTCCGTTGGCGACGAAGCGACGCGTGATGCTTTCACCAAAACCCGCCGTTGCCCCGGTAACTAAAATAATCATCTCACTGTTCCTCAACGCTTTTTGTGTTGTATTACCATAGCACGCCCGTTGGCACGGCGTTAGGGCAACTTTTGTTACCCGACGTGTGCCAGGGATTGCAGCCCGCAGCGGCCTGTCTTACTCTGAGAAAATGATACTGCGCAGGAGTTAAACATGTCCGTTGCCAATCCGTTTTTTGAAGTCAGCTTGTTACCTTACCAGGCGCCTCGCTTTGATATTATTGAGGACAGCCATTATCGCCCGGCGTTTGATGAGGCGACGCGCCAGAAGCGGGCGGAAATCGCCGCCATTATTGCAAACACGGCTGCGCCCGATTTCGTCAATACCGTGCTGGCCCTGGAGAAAAGCGGCGTCATGCTTTCCCGCGTCAGCAGCGTATTTTTCGCCATGACGTCAGCCCATACCAACGATTATCTTCAGGAGCTCGATGAGGCGTTCTCGACTGAACTGGCCGGGTTATCCAATGATATTTGGCTGAATGATGCGCTGTTTTCTCGCATAGAGGCCGTCTGGCAAGGACGGGAATCGCTGGATGGCGAGTCGCGTCGCCTGGTCGAGCAGACGTATCAGCATTTTGTCCTGGCGGGCGCAAAGCTTAGCGATGCGCAAAAATCGGAGCTAAAAGCGCTCAATACCGAGTCAGCGTCGTTGACCAGCCAGTTCAATCAACGTTTATTGGCAGCGGATAAAGCCGGGGGGCTGGTGGTGGATTATGTTCATCAGCTCGATGGATTATCGCCCGATGAAATCGCGTCTGCCGCGCAGGCCGCCACTGACAAAGGGCTGGCCGATTGCTGGCTGATTCCTCTGCTGAACACCACTCAACAGCCCGCGCTGGCAGCGTTGCGCGATCGACAAACGCGCGAAAATCTGTTTATGGCCGGTTGGCTGCGCACCCAAAAAGGTGATGAAAACGATACGCAGCACATCATTCGTCGGCTGGTGGCGTTACGCGCGCGGCAGGCGCAACTGCTGGGCTTTGACAATTACGCCAGTTGGAGCACCGCCGATCAGATGGCGAAAACCCCGGAGGCGGCACTGGCATTTATGCGCGGTATCGTTCCGGCAGCACGCGCTCGCGCCGAGTGGGAGCAGGCGGATATCCAGACGGTAATCGACGACGAGCAGGGCGGATTCAGCGTGCAGCCCTGGGACTGGGCCTTTTACGCCGAGCGGGTGCGTCTGGGGAAATACGCGCTTGATGAATCGCAAATCAAACCGTACTTAGCACTTAACAGAGCGCTGGAAGAGGGTGTGTTCTGGGCGGCCAGCCAGCTTTTTGGCATCCGTTTTGTCGAGCGTTTTGATATTCCCGTCTACCACCCGGATGTCCGTGTGTGGGAAATATTCGATCATAACGGCGAAGGCATGGCGCTGTTTTACGGCGATTTCTTCGCGCGGGATTCCAAAGGTGGCGGGGCGTGGATGGGCAATTTCGTTGAGCAATCGCACGAGTTTTCCGCACGCCCGGTGATTTACAACGTCTGTAATTATCAAAAACCGGCCAACGATCAGACGGCGCTGCTCTCCTGGGACGACGTCATCACGCTGTTTCATGAATTTGGCCATACCCTGCACGGCCTGTTTGCTAATCAACGTTTTGCTACGTTATCCGGGACCAATACGCCGCGCGATTTTGTCGAATTCCCGTCGCAAATCAATGAGCATTGGGCCAGCCATCCGCAGGTATTCGCCCGATTTGCCCGGCACTATCAGACAGGCGAACCGATGCCGGATGCCCTGCGCGAGAAGATGCTCAATGCCACGCAGTTCAACAAAGGTTACGACATGACCGAATTGCTTAGCGCGGCGCTGCTGGATATGAACTGGCACGCGATTGATGCGCAGGAAAACGTAGAAGATCTCGACACCTTCGAATCTGCCGCGCTGAAAAAAGAGGGGCTGGATCTGCCTGCCGTACCACCGCGCTATCGCAGCAGTTATTTTGCCCATATCTTCGGCGGCGGATACGCGGCGGGATATTACGCTTATTTATGGACACAAATGCTGGCCGACGACGGCTATCAGTGGTTTGAAGAGCACGGCGGATTAACGCGCGAAAACGGACAGAAATTCCGCGAGGCGATTTTGTCCCGTGGGAATAGCACTGATTTAGCTGAACTTTATCGTGAGTGGCGTGGACACGATCCAAAGCTTGAACCGATGCTGGTGAATCGTGGGTTGAACGCGTAAGGGATTTTTCAGGCTGGGAACAGAACCGGGCACGATGCCCGGTTTTTTATGAGAATTTTTCTTCCCCAAAACTCCTCCAAAATTCCTCCCCAAAATGAATCCTTAAATTCTGCGAAATTTGCAGGGGGATACGGCCCAATTATTCACGTAGCTACACCTTCACTTTCATCCAGTCGAGACCGCGATCGTTATGATACTGCGCTGTCATCCTGTCTGATGAATGACCCAGTAGCTGCTGGGTGTTGATGCCTTGCTCCTCATACAGACGCTCCGAAAGAGAACGCTGCTCGTGAAAGGTCGGCATTGTTTTTCCGTCCTTCACGGAAATGCCCGTGCTATCGATCGCGAGCTTGAAGGAGACGCTAAGGCTGTTCTGGCCAACCTGGTCGCTTGCCTTCACATTACCGCTTGATGTCACGTGATGAAGAAGCCAGGGGCTAACTACCCGATCCCTACATCGCTTAATCACCTGCGCCAGGGTGATATCCAACATCTCGCAGCGTAGCGAGAGCGGTATAGCCAGTTTCGCCCCTGTCTTTTGCTGCTCAACGTGGAGATGGCCGTCCCAGACATCAGAGAACTTCATTTTGGCGATATCACCGCGGCGCTGCCCGGTTACCACTGCCAGAAGCATGGAGTTTTGGACGTAGGGTGCCATATTACCGGCCGCTTCGAATATCGCCTTCCACATCTCAAGGTTCAGTCGCGAACGGGTCACCCGGACAGTGACTTTTCTTGTGGCCAGCGCCGGGTTATACCCAGGCTCAACTTCACCTGCGTGCTGCGCTTCTCTGAACAGATCAACCCAGACGCTACGGAGTGTTTGCGCCATTCGTGCTTTGCCCCTGGCTTTATATTCATCGGTGATGGCCGCCAGCATTTTGGTGGTGACTTCCTGAATGGCAATGTCTGGCATCCTTTCAGCCAGCACGTTGGTGCAGGTCCTTCTGGATTTAAGCGTATTGATTTTTATCTCCTTATTGCTGAGTCGCTCCTCCTGAATTTTCAAATACCGTTCGATCCATACGCGCATCCGCATCGATTTCTTTGCGTTAACCTTCTTATGGCTGACCATATCGATCAGGGCAAACGACTGAGCAGCTTCCTGCTGCGCCAGCAGTCGATTCAGTTCAGTGGCGGCCAGTCTGGCCGCCTCCTGATCGGTACCAAAACCGATAAATTGACCGGTTAAAGGGTGCCGGTATTGCCAGTAGGTTTTGCTGTTGCGCTTATCCAGCTTGCAATAGAGATTTGGGATATCAACCCTGTGATTACGTGGTCTGGCTGCCATTAATTACTCGCTCCATAAGCGTCTTCACCGCTTTCGGCATGCGTGGTGGTAGAACCGGCGATGCGAGCAAGCCAATGAATTTGGCCTCTTCATCGATAACCCATCGCCGGCCTTGTTTCAGCGCCCTTGGGATTGTTTGTCCTGTTTTTGCAATCCTGTGCAGCGACGCTCTGGATGGTGGTTGCTTAAAGCCGTTAGGACCGGAAGCCCAATCTTCTAAGCTGACGAGCTGCCCCATGAAAACCTCCAGTTTGATTAATATGAGCCATCAAAGCCCGGTATGGTGATATTTCAATATCAGGCTGCCTGCCCGGGTAAGGATCGTAGGCGGCGCATGCCGGTCATCGCTGTGGCCACGTAGCTCGCCTTACGATTCACCACTTCAACCCAAACTTTCACACCTTCAACTCTCACGGTGTAGGTCTCTTTCATCTTGCTTCGCCCGTAATTGCCGTAACGCCCCTGATGAGCGGCGAGTGCTATGTCGCATGCCTGACGAGCCAAAGGGGATTGCCTACTACCTCGATTGATTAGTCGCATATTGTCTCCTTAAGGGAGGGTTTCCCCTCCCGATCTCCCTAAGCCACGTATTCCGGTTTCATATCCGCTAGGGTGATGCTGAACTGCTCATGCAGTTCTTCGCCCAGATGACGTTTTGCTGATGCCAGTACGCGCTCAACCTCCAGGAATCGTTCTGCTGCATCGGGTTCATCCGTGGACGGCAGGGAATTGATTGCTGCTTCTACTTTGTTACGTGCGTCTACCAAGTAGTAGCGCTTCACGGCTTTGTTTTTAAGTTCGGTGAAAAGAGCCGAACCTAGCGTGACTTTGATGCTTTCGATGTCTGCGCGAAGTGCCTTTGCACAGTCCACATCCTGAGCCGTCTCGATTCGGCCACGTAAGTCATCGGCCAGGGCATCAACAGTGACGGCGGATTCTTTCGCACTTTGTGTAGTTGTTACGGTGTCACCAGATATTTCCGTGAGGCTGACACGCTGCGGCGCCGGGTTAATTTCCTTCTCTGCAGGTTGATCAACCTCATCCTGGCTGTAAACGCCGAGAATGACTTCAGGGCAGTAAAGGCGAGCCCAGTACTTCACTGCAAGGTATGCGATCTGTTGCTTGGGCGCCGTTTTCCACAGCGGAGAATTTCGGGTCGAAACATCAGCCAGATAAATTGGTTCGCTCCAAGTGATTTCCTTTTCACCGCGCAGGACTGCACCGACCTCAATGTACAGACCCAACTCATCGCGGTTTTCTTTCTTACCGGCGATCTTTTCCCAGTCGCCGCCATATTCATAATGAAAGCGACCCACAATGGCGCTGGAGCTGGATATAACCGCATTAACCAACTGCGCTTCGTAGCCCAGCACGCCGTTTACAAGGTGTGTTTTCTGTGCAACTGCGTACGGATTCATGCCCCATTGCATAGCCTGCATAACGATTGCCATACAGTCGGCAGGTTTACCGACCAGGTGTTTTGGAACGGTAACGGCGGACTGCGCCATCAGCTCAGCAAATGAGGTCAGTTGACCCAAAGCCTGTACGTTAAACACAGCATTGCTGGCAGAAATGGTGTTGGGTGCCTGCTCAGTCGTAATGATGTTGGTGTTTTGCATAGTCAGTTCCTCCATTAAGCCAGACGCAGCGCTTCAAGGCGGCGCAGGTCGAAGTCGTTCAGTTCATCGGTGTAATCGTCGGTGATTGGCGCTGGCCATTCGCCAGTATCGAAGCCAGTAGCGATAGCGCGCATTGATTTGCGATATTCGAGCATGCCCAGTTCGAGCAGTTCTGCGGATGCTTCGATGATGGCTATCCAGTGGTAGCTCTCGTCTTTGTTGACGAAGATCCAGAAGAACTGATCCAATGCTGCAGTTTCGCAGTACATTGCCGCGCTCAGGTGGTAATCACGGTCGATGATTTCGCGGTGAAGTTTGGCGCGAAGTCCTTCCTGTTTAATGTTCCACATGCTGATGGTTTTCAGATCAGAGCCAATACGCACGCCGTCTATGTCGATCTCAAGGTCAGGGCGGACACGCACTTCCAGGCCAGTTTCATCGTCAAAGCCAAAGTAGCTGACCTCCACTGCACGGCTCGGGTGCTGGAGTAGCATGCCGGCGGTCGGGTGGGCGAGCAGGGCCGACTGAATGGCCAACGCGGTCGCCAGCTGCTGGCGCGTCACCAGAATCTTGTCGCCCGGGTTATCGCGCCATGCATCCAGCAGTTCGTCGGCAAACACGGCATCCGGTTTCACGGATTTCACGGACTGCATCAGGTCAGCTTTGGTTCCAGACACTTTCAGCGGTGCCGGCTTCTGTGCTTCCTGTGCGACCATGTCAGGATTGACGATCGCCAGCTGCTCGAGCAAGGCATCGCGGTTGCCGCTGGTTTTCACCTGCGATGGAAGGGTGGAGTTATATTCTTTGATGCAGGCTTTCATCGCCGTGGCGGTTTGTTTCTGATCTGCTTCGATACGCTGATATTCATCTGGCAGCGCCATGTAACTTTGAGCCGTTTCTTCAAGCGATCCGCCAAGCGAGACCTGAGGTGGCAGGGTGCTGTTGTGCGCTTCCAGCAGGGCTTTAATTTCGTCAGCGCTCAGCAGTGCCGGCAGACTGGCGTTATACGTGTCGATGAACTCGCGAAGTGTTGCAGTCGTGGTAAAGGCACTCTCCGGAATCAACGGTTCAACACTGAATTCTTCATCGAGATTTTCAGGTTGAAGAGCCAGTGCGTGTACAAGGTTGCCCATATCCAATACTTTGGAAGGTGCGCGAGGGATAGTTTTAGCTACGTGACGCGCGTTGAAATACATCAGACTCACTCGCGCATCTTTAACCTGCGTCGAGCTGATGCCATTCGCCGCGTGATAGACGTCATTTGGCAGCCCTTCATAGCGGCCCGGTTCGAAGTAAGCCGGATATTCTGGTTCGGCCTGTTTCGCTTCTGGCTCGTTTTGTACCGGCTCTGGCGCGTACTGGTTTACAAAATCGCTGTTATGGCTGACTGAATCATCTTTTTGGTTAACATCTGGCTTATTCTGGTTCGCGAGGCTTGGTGCCGCGGCGGCAAGCACATCAGCCGGCGCTAGGATATTTGCTTGCGGATCAGCTGTAACAGCGCCTTCGACTGGTGGTACCGCATCATTAATTTCGACTTTCTCTGGCTGAGCCTTTTCCATCTGCTCATGGCTGAAGTTCTCCTCTTTAACCGATGACCGGTCATCTTTTTCTGTTGGTTTTTCATTCATCAGACCATCGATGGAGAACACGCCGCTGCCGAGATTTTCAACTTGCGGTTGCTCTAACGTAACTTCAGTTTCGATAATTGGGGTAGGCATCGGCAGCAACTCTACCGCTGCATTGAATTCAGCCGTCATAGTCTGGTTAACGAACTCAAGATGAGCTGCAGGCGTGCGGTGGATGTTCTCGGGCGCGATGCGAATCAGGTTAAAAATTGCCGCGCGGTTTACCGCCAGAACGCCCGGTTGATTGCGCAGGATGGCGCTCCATGACTTCCACGGTTCTTCTTTTTTCGCCACAATTTCTTTGGCTCGACGATGGATGCTGCCTGGTATCTCCAGATGGTTGAAGTCCATCGGTAGCAGGGCGCAGGCAATTTCCAGATCCAGAGTGTCCAAAGTATGGTGCGCACCTTCGCCGCGATCGGTGACATAACCGCTATCGGCATTCGTACCGGAATCGGTGCGCTGAACATTGCTAATGCGATTGCCAGCGGCCCATTCGCGTACAAGAATGCCGCGGTCAATGTGGTCGGTTGCAAACCAGATGGTGAGGAAATGGATCAATGTTGCTAGTTCGGAACGCTTTTCCTGTGGAAATATGCTTTTAACGGCGTTTACAGCTTTCCAGATGGTGCATTCGTTCGCGGTTTTGAACCCGTCTACGTTTTCAGCGGCAAGAAGCAAGTTCTGGACATAGCTGTTATCCACATCCATGACCAGTCGTTGAACTTCATTTTTCAGTTCTGCATCGATGTGATAGGCGTATTCTTCTTCAGCCAGAAATTCTGCCAGTATCCGATGGCGCAACGGCAGTGTCGCGACAGTGAACAGCGTAGGAGTTTCTGGCTCACGGAATTTTTCGACTAAAGCTGTTGATGAGCCAGATTCTAATTCGCTGGTGGTATGGCTTTTTTCTTCAACCTTTACTTTTTTCTGCCACGTGCGCTGGTCTTCATCCAGTTCGTAGCGCTTGCACCAGGTGTAATCCACTGTGCTTTCTCCCGGCAGGTCGTCATAGACCGGGAAATCAGTGCGGATCGGTTTCTGGTAATCCTTACCCCGTCCAGTTTCAATACCAGCATCTTCAAGCTCAACATCGAGCTGCAGATTGGCGCGAGCTTCGGATTTCGCAGTGAACCAAACCACTGCGTCTTCTTTGCCGGATTTCTGCGTAGCTTTAACTACATAGAAAAATTCCATGTGAGATCCTCTTTTTTGGATGTAAGATCCCCGGGCCAGAGATAGCGCCCATTGGGTGAACTTTGGTTTTGTTTAGTTTTCCGGTGTAACTTTGGTCGGTGTCACCGGACGTACGGGCCGCCTTGCGCGGCTTTTACGTTAGCTTTCGTGGGCCATCTGGTCGTACGAAGCACAACGTTCAGAACAGTATTCTTTTTCTTTGCGCGCCAGCTGTGAGCCGTTGCGATAGAGAAGGGTACTTTTAACTACTTCCTCCGGTTCAACCGGCTTGCCGCAGTACCCGCATTTCGTTGAGTTACACATCTGGATTCCCCTTTTGCGCCAGCAGATAGCACAGGCGGCGAAGAATCACCTCGAAGAGGTTCAGTTTTACGGCCTGCTTCCGTGATGGTTTACGTGCGTAATCAGTCACTTTGATCTCCTTGTAATGCCTGTCTTTTGACCACACCAGGCTCGGTGGATCCTGCTGTTCCCCAACAACAAGGATTCGTTTAATCTGGATATCCCCAACAAGAAGAAGAGTACTCGAAGTGATTGCTGAGCTATCAGCGGCCATGGCCGCTATAAAGGAGACTGCTGGGCTAGCCAAAGTCATTAATGACGCAAAAACTGACGCGGAGGTCAAAGCTGCAACTATCGAACTTCAGAGCAGATTAATTACACTTCAGGCGGAGTGCTTCTCTCTTTACGATTTGATTCGTCAGCGTGAGGAAGAGGCAATACTTCTCAAAGCAAAAATTGCAGAGTACGAAGACTTTAGTTCCCAGACAGAAGGTTACGTTCTTAATCAACTTGATTTCGGTTCTTTTGTATATTCTAAAAAAGAACTTGTGGGTGAGGAGCAGGTAGAAGTGCATCTTTGCCCACAATGTCATGCCAAGCGTCAGATATCGATACTGCAACCAACTGGTGAAGCCTCTTTTAATAGCCATACAAAAAAATGGTATTTTCAATCTCGTTGCCATAATTGTGACTCCGTCTATAGCATGAACGTTTCAAACTACAATCCTGAGATTTATGCTCCTTGGTCTTGAGGATATTCAGATTTTTAAAGAGCTAAGCGTCCTTTGGGGCGCTTTTTTATGCCTTATCGCCGGCCAGCGGAACGTTGAACCTGATGCGCTTAATTAGTAGCGGTGGAATGCCGCTGGTTGTCTACCAGAAGGATAATAGCTAAAGCGATTGGTGTGGTCAATCGTATAGGCGATATTTGGCGAAGTTTAGGTGATAATGAATTGAATGTTAAAGCGATATTTTTTCAATCGCAGTTAAAAAAGTTAGGTTTTGGACTTTCATCGAGGGGAAAATGGAGAGGAAATATCGAGGGAATAAAAAAACCCGCCTCAGCGGGTTATGCAAATCTCTTGTAGTCAATTGTTTGCCTTAGCAGTACCTTAGCCATGACGTAGAATCGGTCTTCGTCGCCAGCTTCAACGTACCATTTCTCGTAAATCGGGTTATCAGAGATCACTGCCAGTCGGTCACGCTGCATCTGCAGGCGTTTGACGTGTAGGGTTTTCCCGAAGACAAAGATGTAAACCCCGTCACCATCAAATTGCGTAACACCCGTATCAACAAAGATCTGATCCCCGGGGGATATGGTGCCATCCATGCTGTCGCCGTTAACCGTGATAACTTTTACGTTCGTAGCTGGTCGGTTCCCGAACAAGGCACGCGCTTGCTCACTTGTGTACTCGATCGCTCTTATAGTTTCTATAAAATCACTTGTAACTAATGCACCTGGGCCTGCGCTGGCTTTTACGTCGAGCACATCAACTCGGTAAATTCCTGATTGCGAGACCTTAAGATGGTTTGGTGATGAAGTGCCTTCATTGTTAATTGAATTCATTTCGCCTTCACCAGTAGATAGCCATTCTGGTCGAACTCCGAGAACAGAGGCGATCTCAACAGTTTTGCGAGAACCGTTCGCGTCTTTCAAAAGCTTATTAACACTGGACTGTGCCATGCCTACTTCTTTGGCTAATCGGCCCTGAGTAAATCCAGCCAGCTTCATTGCCTGAGCCAAGCGCTCTGAGAATCCCATATTCACCTCTGATAATGACTCCCTTAACTCTATCGCTCAAGCGATTATTAAGCAAAAAATCGCCTATGCGATTGACATTCGCTATTGTGATAAACATAATCGCTCAAAACTGATAGCTGAGGTGATTATGAAAAACAAAATAGTAGAGAAAAACCCTGCAGTGGCGAAAGCAATCGCCATCGCTGGCAGCCAGAAAGAATTGGCAAAACGTTGTGGTAAAGCCCAGTCCACTATATGCGACTGGCTAAACGGAAAGAAACGTATATCTCCAGTTCACGTACCTGAGCTGGTAAATGCTGTTGGTGGTGAAATCCTTGCTTACGAATTCCGCCCGGATCTGCCATCCATCTTTCCACCTCCTGATAATTATACCGCTTAGCTACTGGCACAACTTCGGATGAAAATTTATGCAATCACTTGCGTACAAACACAGTAACGGATTAGCGCCAGGGGCGCTGATAAACCGCTCTCAACCAAGGCAGTTTCAAAGCCAGGAACTAATTCGCGAGGCGGTGCGCGCTTGGGCAGCTACAGCGGGCCAAGATGTCGTGTCGGCCTACATCGTTGAGGAGTGGAGACGGCAGGGGGGAGATAGTATCGAATTTCCAGAAGATCTTAGTCGTGCTCGGCAGAAGTTGTTCAGATTTTTAGACAACCGCTTCGACTCTGAACAGTATCGCGAAAATGTTAGCCAACTGACGCCGGCAATCATGGCCGTGCTGCCGGTCGAATATCGAACTTATCTAATTGGCGCCGACTGCAAGCTGTCACGACTTGCAAAAGCCGAGAAAGAAGTCGCTGAAGCAAAACAGGCAATTATCCTCGACGCACCGGAGCATCAGAAGCTGAAAGAGGTTAGCGAAGGGATCGCGTCTCTATTCAGTCTCATGCCTGAGCAAATCGGGCCGTTGATGGCGATGGTTACTTCAATGCTGGGGGTTATGTGACTACTTCTAAAATGGCGAAAGCCGGTCTGCTCGAACAGATCCGACTTTCTTGTGCATCAGTTGTTAGGCAAATGCGGAGCTAAGTATGTCAAATACCGCTGAAATTATCAATTTCCCCAATAAAAACGAACAACCGGGAGGTCGTATGGTCGACCTGTCGAACGGGTACACCAAGGTCGCAAATGAGATTCAACAGCTCAAGCCTCGTCTGAAAATGTCAGGTCGAGAGTGGCAGTGTTTTGAGGCGGTGATCTGGCTTACCTACGGCTGGAACAAGAAACAGGATCGGGTAACGAACACAGTGATCGCCGAGCTCACCGATCTGAGTGATTCGCACGTTCCCGCAGCGCCGCCAGCGTGAAGCAGTGCGATTGCTGTTCAGGGAGTGGCTTTATTGAGGCCGATGTATTCACTATGAAATCGCACTACACCATGAAACTCCCACAGTTCGCAAAAGACCTGAAGCAATCTCCGAGTGATTTCGAGGTAAAACGCCAGATTCGCGAGACCGTCAAAGTGCTTTGCACAAGTTGTAAGGGGAAGCGGGTCGTGAGTTGCGCATGTAATGACTGCCTGGGGCGCGGCAAAGCAGTTAACAAAAAGCTCACCGAACAACAGGGTGTACCGGTCCTGACTGATTGCAAGCGTTGTAGTGGAAGAGGGTACGAGCGTATTCCTTCAACTGAAGCGCATGCGGCTGTTTGCCAGATTACTTATGCCATCACGCTTGATACCTGGAAAAAGTCAGTGAAACCATTCTACGACCAGTTGATCACGAAATTCGATATCGAAGAAGCATGGGCAGAAGCGCAGCTAAAACGGATAACTAGATAGTTGGTTATTTAATAGCTCTCGATATTGTCGTGAGCTATTTACTTTTCCCGAATCTGTGTTAATTTATCTCTAACGATGGGTTACTGACTTCGTTGAACTAGCAAAAAATTCCAGCCCTGCGGTTAACACCGTGGGGCTTTTTTATGCCCTCGCAAAGATACCTTGCTGTTCGTTCCAACCAGAGTTATCTGTATGTCACGCCATTACTAAGGGTAAAAAGACATGCTAAATCAGTTGGATATGACAGAAGAAGCAAAAGCAGTTTTAAATGAATTAGCCGACGCGCCGGCTACTGCTGGCGAGATAGCGCAGAATACCCACCTCAGCCACGAACGCTGCCAGTTAATACTCACACAATTGGTGTTGGCTGGATTATCAGAATATCAATTTGGAAGTTACAAGCGCCTCCAGTGATGGGGGCTTTTTTTGTGGGAATGGGCGGCTGGTGGGTGTTGTAGCACCCAGCCAGCCATTTGCTCATGTAGAAGGTCACAAGCGAACCAAGGCCCACCGCTTTAGCGCTAAAGCAGAGTGAGCCTACCAGAGACCCGCTTACTGATCTATGTATAATACTGTAAAAATAAACAGTGCTGAATTAATCAACGCTGATTGCCTTCACTATGTTGCTTCACTCCCCGATAACTCCGTCGATCTGATTGTTACCGA